>DASYEX010000001.1:0-14211 GCA_036498765.1 Polyangia bacterium
CCGCAGCTCGCTGGAGGCGACCGGGCGGCCTTTCGAGGTGGATGATGGGGGTGGGGCGTTCTACGGGCCCAAGATCGACCTCAAGATCCGCGACGCGCTCGGCCGCGAGTGGCAGTGCGGCACGTTCCAGCTCGACCTCCAGCTCCCCCAGCGGTTTCAGCTGGAGTACGTGGCGCAAGACGGCTCACGCCAGCGGCCGGTCATGATCCACCGCGCGCTGTTCGGGTCGGTCGAGCGGTTCATCGCCGTGCTCATCGAACACTTCGCCGGGGCTTTCCCGCCCTGGTTGGCCCCCGTTCAGGCCCGTGTCCTCTCGGTCAGCGACAAGGCCGAGGCCTACGCGCAGAAGGTCCAGGCCCGCCTTGCGGCGGAGGGGTTGCGGGTCGAGGCGGACCTGGCCGCCGACAAGCTGGGCGCGAAAATTCGACGGGCCACGCTCGAGAAGATCCCCTATCAGGTCGTGGTCGGCGAAAAAGACATGGCGGCCGGTGTAGTTTCTGTACGCACCCGGGAGGGGAAGCAGCTCCCGGCCATGCCCCTCGACGACTTCGCGCGGCAGCTGGCAGCCGAGGCAAAAATTCCAGTACCCGGTGGCATCGCCTAGGCACCGGTCGGCATTACAATAGGCGGACCTATCTTAAAGAACACCCAACCAGGAGAAAGATCATCCCAAGGCCATTCAATCAAGCCCCCCCCAGCGCGACGGACAACTACCGAGTCGGCCGCCGTATCCGAGTGCCCGAGGTTCGCGTCATCGGCGCCGACGGCGCGCAAATCGGCGTCATTCCCACGCACGAGGCCCTGAAGCTCGCCGAAGAGGCCGGGCTCGAGCTGGTCGAAGTGAACCCGCGCGCCGCGCCGCCGGTTTGCAAGATCATGGACTTCGGCAAGTTCAAGTACGAGACGTCGAAGAAGGAAAAGGCTTCCCGCAAGCACCAGTCGACGATCGTCTTGAAAGAGATCAAGCTGCGTCCCAAGACGGACGAGCACGACTTCGACTTCAAGGTGAAGCACATCCGCCGGTTCCTCGCCGAGGGGAACAAGTGCAAGCTGGTGATCGTCTTCCGCGGCCGCGAGATCGTCCACCCGGAGACCGGGCAGGCGATGCTCGACCAGGTCGTCAAGAATGTCGGCGACGTCGCGATGGTCGAGCAGCGCGCCATGATGGAAGGGCGCCGCATGGTGATGATCATCGGCCCCCGCGGCGGCGTCATTCGCCCGCCGGGCCCACCCGTTGGTGCCGCTCCCAGCCGGCCGGCGACCAGCGGAACCGCTGGTGGGACCGCCCCTGCCGCGAGCGCTCCTGCCGCGAGCACTCCGGCCGCAAGCGCTCCTGCCGCGAGCACTCCGGCCGCGAGCGCCCCTCCCGCGAGCGCCCCTCCGGCCCAGGCCGCTGCCGGCAAGGGCTAGCTCGACCTAATTCCGGTAGGATGCGGGCGCGATGGGGCGCCCGCGCCTGAGCCTTCTCCACCTCCTTGGGGCCAGCGCGCTCGCGATGGGGGCCGCGGGCTGCCACCGCGACGGCTGCGTCGGCGGCGACGACGGTCAGTGCGTGCCGCCGCCCGCCTGCGCGGCGCTGGCCTATCAGTGCGCCGCGCCCAAGCTTCGCGCCGAGATCATCGGCCAGATGGACGCCGAGCGGGTGGCAGGACCGAAAGCGCAGGCGGCCGCGGGCGACTTCCTGTTCGAGAACGATCTGATCCGCGTGGTGATCGACGCGCCTGAGCACCCGCACCACCTGGCCCCCACGGGCGGCGCGATCCTGGATCTGGCCCCCATCACGCCGACCCCGACCGGGCAGCCCGCGGACCAGACCAACGCCATTTATCATGCGGCGGGCGTCCTCCCGCGCGACGCCGTCCACTACGACTCGGCGGTCGCCGATCCCGGAATCGACGCGCCGGCGGCCGGCGCCTACAAGGCCGTCATCTTCCGCGGCCACCTGGAGGGGAACCCCAAGGTCACGGTCGTCACCCGGTACGAGGTGCGCCCCTGCGAGCCCGGCGTGCGCGTCCGCACCGATCTCTACAACGGCGCCCCCGATCCCAACACCCTGTTCCTGACCGACGGGTTCTTCTGGGGTGACAACAACCTCGCGCCGTTCGTGCCGGCCAAGGGACTGGGGTTCGTCCAGCCCGATCTCGATCTCCTCCACCTCGACAGCGCCTGGCGGTCGTGGCCATTCCTGGCGGCCCGCTCCCAGTCGGTGCCGGATACCTCCTACGCCGCGATCTCCTGCGATCGCGACGAGAGCGCGGGGTTCAACAGCACCACGCTGACCGCCTCGGGCGTTCCGCTGGGCGTCACGCTGTCCGGCGACGGGTTCCACTTCGAGCGCTTCATCCTCGCCGAATGGGGATCGGGCCTCGCGCCCGCGGTGGCGGAGGCGATGCACGTCCGCACCCTGGTGCACGGCGATCCGCCGGCGGTGACCGTGAGCGGGCGGGTGGTCGCGAACGGGGTGGGAGTGGATGGCCACGCGGGGCGGGGCGCCTCGTTGCTCTTCTACGAGCCGGCCCCGGGTCCCAACCCCGACGACCCCGCCGGCATCACCCCCCGCAACGAGGTGGTCCCGGACAGCAACGGGAATTTCGCCGTCGCCCTGCCGCCCAACCGGAGCTATCGGGTCCAGGCGTATGCCTTCGGCCTCCCGGCGGCGGCGCCCACCTCGTTCGCCGTGGCGGCGACCGACGCGTCGATCGGCGACCTCACGATCCCGGCCTCCGCGGAGCTGAACGTCGCCGTCGAATCAGCGCCCGGCGTCCCGGCCAGCTTCGCCGAGCTGGTGGTCATCCCGATCGCCGATCCCGCGGTCACCGGCGCGGCTGTCCCCAGCGTCTACAGCCTCTTCCCGGGCTGCGTCCCCATGCTGGGCCCGCCCGACGGCGCCTCGCCCGCCTGCAACCGGGCCCTCACCGCCGACAAGGCTCCGTTCACCAAGCTGCTGGTCCCCGCCCCGGGCCAGTACCATGTCTACGCGACGCGCGGACCGTTCTCGAGCATCGACGTCGCGGACGTCACGGTCGCGCCCGGGGAGACGCCCACCATCACGCTGCAGGTCCAGTCGCTGGCCGACCAGATCCTCCCCCAGGGCCAGGGGGTGATCTCCGGCGATTTCCACGTCCACGGCGGCGCCAGCTTCGACTCGGGGATCCCCGATCAGGATCGGGTGGTGAGCTTCCTGGCCACCGGCGTCGACGTCGTCATCGCCACCGACCACAACGTCGTCACCAGCTACGCCAGCACGCTGGCCGCGCTGGGGGCGACGAACGCGCTGGGCCTCATCTCGGGCGTCGAGCAGACGCCCAACATCCTCTGGTACTACGTCCCCGGTGACACCTTTCCGAAGACGCTCGGCCACTTCAACTTCTGGCCTCTGGTCCCGGACTTCTTCGCCACCCGCAATGGAGCCCCCTGGGCCGAGCTGCGCGAGCCCGGCCAGCTGATGGACGACATGGACGGACTCTTCGCCGGCGACACCGCCGGCGTCCGCCAGCTCAATCACCCCTACAGCCTCGCCAAGCTGGGGCGCGATCAGGGCTACCCGAAGGCGATCGGATACGACCCGCGGGACCCGATCCCCGATACACCCACGGACGGCTACAGCTTCGCCGCCAACGCGCTGGCCCGGGCGCCCGGCGGCCACAACCGCAACATCGACTGGGACGTCGAGGAGGTGATGACCGGCGCCTCGCGCGCCGACTGGCTCCGCTATCGCGCGCTCTGGTTCTCGCTGCTCAACCAGGGCTTCCTGCGCGCCGGTACGGCCAACAGCGATTCGCACTCGCTGGCCGTCGAGCGGATCGGCTACCCGCGCAACCTCATCTGGGGCGGCCACGACAAGACCAAGCTCGCCACCGACAACGCCGAGCTCGCCAGCTTCGACACCGACGTGCGCAAAGGCCACCTCGAGGGGACCAACGGCCCGGTGCTCGACGTGACGATCAGCGACGGGGCGGGAAAGATCTATCGCCCCGATCTCACCGTTTCGATCCCCCCCGTGACCTCTCTGGCCAGGCTCAACGTCACCGTGACGGCCGCGCCGTGGATCCCCGTCGACGAGGTGCGGGTGTTCGTCAACGGCGTCCAGAAGCCGCTGCCGTCGAACATCAAGCCGGGCACGTTCGCCGTCAATCGCCTGGGAACCGACGCTCCGACGTACTCGCTCTCGTTTTCTCTGGCGCCGCTCCTGCCGGCGAAAGGGGACGCCTGGATCGTCGTCGAGGCGGGGATGGTGCAGCCGACGGAGCCCGACACCGACGACGACGGTCTGCCCGACCTCCCCGACACCGACGTGCCCACGCGCCCCGCGGATGACAACGAGCGCTTCGACGTCGAGGCGATCGCGCCGGGCGTCTGGCCCACGGCGTTCACCAACCCCTTTCTGATCGACGTCGACGGTGACGGCGCTTGGACGAAGCCAGGCCTCCCGTGAGCCGCCCGCGCGCCGCGATTCTCGTCGGATGTGTCTTGGTCCTCGGCGCCGGCGCCGCGCGCGCCGACCTGCCGCCCGGCGCCTGCCCAGGACCGATCGAGGCGGCCGCCGGACCGCTGGCGGGCGGGACCGAGACCTACCAGCCGGCCGACTTCGGCGCCGTCCCCGAGGCCTGCCCGGGGACGGATCTGCTGCTGCGGCTGCGGGGCGAGCTGCTCGACGCCAGCGGCGCGCCCGAGTTTCGGGGGCAGGTGACCGCCACCGGCACCGCGCGCGGCCGGCGCCGGATCAACGCCCGCAGCTGGATCTCGGTGGCCCTCGAGCTCGTCACCTACCGCTACGTCAACGACGCGGGCGTCGCCAGCAACACCTTCTCCTTCGGCCCGGCGACGCTCGGGTACCACCTGGTGCTGGCCGCGCGGTCGAGCGGCGCCCTGGCCATCTACGCCCGGGCCCTCCTCCCCATCGACACCGCCCGGCAGCCCGGCAGCTACGCGACGGGCGGCGAGCTGGGCGCGGCCGGTCGCGCGCGCGTCGGCCGGCGCTGGCTGGTGGACGGCGGCCTCTCCCTGGCGGCGCCGCTCGACGTGACCGGCGGACAAGCGCACGGCCAGCTCCAGCCGGCCGCGCTCGCCGAGGCCTGGTTCGCCCCCCGGGAGACCTTCGCCGTGTTCGCGGGTGCCTCCGTCCGTTTCGAGGCGGCGCCCGACGCCTCTCTCGTCATGCTCTCACCCCGCATCGGCCTGCGCGCGGCGCTGCGCCACGGCCTTTCGCTCGCCTTTCTCGCCGAGGCTCCGCTCGCGGGGAGCGACGGCACCAACGTCTCGGCCGGACTCTTCGTCGGCTGGGCGCCCGCGCCTTGACCGGACGGTCGGGGTCTGGGGCCCTTTTTCAAAGGCGAGCGGTCGCCGCACGGTCGGGCTGACGTATCTCTTGCCCAAAGGCCCGAGATCGATATACTTCCGCGCTCCCGAGCCATGCCAAAGATCAAGATGAAGTCGAACAGCAGCGCGAAGAAGCGCTTCAAGCTGACCGCCAACGGGCGCGTCAAGCGGAAGAAGGCCTATCTGCGCCACAACCTCTCCCACAAGACCTCCAGCGTGAAGCGCAGGCTTCGCCGCGGCGGTTACATCAGCAAGACGCAGGAGCATCAGGTGAAAGCCATGCTCCCTTACGCCTGAGCAGAAGTAAGGAACGAGCACATGCCCCGCGCAAAAGGTGGTTACAAGTCCCGTCATCGCCGCAACAAGATCCGGAAGGCCGCCAAGGGCTTCCGCGGCGGGCGGTCCAAGCTCTGGAAGGCCGCCGTCGAAGCGGTTCACCGCAAGTGGCGCTACGCCTGGTTCCACCGGCGCAAGCGCAAGCCGGACTTCCGCGGCCTCTGGATCGTGCGCATCAACGCCGCTGCGCGCGAGCTGGGCGTGTCGTACTCCAAGCTGATCGCGGCGCTCGACAAGGCGAACATCGCTCTCGACCGCAAGATCCTCTCGGATCTCGCCATCAGCGATCCGTCCGCCTTCAAGAAGGTCGTCGAGTCGGCGCGGGCCGCGGCCTAGCCGCCGGCCCGAGGACGACGTAGCCCCAAGGTCGGAAGGTCGAAGGACCTCGCGCAGGGCATGTCCAGCGGTGAGCTGATCGCGGAGCTCGATCGCCTGGCCGGCGAGTTCGCCGGCGAGATCGGCGCGCTCGCGACCGAGCAGGAGATCCGGCTCGCGCAGGCGCGCTACCTGGGCAAGCAGGGGAAGGTCTCCGGCCTGATGAAGGCCCTCGGCAAGCTGCCCGCCGCCGAGCGCCCGGCCGTGGGCGAGGCGGCCAACCGGGCCAAGTCAGGGATCGAGAGCGCGGTCGGGGCGCGGCTGGCGGCGCTCGACGAGGCGGAGCTGTCGGCCGACCTGGCGCGGGTCGTCGACGTGACGCTGCCGGCGCGCGGGCGCGCGCTGGGCACGCTGCACCCGCTGACGCTGGTCCGGCGCGAGATCGAGGAGATCTTCCTGGGGCTGGGCTTCGAGGTTCGCACCGGCCCGTGGATCGAGACGGAGTGGAACAACTTCGACGCGCTCAACACCCCGCCGGATCACCCCGCGCGCGACATGCAGGACACATTTTTCGTGGAGGGGGGGCGGATCCTGCGCTCGCACACCTCGCCGGTGCAGATCCGCACGATGCTGGCCGGGCCGCCGCCGGTTCGGATCGTGGCGCCGGGCAACGTCTTCAGGCGCGACGACGACGCCACCCACACGCCGATGTTCCCGCAGATGGAGGGGCTGCTGGTCGACCGCGGCGTCTCGTTCGCCGAGCTCAAGGGGACGCTGCTCCACTTCATCCACCGATTTTTCGGCCCCGGCCTGGGGCTCCGCTTGCGGCCGAGCTACTTCCCGTTCACCGAGCCGTCGGCCGAGGTCGACGCCGACTGCTACCTCTGCGAAGGGGGCCGCAAGCCGGGGCCCAAGACCTGCCGCCTCTGCAAGGGGTCGGGGTGGATCGAGATCGGGGGCGCCGGGATGGTGCACCCCAACGTGTTTCGCGCCGTCGGCTACGACCCCAAAGAGGTCTCCGGGTTCGCCTTCGGCGTGGGGCTGTCGCGCATGGCGATGCTCAAGTACGGCGTCGATGATCTGCGGTCGTTCTACGAGCATGACGTCCGGTTTCTCGCCCAATTTCGGTGATCTGAAGGCCACCTGTGAAGATCTCCTTCAACTGGCTCCGCGAGCTCTGCGACCTCAAGCCCGGCGTCACCGCCGACAGCGTCGCGGAGAAGCTCTCGCTCTGTGGCCTCGAGGTCGAGGCCATCGAACGCCGGGGCCGGGATCTGACCGGCGTGGTGGTCGCCGAGGTCCGCGGCAAGCGGCCGCACCCCGGCGCCGACACGCTGTCGATCGTACGCCTGGTGGCCGGCGCTCACGCCGAGGAGCAAGAGGTCGTCTGCGGCGCGCCGAACGTCCCGGCGCCGGGCGGCAAGGTGGCCTGGGCGCAGCCGGGCGCGACGCTGCCGGGCGGCCGGAAGCTCGAGCGCCGCGAGATCCGCGGCGTGATGTCGCCGGGGATGATCTGCAGCGAGACGGAGCTGGGGATCGGGGAAGAAGGTGACGGAATCTTGATTCTGTCGCCTGAGACGCCGGTGGGCGCCGAGCTGGCGCGACAGGTGGGGCTGCTCGACGAGGTCCTGGAGGTGAACGTCACGCCGAACCGGCCGGACGCGCTCTCGCACGCGGGGATCGCGCGCGAGGTGGCGGCCCTGTTCGAGACCACCTGGCGGCTGCCGGCGCCCGACGAGGTCGCGCTCATCGCGCTGCCGCACGGGCGGGGCGTGGAGGTCGAGATTCGCGACCCGTCGGCTTGTCCACGCTACAAGGCCCGCATCGTGACCGGGCTGAAGGTCGCGCCGAGCCCGCTCGCGCTGCGGGTGCGCCTCGCCGCCTGCGGCGTCCGCGCCATCTCCAACCTGGTCGACGTCACCAACTACGTGATGCTGGAGACCGGGCACCCGCTGCACGCCTTCGATCTCGACCGGCTGCGGGGCGGCATGGTGCAGGCCCGGCGCGCGAACCGCGGCGAGAAGATGAAGACGCTCGACGGGATCGAACGCGCGCTGCAGGAGGGCGACGTCGTCATCGCCGACGGGCAGGGGGCCATCGCGCTCGGCGGGGTGATGGGCGGCGTCGAGAGCGAGGTGTCGTCGTCGACGACCGCCGTGCTGCTGGAGGCGGCGACGTTCGATCCGCGCGCCATCCGCCGCACCGCCAAACGGCTGGCGCTGCACAGCGAGGCCTCGCACCGCTTCGAGCGCGGCGTCGACGCCGAAGGGATCCCGCACGCCAGCCGCCGCGCGGCCGCGATGCTGGCGCGCCTGGGCGGCGGCGCGGTGGCGGGGGAGGGGATCGACCGCTACCCGCAGCAGGTCCACCCGCGCCGGGTCACGCTGTCGCTCGCGGGGCTCACCCGACTGGCCGGCTTCGAGATCCCGCTCGCCCAGGCCGCCGAGAAGCTCCGCGCCATCGGCATCGCCAGCGCGCCCGACGGAGCCGATCAGCTGGCCGCCACCGTCCCGACCTTCCGGCCCGACATCACCATCGAAGAGGATCTCGTCGAGGAGGTCATGCGCCTCGTCGGCTACGATCGCGCGCCGGCACGCCTGCCGCGTGGCAGCGGCGCGCCGGCCCCCAGCCCCGAGGCGCTGGCCGACCGCGCCCGAGAGGCGCTGGCGGCGCTCGGTCTCACCGAGATCGTCAGCTGGGGATTCGTCCCGCGCCCCTGGCTCGCCGCGCTCGGCGGGCCGCTCGCCGACGGCATCGCGCTCAAGAACCCGATCTCCGCCGACTACGAGGTGATGCGCACCTCGCTGCTCCCCGGCCTCGTCGACGCCGCTCGCCGCAACCTGGCGCGCAGCCTCCCCGACGTGGCTCTGTTCGAGGTCGGCCCTGTGGTCCGCCGCGCGGCCGACCCGAAGGAGGCGCCCGTCGAGTCGCCGATGGCGGCCGCGATCCTGGTCGGCCGGCGCCCGGGCTGGCTCAAGCCCGACGACCCCATCGACTTTTACGACCTCAAGCAGATGGCCCGCGAGCTTTTGCGCACGCTCGGCGTCGAGGGCGCGCGCTTCGCGCCGGCCCCCGCGGTCCCGGCGTCGGCGCTTTTTCATCCCGGGGTCTCGGCCGAGCTCCGCACGGGCGGCGACGCCGGTCACGGCATCGGCCGGGCCGGGGAGATCCACCCGCGCATCTGCCGCACGCTGGGTCTCGAGGCGCGGGCCTTCTACCTGGAGGTCGCGCTGGCGGCGATCGCCGGCGAGCGGCGCCCCGTCCGCAGCGCGCCCCCGCCGCGCTTTCCGGCGTCCTCGCGCGACGTCTCCTTCTGGATCGACGCGGGTGTCACCGCCGACCAACAACGGGCGCTGCTGGCCGCCACGGCCGAGCCGCTGCTGCGCGATCTGGCCGTTCTCGAGGACTACCGCGATCCCCGCTACGCGCCCCCCGGGAAGAAAGGGATGCTCTGGACGTTGGTGTACCGGGCCGACGACCGGACGTTGACCGATGCGGAGGTCGACGCGGCCCACGCCAAGATCGTGGCGGCCCTCAAGGCGGCTCCGTCCGTCGTCCTCCGGTAGCGGCCGGGGACGCTTTTCAGCCCTCCCGGTTCAGTGATATAGAAGGCATGGTCATGACGAAGGCCGACATTGTTGAGAACGTCTACGAGAAGGTGGGTGGCTTCTCGAAGAAAGAGGCCGCCGAGATCGTCGAGACGGTGTTCGACACGATCAAGGAGACGCTGGAGCGGGGGGAGAAGATCAAGATCTCCGGCTTCGGCAACTTCGTCGTGCGCGACAAGAACGCGCGCGCGGGGCGGAACCCCCAGACCGGCCAGGAGATCACCATCAGCGCGCGCCGCGTGCTGACGTTCAAGCCGAGCCAGGTCCTCAAGAACGTCCTCAACGACTGAAGGGCCGGGTCTCGATCCCCGTGGCCCGCCGCGCGACACCGACCGACGGCCGAGGGATCCCGGAGAAGCCCTTCTTCAAGATCGGCGAGGCGGCGCGCCTGGTGGGGGTCAAACCGTACGTGCTTCGCTACTGGGAGACCGAGTTCAAGTCGGTCAAGCCGCAGAAGACCCGGTCGCAGCAGCGCCTCTACAAGAAGCGCGACGTGGAGCTGCTGCTGCAGATCCGCCACCTGCTCTACGACAAGCGCTACACGATCGAGGGAGCCCGCACCCGCTTGCGCGACCAGGGCCACGACGAGGGCCCGGTCCCGCCCCAGCCGGCAGCCCAGACCGGAATCCCGCCCGAAGCGCTACGAAAGATCAAGCAAGGGCTTCAAGATCTGATACGTATCTGCGCGCAAGAAGACTGAAATGGAAAACTGAATACTGAACGCGTGGGGGAAGGGACGGCTTGCCGGCCCGAGCCCGTCGCGGGAGGGAATGGGAACCCTCCTAGGGTTCCCATCAAAAAAAGTCGCGGGGCGTGGCGCAGCCTGGTTAGCGCACCTGTCTGGGGGACAGGGGGTCGCTGGTTCAAATCCAGTCGCCCCGACTAAGAGACAACGGGCCGCGAGAGGCCCATTCATCGCGCGACCTGAATCTTTGGCGCGGCTTTGCCAAAGTGAAAGGCGCCTATCGCGCGTCTTCGGCGCTGGGGCGCGGCGGCACGAGATGCCCAATGATCGTCTCCACGAACGGCCCCTAACGCCCCTGCTTCTTCTCGGCTGATTTCTCCCCGAAGTAGAAGCCGGAAACGGTTCCCACGAGACCCAGCAGCGGAGCGAAGACCATCGTCAGATACTTCTCGAAAACCTCTACTCGATCAGGCCAGAGGGCCAGGATGATCCCGCTGCCGATCACCACGATTCCGAGAAGGACTGCGAAAGAAACCGCGAGGAATGTGCGTGTGTCTTCTCGCGACTTGGTGGGATCGTAGTCCTTCTCGCCGGGAACATACGCCGAGACGGTCGGCAAATCGGTGAGATCGATTTCGGCAGTAGTCTTCGCAGGTACGCCGCCCCCACCTTCAGAACCTCCGCCGCCATCGTTCACCGAGTCACTTGTTGAATACTAGTTGTCGGATCTTCCCGTCCTTGTCTTCGACGAGGATCTTCCCCTTGGCCCTCTCAGCGTCGGAAATGAACCTCTCCGTTCCGATCGCGCTCTTCAGGACTTCCGTCATATTGGTCCCTCGTTCATCCGCCAATCGTCGTAGCGTCTGGGCGACCTCAGGCGTCAGGTTCACCGTCAGCTTGACGACCTCATCCGCTTTCTCTGCCATGATCCTTGTCCTTTCCGATGCCGGCTCCGCGCCGTCACCACTCCATGACCGGCTCCGCACCGGCCACCTTGATGCCCGGCTCCTCGCCGGTCACCGTACTGCATACTGATACGCTATGTATTGGATCCATGTCAAAGCTGTATATAAGCCACGTTAAAACTGTACGCATGCCCTGGCAGAAAGTAAAAGATCTTTCGCGGTCTGCGCGTAGCGACAAACCAAAAATCATAAACTATTTCAGTGACTTAATGCCATTTTCGGGACGGGGCGTCCACTTGTCCGTCGGCTGAGTTATGGGGGCGACGGCATGAGCAGTTCCCGCAGAGGGCCTTACCGTGAAGCCGCACGCCATGCGGTGGTCGCGTCGGGGGCACTGATAGCCGTCGCTCGTGTATTGCGAGCCCCGATCAGATCTCGCGGCGCTCGGGTCAGTTCTGCCCCAGCTTCTCCGCCTCGGCGTCGTGCAAGATCCGCTGCGCGACGCCGAGCGATGCGTGTTTCGCGAAGGCGGCAACCGTGACCGCGTTCCCGCCGACGACGCCCTCCGTCTGGCGTGCGATCGCGCGCTCGATGATCTCGTACTCCTCGCGGCTGAACCTCACGAGGGCGGTGCGGCCCTCGGGCGCTCGCCTTCTGGGCGGGCGACCCGCTGCCTTTTTCTTGGCCATCAGCGGCCAGTCTCCGGCGGGGGCAGGGCGCGCGTCAATTTCGCGAGCGCTCAACCACGGGCGGGACCTGCCAGTAACGGCCTTGCCGCGTCCGGCGTTTCGATCTAAATCGGGCGCACCCGAATGACCGACGCCGCGCGCCCGCTGATCCTCTTGACCAACGACGACGGCGTGGGGGCACCCGGGATCCGGGCCGCGCGGGAGGCATTGGCGGAGGTGGGCGAGGTGCTGGTGGCGGCCCCCGATCGGGAGCGAAGCGCGGCCTCGCACTCGATCTCGCTCGACCGCCCGTTGCGGGTCGACGAGGTCGACACCAACGTCTTCGCGATCGACGGCACGCCGGTCGACTGCGTGTACCTGGCGCTCATGCACCTCGTGAAGCGGCGGCCGGCGCTGGTCGTCTCGGGGATCAACAACGGGTTCAACCTGGGCTCGGACGTCTTCTACTCGGGGACGGTTGCGGGCGCTGTCGAAGGCGCGCTGCGGGGCGTGCCGGCGCTGGCGCTGTCGCTGGAGCGGCGGCGGCCGCCGGACTTCTCGTACGCGGCCAGGTTCGGCGCGGCCCTGGCAGAGGAGATCCTCCGCCGCGGCGACAAGGCGCTGCCGGACGCCTCGCTGCTCAGCGTGAACATGCCGGCCGGGCCGTTCGACGGCTACCGGGTGACGTTCCTCGGCCGCCGCGTCTACCGCGACCAGGTCGAGGTCCGGCAGGATCTGCGCGGTCGGGCCTACTATTGGATCGGCGGGCCCGAGGAGAACGCGACCGATCTTCCCGGCTCGGACCTCAGCGCCGTGCGCGACGGGTTCGCCTCGGTGACGCCGCTCGGCCTCGACCTGACCCACGCCGGGCTCATCGGCGAGCTCGCCGCCTGGCGGGTGGGGAAATTCGTGCACGCGGCGATCGAACGCGCTAGAAGTTAATCCAGGTCGTCATGGACGAGACGCGCGGCGGGTCCGGCGGGCAGGGTGGAAACGGCGGCGAGGCGGGTGACGGGACGGACGAGCTCACCGGCGCCCGGCGCCGCATGGTGATCGAGCAATTGGTCCACCGGGGCGTCCGCGACGCGCGCGTGCTGGGGGCGATGGGCCTCGTGCCCCGCCACCGCTTCGTGGAACCAAGCCTGGCGGCGATGGCCTACGACGACCGGCCGCTGTCGATCGGGCATGGGCAGACCATCTCGCAGCCCTACATGGTGGCGCGCGCCACCGAGCTGGCGGAGGTCCGGGCGACCGACCGCGCGCTGGAGGTGGGGGCGGGCTCCGGCTACCAGGCGGCGGTGCTGGCCCGGCTCTGCACGGAGGTGTTCGCGGTCGAGATCGTGCCCGCGCTGGCCGAGCGGGCGCGCCGGGTGCTGGCGGAGATTGGCGCGGCCAACGTGACCCTCGAGTCGTTCGACGGCAGCGGCGGCTGGCCCGCGCACGCGCCCTACGACGTCATCATCGTCTCGGCGGGCGCGCCGCGCGTGCCGCCGCTCCTGGCCGAGGAGCTCGCCGACGGGGGGCGGCTGGTGATTCCGCTGGGCGGGCCGGAGGAGCAGACGCTGGCGCTGATCCGTCGCCAGGGCGACGCGTTCACCACCTCGTACGATACGCGCTGCCGGTACGTCGATCTCCTGGGCCGGTTCGGGGTCGGTGGGGGCGCGCCGGCGGCCTAGCCCCGGCGGGGCGACCGCCGTCCTGGCGGCGCTGCTGGCGGGCCTGCTGGTGGCGATCGCCGGCTGCGGCCCCACCCATGCCCCAATGCACCCCGAGACCCCGCCAGGGCGCTGGTACGTCGTCGGTCCCGGAGAGACGCTGGCGCTCATCGCGCAGGCCGCCGCCGTTCCGGCCGAGGACCTCCTCGAGATCAACGGCCTCGAGCACGCCGACCAGGTCAAGCCGGGGATGCTGCTCTTCGTGCTGGCCGGACGGCCGCCGCCCGCGCCGGTGGCCCAGGACCACAACGAGGACCCGAACGCGCCGCGCCCGGCGCTCCGCTGGCCGCTTACGACCGTGCGGGTGGTGGTGGGCTCGCCGTTCGGCGCGCGCTGGGGGAAGCCGCACGAGGGGATCGACCTGCCGGCGCCGATCGGGACCCCCGTGTTTGCGGCCGCAGACGGGCGCGTCGTCTATGCGGGCAACGGCGTGCGCGGCTACGGGAACCTGGTGGTGATCAAGCACGCCGGCGACCTGCTGACCGCCTACGCGCACAACTCGATGCTCCTGGTCTCCCAGGGGCAGCCGGTGCGGGCGGGGGATCGCATCGCGCTGGTCGGCCAGAGCGGGCACGCCACCGGACCCCACTTGCACTTCGAGGTCCGAAGCGGGCAAATTCCACGAGACCCCATGAGCTTCCTCCCCCCGCTCGCAGGCCA
>DASYEX010000002.1:0-9692 GCA_036498765.1 Polyangia bacterium
GATCGGAAGCGCACTGACGAGACGAAAGCGAGACTTGGCCATAGCAACCTCCCCCAAGCGTAAAATCATCGAAAAAATGCAGGCCGGATGTTCGAATCTCGGCCATTGGATGTCAACCGGATTCCCTCCGGATCGCCGGAAATTCAGCCGGCGAGGGGCGCGGGTCAGAGCTGGATCGAGGCCAGGACGAACTTCATGTTGCTGTCGTCCACGATCTTGAGGCTCTTCTTCGTGTCGGCGGGGACGATCCCCTCGAGCTGGGACATGCGGGACCGCTCGATCAGGAAGAAGGCGCGCCGCCCGCGGTGGTGGTCCATCCAGGTCTTGAGGTTCTCGACGTTCTTGTCACCGAGGAAGATGGTCCGCTCCTCGTTGGGCCCCTCGAAGATCTCGTTCTCGGTATAGAAGTTCTCGCCGCGCCAGTACATCTGCCAGACGAGGAGGTGCTCGTCGGGCGAGCGCCGCATCTTGTAATAGTTCGCGATCAGCCCCTTCTGCGTCCAGTAGGGGGTCACCTTCATCATGTATCCGTCGAGCAGGAAGTAGCTGAACGCGATCGCCACCAGGCAGAGCGCCACCAGCGCCGCCCGCTGCATCCGCCGCCAGGCGAGGCCCAGCGTCGCCAGCGCGAAGAGGGCCGCGAAGCCGATCAACCACGGGCGAAAGTCGAGCGCCGGCGGCCAGGGGCGCCCCTGCGGCGTGTTGATGTAGTCGTACGAGAACAGCCAGATGAAGTGCTGCGCGTCCTTGGGGGCGAACGCCAGGTCGACGATCACCAGCGCCAGCAGCGGAATCCCCGCCAGCGCCGCCGCCGCCGCCGCCCGCGTCGCCCGGCGCGCCAGCAGATCGTCGAGGAAGCATCCGACGACGATGGCCAGGCCGGGCAGCGCCGGCAGGATGTAGTGGTGGAACTTGGTGACCGAGAAGGAGACCAGCGCGTACGCCGACACGAACCAGATCGCGCCGAACCAGTAGATCCCCTGGCGGCGCGTCTCGGCGGCGCCGCCGTTCGGATCGGGGCGCCGCAGGACCAGCGCGCCCAACGCCGCCGGCGCCAGCGCGACCCAGGGGAGCAGCGCGTAGCCGAGCTCGCGCAGGAAGTACTCGAAGGTGCCGCGATCGCCGTGGCGGCCGACCATCAGCCGGCGCCAGTGGTTGTCGCCGTAGAGCTCGTCCCAGAACGGCTTGCCGTGGCGGACCAGCATCGCGTGGTGCCAGGGGACCGCCACCACCGCGACGGTGAGGAGGGCCACCAGGATCCCGAACCCGAGCTGTGCGCGCGCGAGGCGCTTCCAGTTCCAGGTGAACCCGAGGTAGGCGAGGAACACGATCACCGGCAGGCCCAGCCCCGCGATCCCCTTGGCCAGCGTGGCCAGGCCACAAAGCGTCGCGGCGATGTTGAGGTAGAGCGGCGCCTTGCTGCGGAACCGCCCCAGGAGCGGGAAGAACGCCAGGAAGCCGGCGATGTAGGGGAGCATCACCAGCAGGCCGGGAAGCGAGTAGTAGTGGCCTCTCAGGGTGAAGGTCCAGCGAAGCTGGACCACGTTGACGATGAGCTGGGGCAGCGCGACCACGGTGAAGAGGCCGGCCGCCAGGTAGAAGAGCGGGTGGTCCGGCCAGCTCAGCCGGAACCGCCCCAGCCGGGTCGACCGCCGAGGCAGCTCGGTGTCCTCGTCGTCGAACAGCGCCAGCGCCCCCAGCGCCAGCGCCATGGTCATCGGACCGACGAAGGCCATGTCGGTCATCGCCTGGCGCGACACCAGGCCGTAGAGCGGCGAGGTGGCCGTCACCAGCGCCGCGAGGATCCCGGCCCGCCGGCTCACGAATCGCGAGACGCAGAGGTAGATCCCGTACATCCCCAGGACCCCGAGGAAGCAGAACGGCAGCCGCAGCGCCCACTCGGCGCGCGACGACAGGGCCATGGTCCCGCTGGCGGCGTGATGCAGCCCGAACAGGTGCATCGACAGGCTCTCGATCCAGAAAGAGAGAACGGGCTTGGACCAGAAGTGGTCGGCGTCGATCGGCGCCCCCGGCCACCAGAGGCTGATGTAGTCGCCCCGCTCCATCATCTGGCGGGCCACCTCGCCGTAGTGGGTCTCCCACGGGTCGTAGAGCCCGTACGAACCGGCGAGGGGGATATAGAGGAGAAGTCCGACGAGGACGACGAAGAGGCCCGTCTGGCGTTCCGTCCAGTCGTCCGGGCGAAAAGAGAGGCGCATGAAAGCGCCGATGCTAAGCGCGCGCGTCTCCGGGCGCAACGCGTTCTATGTGGGGCCCTCCCCTGAGGGTTAACCCCCAAAGCGCCATCGCCAAGCTCGGCGTCGAGCCTTACAATTACCTCAATCATGTGCGGCATCGTCGGGTACGTAGGGCCCAGGCAGGCGACCCCCATTCTGCTGGGCGGGTTGCGGCGTCTCGAGTATCGGGGCTACGACTCGGCGGGGGTGGCCATCGTCAACGGACACGGTACGCAGGTCCTGCGCTGCCGCGGCAAGCTGGCCGGGCTCGAGGCGATGGTGGCGCGCGAGGCCCCGGCCGGTACGCTGGGGATCGGGCACACGCGCTGGGCCACCCACGGGCGCCCGAGTGAGGCCAACGCCCACCCGCACAAGGCGGGCAGCGTCTCGGTCATCCACAACGGAATCATCGAGAACTACCTGACGCTGCGGGCGCGCCTGGAGGCGGCGGGGCGGAAGTTCTCCTCGGAGACCGACACCGAGATCGTGGCCCACCTCATCGACGAGGCGCTCCTGGCCGGGGCGCCGACGCTGGTCGACGGGTTGCGGCGGGCGCTCCAGCAGGTGCGGGGCGCCTACGCGCTGGTGGCGATCTCGGACAAGCACCCGGGCGAGCTGGCCGCCGCCAAGAACGCCTCGCCGCTGGTGCTCGGGCTCGGGGACGGCGAGACCTTCCTGGCCTCGGACGTGCCCGCCATCCTCGAGCACACGCGCGAGGTCATCTTCCTCGACGAGGGGGACGTGGTCTCGGTGACCGCCGGCAACGCGGTGATCACCGACGTCGAAGGAAAACCGCGCGAGCGCAAGGCGCGCACCATCACCTGGGACGCCGCCCAGGCAGAGAAGGGCGGCTACCCGCACTTCATGCTCAAGGAGATCCACGAGCAACCCCGCGCCATCACCGATACGCTGCGCGGGCGCCTGCTGCTCGAGGCGCGCGACGCCGATCTCGAGGGGTTCGAGATCGATCCGCGCGGGTTGCGGCGGATCCTGCTCCTCGCCTGCGGCACCTCGTACCACGCCGGGCTGGTCGGCAAGTTCCTCATCGAGGGGACCTCGCGCATCCCCTGCGAGGTCGATCTGGCCAGCGAGTTCCGCTACCGCGATCCGGTGATTGGCCCGGAGGACCTGGTGGTGGCCATCTCGCAGAGCGGCGAGACGGCCGACACGCTGGCGGCGGTCAAGGAGGCGCGGGCGCGCGGCGCGCGGGTGCTGGCGATCTCCAACGTGGTCGACTCGGCGATCCCCCGCGCCTCGAACGGTGTCCTCTATACGTACGCGGGCCCGGAGATCGGCGTCGCCTCGACGAAGTGCTTCACCGCGCAGCTGGCGGCGCTGGCGCTCATCGCCATTCACGTGGGGCGGCGCACCGGCAACCTCGAGCCCGCCGCGGCGGCCAAGCTGGTCGAGGAGCTGGCGCTGATACCGACCAAGATGACCGAGGCGCTGGAGGGGCTGGGCGACCTCAAGCAGCTGGCGCGGGAGTACCGCTACGCGCGCGACTTCCTGTTTCTGGGGCGCGGCACCAACTACCCCATCGCGCTCGAGGGGGCGCTCAAGCTCAAGGAGATCTCGTACATCCACGCCGAGGGGTACGCGGCGGGCGAGATGAAGCACGGACCCATCGCGCTGGTCGACGACGGCGTCCCGGTGGTCGTGCTGGCGCCGCAGGGCCCGGGATACGAGAAGGTCCTCTCGAATTTGCAGGAGGTGCGGGCCCGCAACGGCCACACCATCGGCATCGGGACCAAGGGGGACGAGCAGCTGGCCTCGCAGTGCGACCGGGTGCTGTTCATCCCTGATGCGCCGCCGCTCTTGCAACCTTTCCTGACGGTGCTGCCGCTGCAGCTCATGAGCTACGCGATCGCGGTCGCCAAGGGCAACGACGTCGACCAGCCGCGCAACCTCGCCAAGAGCGTCACGGTAGAGTGAGCTCGCGGAAGCGGCTCTCGCACGTCGACGCGCGAGGTGCGGCGCGCATGGTAGACGTGGCGGACAAGCCGGAGACGGCCCGCACGGCGACCGCCTCGGCGGCGGTGAAGATGCGGCGCGAGACGCTGCGGCTCGTGGAGCGGGTGGGCGGCGCGCGGGGCAAAGGGGACGTGCTGGCGGTGGCGCGCCTGGCCGGGATCATGGCGGCGCGCCGCACGGCCGAGCTCATCCCGCTCTGCCACCCGATCCGCCTCACCAGCTGTGAGGTCGACCTGGAGGTCGATCGCGCGCTCCCCGGGGTCCGGATCGTGGCCACCGCGCGCGCCGTCGATCGAACGGGGGTGGAGATGGAGGCCATGGTGGCCGCCGCCACGGCCGCCCTGACCGTCTACGACATGGTCAAGGGGGCCGAGCGGGAGGTCGAGGTCGTGGCCGTGCGGCTGGAGGAGAAGGCCGGCGGCCGCAGCGGACATTGGCTTAGGCGGATGAAACCGATTGCCAGGGGCCGGGCATCGAAATAAACAATCGAGTCTCCCATGCCCCTCCCCGAACGAACCAAAGTCGCCATCATCGGGTCCGGCCCCGCCGGCTACACCGCGGCGATCTACGCCGCCCGCGCCGATCTCGAGCCCGTCCTGTTCGAAGGGGGCGGCGCCGCGATCGAGCCGGTCACGCTGCCGGGCGGCCAGCTTATGATCACCACGGAGGTCGAGAACTATCCCGGCTTCCCGAAGGGGGTTCAGGGGCCGGAGCTGATGGAGCTGTTCAAGGCGCAGGCCGAGCGGTTCGGGACGCGGGTGATCACCGGGGACGTCACCGCCGTCGATCTCTCCGACCGGCCGTTCAAGCTCACCTCGACCGAGGGGACGACGGTCGCCGAGACGATCATCATCGCCACCGGCGCCTCGGCCAAGTGGCTGGGGATCCCGTCGGAGGAGAAGTTCAAAAACTACGGCGTGTCGGCCTGCGCCACCTGCGACGGCGCTCTCTTCAAGGGGCGCGACCTCATCGTCGTGGGCGGCGGCGACACCGCGATGGAGGAGGCCAACTTCCTCACCCGCTTTGCGCCGAGGGTGACCATCGTCCACCGGCGCGAGGAGTTCCGCGCCTCGAAGATCATGCTCGACAGAGCCATGGGGAACCCGAAGATCACGCTCTGCACCAACGCGGTCGTCGAGGAGATCCTGGGCGAGCTGCCGCGCCCAGGTCTCACCGGCGTCAAGCTGCGCGACACCCGGACGGGCGAGCTCCGCGAGATGGCCGCCGGGGGCCTCTTCGTCGCCATCGGGCACGAGCCGAACTCCACGCTGTTCCGCGGCCTCCTCGAGATGGACGCCGCCGGTTACCTGAAGGTCAAGCCGGGCTCGACGGCCACCAAGATTCCGGGGGTGTTCGCCTGCGGCGACGTGGCCGACCACGTCTATCGGCAGGCGATCACCGCCGCCGGGACCGGCTGCATGGCCGCCATCGACGCCGAGCGCTTCCTCGGCTGAGGGCAGTCCGGCGAGACCGGCTACGAGCCGCCGATCGTGCCGCCGATGAGGGCGGTGATCCCGTAGTCGGTGGTCTTCGGCTGGTCATTCCCTTCGGTCTTGCTGACCAGCTGAGTGAGAAAGGCCGGACCGGCGCCGATGAAGAAGTGGTCGCCCGGGTGCCAGAGCACCGGCACCGTGACCGACAGCGGAATAACGTAGCCGGTGGCGTCCATGCCGTTGTCGCTCACACTGGTGTGCTGATAGCCGATCGCCAGCCGCGGCCAGATCGAGACGCCCTCCCCGAGCGGAATGTTGTAGCCGACGCGTCCCTCGACGGAGATCTGCGTGACCGTGGCGCCGGCCGGGAAGGCCGTCCCGCTCGCGTCCAGCGATCCGTACTCGATCCCGAGCAGCGCGCCGATCGAGAGGTTCGGCATGACGAAGTAATCGATGGAGGGCGCGATGTCGACGAGCGTGGCGCTTTGCCCGCCCATGCTTTCCGTCTCGCGGACGATCGCGAACTGCGGGGACGACTGCAAGATCGGCAGGTCGGCGCTGAGCACCAGCTGTCCCAGCGCCCCGAACGCGGTCGGGCCTGCCGCGGCGGGGGCGGGCATCGGTGCCGGCGCGGCGGCGGGCGGCGGGGCGCCCGGCGTCGGTTCGGCGACCGGCTCCTGAGCCATTGCCGGATGCAGCGTGGCGGTCGTGAGGGCGGCGATTGCGAGCATTTGAAGCTTCATGGGGGCTCCTTGTCTGGGTTGGGCGATGCCTCCCACTCTAGCGGGCCTCACGGCGCCGTCTAGAAAGCGCACCACAACCTGTCTGTCGGCAGGGCCTCTCGAGAGGCCACGAAGACAGGCAATTGTTGGGCCGCGGCGCGCTACGGGGTGGCGGCGGTCGTCGGTTCCTTGGTCTTCTTGGCCTTCTTGGACCCCTTGGAAGCCGAGCCCTTGCCCCCGGCGGCGCCGCCGGCGCCGTCCTTGCCGGTCGCCGCTGCGGCAACGAGCGGCGTCCCCTTGACCTTGAACTGCTGGTTGGGCGTCGACTTCCAGGCCCCCTGGCTCACGATCGCTCCCTCGGCCGTCGTGACCCCGGTGGCTTCCAGGGTCTTACCGCTGTGGCGGGCGACCAGGCGGACATTTCCACCGCCGGCGTCGGCGACGATCCAGTGCTGGTTCGCGCCGCCGTTGCAGGTGAACTGCTGAACCAGCGCGCCGTCGCTCATGTCGTACGCGGACACGTCGAGGCACTTGTCGCTGTTCGCGCTCACCAGGTTGTAGTAGCCGCCCGCGATGGGCGTCAGCTTGAACTGCTGCGCGGGCGAGCCGTTGCAGGTGGCGATCTCCGCGCGCGCCAGATCGTTCTTGCTGGCGCCGGCGAACTGCAGGCACTTGTTCCCGGTCATCGCGACGAAGGAGACGGGCGCCTTGACGTCGACGCTGAGCGTGGCGCGGGCGGGCTCGGGAGGCGGTGCCGGCGGGGGTGGGGCCGGCGCCGGGGCGGGCTCCTCCTTCTTGTCTTCCTGCTGTACGCAACCGGTGGCCAGCGTGGCGGCGAACAACGTCACGAGAGAGAACCGGGACCACTTCTGGGCGCGCGTCATGGGAAGCTCCGTCCGTCGATTTAACCGGGCAGAGCGTGCCTTGGTGGCGCCTTCAAAGTCAACGGTCGCGTTTTTCGGCGCCGCTGCTGGCATAATCGGCCGCGATGAGTGAGCCCGTTGCCCCCGGCGGCGAGTCCGAACCGGAGTTCGAGCTGACGGAGACTTCCGGGGTGAGCGCGAGCGCGGCCGCCGGCCCGCCGGCGGAGCCCGCCGCGCCGGCGGCGCGTGCGACGATTCCGCCCGAGAAGGCGGTCGAGCTGTTGTCGAAGATCAGCCTCTTCTCCGCGCTGCAGCCGAGTTACCTCCGCCGCATCGCCAATCTGGGCATCGAAGAGGACTACCCCTCGAACGCCATCATCTTCAAGGAGGGGGCGCAGGGCGACAAGATGTACCTCATCCTCTCGGGGGCGGTCCGTATCTCGCGCCAGGTGCCGGGGATGGGCGAGGAGGCGCTGGCCGTCCTGCGCGCCGGCACGCACTTCGGCGAGATGGCGCTCATCGACGACTTCCCGCGCAGCGCCGACGCGCGCGCGCACGAGGCCTGCCGCCTGTTCGTCATCCGCAAGGAGGACATGGAAGACCTCCTCTTCGTGGATCGCGACCTCGCCTACGATCTCCTCTGGTCGTTCGTCCGCACGCTCTCGTCGCGCCTGCGCGAGACCAACGACAAGATGACCTTCATGGCCGTCACCTCGAAGTTCTAGTCTGATCGGCCGCTCGCGCTCGACTCGCGCGATTCAGTTGCACTCGACGGAGCCCGGCGGACAGCTCTGCACGCCGTTCACACAGACCGCCTGGGCTCCTATGTCGTTGGAGCAGCTCTCCATGATACAGGTGATTGCCGTCTGCCCGGCGCACGACAGCTGGTCGCCACCCGCGTCTCCGGCATCGCTGGCCTTCCCGCCCCCGCAGGCCGACAGCGACATCAGGAAACAAGCCAACCCGAGCGCGATTCCCCTCGATGAAACCTGTTTCGTCATAATGAACAGACCGAGCAAGAGCTGGGCCATCGAGGTCCGCGAGTCCTGCGAGGTTTGGTGGGTGGCGGTTCCCCGTTGCGCCGGGCAGCCCGGACTATTTTGTCGCGGGTCGGCGTGCGCCGACGGGACGACGAAGCCCTGGGCTCAGACGTTGAACTTGAAGTGGATGACGTCGCCGTCGCGGACGACGTAATCCTTCCCTTCGAGAGCCAGCTTGGCGTTGGCGCGGCAGGCGGCCTCGGAGCCGAGCTTGATGAGGTCCTCCCACCAGATGACCTCGGCCTTGATGAAGCCGCGCTCGAAGTCGGTGTGGATGACGCCGGCGGCCTGCGGGGCCTTGGCGCCGCGCTTGACGGTCCAGGCGCGGCACTCGTCGGGTCCGGCGGTGAGGAAGGTGATGAGGTCGAGGATCTTGTAGGCGGTGTGCGCGACGGCGTGCAGGCCCGGCTCCTTGAGCCCCAGGCTGTCCAGGAACGCCGGGCGGTCGGCGGCGTCGAGGCCGGCGATCTCCGCTTCGGCGGCGGCGCAGATGACGACGACCGGGGCGCCCTCGGCCTCGGCGTGCTTGCGGAGCGCGGAGAGGTATTTGTCGCCATCGGCGGCGGCGAGCTGCTTCTCGGCGACGTTGGCGACGTAAAACACCTTCTTGAGCGTCAGGAGGCCGAGGTCGCGCACGAGCGCCTGCGCCTCGGCGTCGAGGCCCTGAGCGCGCGCCGGCTTGCCGGCGTCGAGGCCCGCCTTGAGCTTCTCGCACAGCTCGAGGACGGTCTTCTCTTCCTTGACCGTCTGTCCCTTGAGCGCCTTCTTGGCGCGGTCGATCCGCTTGTCGACGGTCTCCAGATCCTTGAGGCAGAGCTCGGTGTCGATGGTGCCGACGTCGGCGACCGGGTCGACGCGCCCCTCGACGTGGATGACGTTATCGTCCTCGAAGCAGCGAACGACGTGGGCGATGGCGTCGGTCTCGCGGATGTTGGCCAAAAATTGATTACCGAGGCCTTCACCCTTCGAGGCCCCGCGCACCAGGCCCGCGATGTCGACGAAGTTCACCGTCGCGGCGACGGTCGACTTCGGGTGGTAGAGCTCGACGAGGGCGTCGAGGCGCGCGTCGGGGACCGGGACCACGCCGACGTTCGGCTCGATGGTGCAGAACGGGTAGTTCGCCACCGCGGCGCCCGCCGCCGACAGCGCGTTGAAGAGCGTCGACTTGCCCACGTTGGGCAGGCCGACGATGCCGCAGGAGATCGCCATCCGTGGAGCCTACTTGATCGCGTCGGGAGCGGGCGGGCCTTGCCCGACCGCCCATCGCGGGGGGCTCGGGACCCTCCCAGGGTCCCGAAGTTAGCCGATCTTGCCGAACAGCTGGAAGGCGATGAGCAGCCCGTAGATGACCAGCGACTCGATGAGCGCCAGACCGACGATCATCGGGACGAAGATCTTGCCCGAAGCCTGCGGGTTGCGGGCGATC
>DASYEX010000003.1:0-7197 GCA_036498765.1 Polyangia bacterium
CGCACAAGCGGGTGCTGTCGCCTGCGAAGGTCGGGATGGGCATCGCGTTCACCGACCTGTCGCCGCGGATGATCGCCGAGCTGCGCGGCGTGGTCGACGAGAGCGAGGAGAAAGCCCAGGTCGTGAACCTCCGCTTCGCGGGGAAGAGCCAGCTCCTCTGCACGCGCGCGCTGCCGACCGCGGAGGGCTTTCAGTTCACGACGGCGTTGCCCTTCCTGCGCGCGGACACGGAGGTCGAAATCTCGCTCTCTCCTGACGTCAGCCTCGCCACCAAAGGGTGGGTGTCGTCGGTCGCGCTCGATCGTGCGGGAGAGGACGGCGTTCCTCGGCTGGTGATCGACATCCGCGCCGGTGAAAGCGCCGCGTCCCGCCTGGCGCCGGACGCCGCGGTCTCGGGCCAGTTGGAGTCGTCGCCGGCGCCCGCCCTATCGCCCGAGGCGGGGGCGGTGCCCGAGCAGGCCTGGCAGCCCTGGGAGGTCAGCCCCAGCCTGGACGCGCCCGGGGATCTGCCCGACGCGCAGAGCGACCCGCTCGAGGGCGCGGTGGACGCCGCCACCCCGACGGTCGGCCGCGACGCCGACAAAACTGAGATCGTCCGCTTCAGCGATCTCGCGCCGCCCACGACCGGTGCGGGAGCCGCGACGCGCAGCTGGACACTTGCAGTCGTCGCTGTCTCGATGGCCGTGGTTGCGGCTGCCGTCGTCGTCTCGGGCCGGTTTCGGCCGCCGCGCGCCGCCGCGCCCACTCCGGTCGCGGACCCCGTCGCCGTCATACAGCCCCCGCCTGCCGCAGCTCCCGCACCGGCGGCGCCCCCGATCGCCAAGACGTCTCCGGTCGTCGAGCCGATCGTCAAACCGGTCGCCCAACCGATTGTGGAACCGATCGCCAACCCGACCCCCGACCCGAGCTCCGACGGCGAGGCGGAGGCGCCCGCCGATCGCGCCGGCGCTTCGAGCGAATTCACCGTGGGGCTCACCGGCTCGCTGAAGCGGGCGCACCGCTACCCTCTGCAGGCGCCCGACGGCGTCGCGTTCAACCTGCCGAACGCGCACGCCACTCGGAAAGTGGGGACGTACCGGCCCGCCGTTCGCGGGCTGCGCACCGTCTGGGTGCGCGACCTTCCCGGCGGAGGAACCCACCTGCGCTTCTATTACGATAGGTCCGGTCCCGCTCCCGAGGTGCGCCTCGAGGCGGACGGTGTGCGCGCCGTGGCTCGCTGAGCGGCGTTTACTTCCATTGGTCGCGACCGGACCAGGCGAGGACGGTCGCTGGTGGGCCTCAGCGGCCCACCCGGCCGCCGACTCGGCTGTCGTTCCGCCCGAGCGTGACCACCGCGCCGGCGGTCAGCAGCCCCACCAGGATCGACGCGGCATTTCGTCCGCGGCTGCGCTTGGGAGGCGGCTCTTCGGCCATCGTGAGCCGGCCGGTGGAGTCCTGCTGCAGCACCATCTCGGGGCCGACGGGGATCAGGCGACAGGTCCCGGGCGGCGGGAGCGGCAGCGTCGTGGCGCTGGCCGCCGTGGGGGCGGTGCAGTCCGCGCGCGCGGGCACCGGCACCTCGAGCGTCACGAGCAAGCCGGCGACCGCCGCCGCCCGCGTCCACCACCTCGGCCAAGGCGCACGCGTCCGCATCAGGCCTCCTCGCTTCTCCCTCTCACCGGTAGTCTGTGCACCCTGAAGGGGACCGGCCAGCGTTCGGGCGTAAGGCGCGCTCAGGGCGAGACCTTCCAGAGCTGCGAATAGGTCTGGAAGTAGACTGTGCCGTCGGGGGTGGTCGCCAACGAGCAAAAGTCGAAAGCGAAGACGTCGCGCTTCAGCTGGCTCGCCTGGGCGAACGAGGGCGTGGTGGCGATCCAGGCGAGGCCGGAAGTGACGGCCGCGTCGTCGGCGACGTGGTAGAGGCGGGGCGCGTTGTCGTTCGGATCGCAGGGCCCCATTGGGGGTCACGATGGTCGTCTCGTTCGTCGTCTTCTGGCAGATGGTCATCGAGGGCGCTCGCCTGAGCGCGGCCTGTCGAGCGGCGCGCCGCCCCCTGGCGGCTCTCCCGGCGCGTTCGTCAGTGAGTGATGCAGAGGTCGAGGACCGAGCCGGTCAACGCCTGGGTTCCGTCGATGCCCTCGCAGACGTCGGTCCCCACCTGCAGCGTCGGCAGCTTGCCGTACGGGGTGGCGACGGGGCCCGTGGCGTTGAGGGTGCCGTCGACCCCCAACGTGACGACGCCGGAGGTCCGCCTCACCACGATGACGTGCGGTTTGCCGTCGTCGAGGAGGACGGGATGAGCGGGGCCGCCGACCCCCAGATCGTTGCTGGCGTCCACGTCCGACTCGAACGAGATCCAGGACCCGCTCGCGCCCGCGTCGCCGGCGACGAGGTAGGCGCGGATGCCCCAGAAGTTCTGGAAGCCGCAGACCGAGCGCTGACTGAGGATCGCCGTGTCGCCCGACATCTGCTTGGTGGTGAGCGTGAAGGAGATGCAGAAATCGCCCGTTCCGACGTTCGACAGATCGCCGCCGCAGGCCGTGCTCGGCCCGCAGGGGGCCGGCGGTGCTGCGTCGACGCCGCCGTCGGTGGTGGCATGGCCGCCCGCGCCGCCGTGACCCGCGGCGCCCGAACCGGCCGCCCCGCCGCTCCCAGCCCCGCCCGCCGTCCCCGCGACGCCGGCCGCTCCGCCGGCATCGCCGCTTCCGGCGGCGCCCGCGGTCCCGGCAGCGCCCGCGGTCCCGGCGGCGCCCGCGGTCCCGGCGGCGCCCGCGGTGCCCGCGGCGCCCGCCACGCCTCCAGCGGCACCGCCGTTTTCGCCGGCGTGTCCTCCGGCGTGTCCTCCGGCGTTTCCTCCGGCACCTGCGGCGCCGGGTGATCCGGACCCGCTCGAGCCGCAGGCAGCCAGGAAGACAGCCGTCAGGACTGCGACCAGCGGCAGGGACCCGCGTGTGCTGTTCATCGTCGCCGCTACTTTCGCCGCTGCGGTCCCTGCGGTCAATTGCGGGCCGCGTAACCGCCGAGCGCGCGTTCGAGCTCCTTCGCCACCTCTCGCGCCAAGCCGGCCGGCTCCACCACCCGGGCCGTCCCGCCGAACCCCAGCACCCAGCTTACGATCTCGGTGGTGCCCCGGGCGTCCATCGTCATCTCCACGCCTCCGGCGACCTTGCGGAACCGCTGGGTCGGGTGCCACATCCGGCGCTGGACGTAACGGGCGACCTTCTCGTCGAACCAGATCCGCACCCGCGTCTGCTCTTTCCCGCGAATCAACCCGAAGGCCCCCTCGGTGAGCTGCTCGGGGCGGAAGTCGGCCGGGTAGTCGAACTTGTCGCCGCGCAGCCACGTCACCTCGCGGAAGCCATCGAGCGCGAAGGTCCGGAGCTCGCCGCCGTGCCCCTGGCTGCGGCCGGCGAGATAGAGCCCCTTCTTGTAGACCAGCAGGGTGTACGGCTCGAGGACAAAGGTCTTCTTGCCACCCGAGACGCCCTCCTGGGTGACGCGCAGGCGCTCCTCGCGCAGCAGCGCGGTCATGATGTCGTTGACGTCCTCGATCCGCCCCTCGTAGAGGTGGCGCGCCTCGTTCACGTCGAAGACCTTGCGGTCCAGGTGGCGGACCGCGGTGAAGTCCTTGCGGCGCAGCGTCGCCTCCAGCTTGGCGAAGACGTCGTCCAGATCCTCCTTGAACCCGGTGCCGGCGAGGAAATCGAACACCCGGCGTGACAGGGACAGCGCCACCATCTGGGCCGTCGTCAGCGTGATCGTCTGCCGGCGGGCGGTCGGCATCAGGCGCCAGAGCTTGCGCCTGCCGGCCATCTCCTCGTAGAGCGGCTCGCCGGCGCGCGACAGCGCCTGCAGGTAGCGGAGCGCCGTCCGCGGGTTCACCCCGAACCGTTCGGCGACGTCGTAGATCGAGACCCCCTCGGCGCCGTCGAGCAGCGTGCGCAGCTCGTGCAGGCGCGAGGCGGGGGCGTAGCGGGTGACCTTGCCGGTGGGGCGCGCCTGGCGTCGAGGCATGGGCGCAGGATAACTGCCCTCTACCAGCCGAGCTTGGCGGCGATCTCGCCGGCCAGCTCGGTCCCCATCGCCGTCTGCTCGGTGACGTTGGGGTGGTACTGGCAGGCGTAGGCGGAAGACGGCTGCGGCTGGATCTGATCGAAGAGCTCGACGCGGGTGTCGCCGGCGCTGGTCCGCGTCTGCACGACGTTCTTGATGTGCCCCTCGATGGTCGTCAGATCGCTCCCGGAGAGCAGGGGGCCGATGATGCAGACGATGTAAGCGTGCGGGTAGTGGGTGCGGATGGTCTGCAACAGACCCAGGTAGGCGGTCTCGAACGCGGTCCCCGGATCGCCCTTGTTGTTGCTGATGTCGTTGGTCCCCAGGTTGATCACCACGGCGTCGGGCTCGATGTGAAAGTCCCAGGTGGCCGTGGCGTCGAGGTACATCGTCTGTCCGTAGACCATCGGCATCGTGCCGGCGGTGTCGCCGCCGTAGTTCCTGACCACGCCGCGGCCCGAGGCGCAGATGGTGCTCACCTCGGCGTCGAGCGCGCGGGCAGCGACGGAGGCGTAGCTGTCCCAGTCGCTCTCGGTCGGGAAGCAGTCGCTGTCGGCGAGGGCGCCCAGTGTCCCGTAGCCGCAGGTGATCGAGTCGCCGACCACCTCGATGAGGCGCGCCGGGCCCGACGGCGGCGTCATCAGCGAGCCGCCGGCCACGGTGATGCTGGTGAGCTGCGAGTCCCCCTCGGGCCCCTCCGTCTGGCGGTAGAGCTCGACGGTGTGTGTGCCGTTGCTGAGGCCCGAGGCGACGGTGAAGGTCCCGGAGGCCGTCGCCTTGAACACCGCCTGCGGCGTTCCGTCGACCACCGGCTTGAAGAGGTAGGGCTCGTTCGAGTTGGCGAGCTGGAGGCCGACCGAGAGGCCGGTGCCGGAGAGCTTGGCGATGAAGCCGGTGCCCGACCAGGAGAAGCGCGGCATCGACGCGTTGCTGGTGTCGACACGGCCGAACCAGCGGACGCCCGCCGCCACCACGCCCATGTGCCCGGCGCCGGCGCCGCCGCCCGCGCCCGATTGTCCGCCCGTGGTCGATTGCCCGCCCGTGGAGCCGCCGATGCCCGCGTGCCCGCCGGTGCCCGCACCCGCGGCGCCCCCGCTGCCGGTAGCGCCGGCGGTCGAGGAACCACCGCTGCCGTTGCCGCCACTACCCGTCGACTGCCCACCAGACCCGGTGACGTTGGCGCCGCCGCTGCCGGTGTTGCCACCGCTGGCCGTCGCGCCGCCGCTGGCGTTGGCGCCGCCGCTGGCGTTGGCGCCGCCGCTGCCGTCAGTCGATCCACCGTTGCCGCCGGTCCCTTCGTTCCCGCCGGTCTCTCCGCCGCACCCCGCGGCGAGCGCCAGGACGGCGCAGACGCCCAAGAGAGAGCGGACGGACGCGGGCGGCCGGCGTTTCATACCGAGGCGGCGCTCACAGTCCCGGCAGCGGGCCCGTGAAGTCCGACGTGTTCTTCTGGGTACCGAACGTGCTCACCTGGACGCCGAACATGTTGGCGATGGAGACCAGGAGGTGGTTGTTGCTGATCGGCGTGTAGTCGGGCGGATTGGCGTTGTCGGTCGGACCGCACCAGGGGCTCGCGCTCGGGCAGTCGGGCGTCATCCTCAGGCGGCGCCCCATCGTGATGAGGCTGTTGGCCCCGCCCGCCAGGACGGTGGGGACGTTGCGGGTGCTGTGCCGCGCGGGGTTTCCCATGTCGCTGGAGGCGTAGATGAGCGTGTTGTCGAGGACGCCCATCGCGTCGAGCTGCTGCATGAGCGTGGCGATGAGGCCGTAGATGTACTTGTTGAACTTGGCCAAGAGCTGCCAGGTGCTGGTGTCGCCGTTACCCACCGGTTCGCCGTCCGACCCCACCGCGGAGCCGTTGTAGACGTGCGCCACCTGGCCGTGGTTGTCGGTGGGGAGCGAGAGCGGGTTCCCGGCGTACGACAGATCGCCCAGGAAAAGCGTGGCGAACCGGGTGATGTCGCAGGCGAAGGCCTGCGCCAAGAGGCCGATGTGCGCCTTGGAGATGGCGTCGAAGTAGGGCTCGCCGTTCTGATAGCGCAGGAGGTAGGGGAAATTGGCCGAGTTCGGCTTGGCCGGCACCATGCACTCGGACCCCATCAGCTTGGTGGCGGCGAAGCTCTTCTTGAGATCGCTGAGCGCGTCGAGGTGGGCCTGCAGCTTCTGCTGCTCGGGCGCCGCCAGCTTGCCGTAAAGGCTCTGCACGTCGGCGTACGCCGAGTTGGCCACCGCCGTGCCCAGCGCCTGCTGCCGCGCCAGGGCCGCCTGCGCCGCCGCGTTGTTGGGCGCGGCGAAGTTCCCGAACAGGGCGCTATACGCCTGCACCGGGTCGGGGATCTTCGGCAGCGCGATCCCCCCCTTGCTGTACGAGAGCGTGGTCCCCGACTGCGTCCCGTTGTCCCCGACGCTCAGCTGGATGCTGGTGACCGGCGTCGCCGCGCCCAGTTTGTTCTCGACCGCCAGGAACTGGTCGATGGACGAGTTGGCCGGCTTGAGCGCCGATTCGTCGATGGTGCTGCCGGTGAAGATCGTGCCGGCCGAGTTGTGGCCGTTGGCGTTCGAGAGGTGATCGATCCCCTCGATGACGCAGATCTTGCTCTTGTAGCTCTTGCCGTACGTCGTCGCGTCGTCGAACGGCTGCAGCGAGCAGTTCGGGTAGGTGAGGCTGAAGTTGGTCGAGGTGGCCACGCCGTTCGAGGTGGTCACCGTGTCGGGGGTGGTCGACACCGGCCCGCTGGGCCACGGTTCCGCTGAGTCCTGCATGGCGAAGTACTCGGCGGCGATGCCGTGCGGGTGGTAGACGCCGATGAACCGCAGCGGCAACGTCTCGCCGTAGGCCTTGGCGAAGTGGTCCTCGAGGAGCCGGTAGAACGGCAGCGCGACCGCGCCCGCGCCGACGGCGCGCAGGAACGAACGGCGGGTGGCGCTGCGCTTCGGCTTCACATCGTCCTCCGTTGCACGAACAGCGGGCTGCGGATGTACGCGACCAGGATCTCGACCAGGTTCCCCTGCTTGTCGGACGGCAGCTGGTCCCAGATCTGCTGGAACGCCGTCTCGCTGTCGGTCAGCGCGCCGGTGGCGTCGCTGCGCCCGGTCGACCCGCGGAAGAACTGCACCGGCGCGCAGGCGGCCACCGTCGGGCTGGCGGCCAGCGCCGTCGCCAGC
>DASYEX010000004.1:0-17150 GCA_036498765.1 Polyangia bacterium
ACACCGGAGCCGGGTTCAACGAGTGCATTCTTCCGCTCCCCTGCACCACGGATCTGGATTGCGCAGTCCTCGACGCCCCGAACCAGACTTTCGCCTGCACGGCCAATGGGTGCGTCGGACTGACCTCGTTCCATGGCTCGAACTGTATGGCCGACGCCGATTGTCAGAGTGGAGAACAATGCTTCGGGTACAGTCCCCACGGGGTGACCAACGGCCATGGGGAGTGCCGGGTCGCCTGCGCCGCGGACCTCACCTGCGCTACCCGGGGCGGCGTCCCGCAAGTCTGTCTGGAGGGAGGCGCGGGAGGTTGCTATCCGGGAGAGTTTGGCTTGCCGTGTACGCAATCGTCGGAGTGCCTGTCGGAGTTCACCTGCCTCACCGTCTCGCCCGATCCGCGCACGGTCATCGACAGCCCGAGCATTTGCACCACCAGCTGTGGAACCGACGATGATTGCCAGAGCAACCCCCTCATTCGGTCCGGTGGCTTTTGCGAGGACGGTCTGTGTCGCCTGACCGGGGTGTCCGGCGCCTCCTGCGATCGCGACACCCAATGTCAGAACGGCCTGTGTCTCACGGGCTCGACGTCTGGATCGGGGCAATGCACCTGAGAACTGTCACGCCGAAGGTGTTCGCATCGGCCATGTTCCTGCTTCTGGGCCTCACCCTCTCGCCGGCGTGGGCGCGCACGCGTCTCGTGGTCCTGGTCGTCGCACAGGATGGCGCGCTCGCCGACAGCCTCTCCGAGGTGGCCATCTCGCACCTCGCCCAGCGAGACGAGTGGGAGCTGGTTGGCTGGCACGAGCTGCGCGGTCCGCTGGCGGCGATCCTTCCCGCGGCCGGCCCCGGTGCCTGCATCGCTGAACCGGCCTGCCGAGCTGCTGTCGCTGCCACGGCGCAGGGCGAACGGGCGATCCTTGGCAATGTGCAACAGCGCAACGGCTGTTTCGTCATCGACCTCGCCCTCGTCGATCTGCGCACAGGAGCGACGGAGGCACGCGGTTCGGAGACGGTTCCTGCAGAGCAGGCCCGATTGATCTCGGCTCTTCGGGAGGGGATCGACCGGCTCTTTGCGCCCAAGACGGCGCCGCCCCTGCTCGCGGCGGCGGCGGTCCTGCCCGCTGCCACCTCGCCATCCCGCCTCTCCCTCCAACGTGACGAGGACCTCCCCTCCAACCACCGTGAGTCGCTCCTCCCCTATGTGGGATTTGGCGCCACCGCGGGTGCTGTCGTCGCGCTCTCGGCGGCGGCGGTCACAGGATCGTTCGCGACGCAGTCGATGACCGGAGCCAACCGAGCGCAGATGCAGACGGATCTGCAGCGGCGGGAAGACTACGCGACCGCCACGAACGTCCTTCTTGGTGTCGGCACGGCGTGCGCCGCGGCGGCGGCAGTGGTGTTCTATCGGTGGTGGCACGGAAGCAGAAGGGCGCCGCTCCAGCCGGGCCCTCGGTGAGCCCGGCTTGACCCGCTGAAATCCGGCGTGCTCAAGTTGTCGCAAGATGAGCTCCGGGACGCGCGCGCGGAAGGATACGGCTGACGGCGGCGCGGCCGAGACCCTGACCGCGACCGATGAGCGCCCGCCCGAAGAGATGGTACGTGCCCTTCACGCCACGGGACCGAGCGGAGGTGCGCGCCACATCCTGCCAGACGGGCTGGTGACGGTCGGGCGAGACGATGGGAGCACGATCGTCGTCGATGATCCACGCGTTTCCCGCAAGCACGTAGCACTTCACCTCGGCGAAGCGATCACGCTGACGGACCTGGAGAGCGCGAACGGCACCTTCCTCGGGCGCCGTCGCCTCCCTCACCACCGGCCGACGCCCATCGCCCTCGGGGAGGCGTTCTCCATCGGGGATTCCACGCTGGTGGTGCGCGCCACCGGGTTGAAACGCACCTGCGCGCGAAGGGGCGCAACCTGGGAAGAAATTCTGAAACGGCACGCGGGGCTCGGTCCGCCCCATCATCTCGATGGGCGCGTCGGGCTCATCCGTGTCCGCGGCCTCCGGACGGGACGGGCCGCCAGCGCCGAGACGATTTTGGGCGAGCTGGTGATCTCGGAGCACGACTGGCTGATGCGCTCCACCGCGAACGAGATCTGGCTCGGAATCGGAATGGAGGCCGACGCCGGCGGCCCGGGCCTACAGCGCAAGATCCTGCAGCGACTCGCGAGCTGGGGCCTTGACGCCGAAGTCGACCTGAGGGTTCTGCCCAACGAAGACCTTGCCAAGGCCTGGACCGATCTCCCGCTCCTCTTCGCGACCGAAGTCCCACTCGCGCTGAACAGGGGCACGGTCATCTTCCAGGCGCCGTCGATGCTGGCGCTCAAGAGGACGCTCGTGCGCGTGGCGCCCGTCTCCGTGAACGTCCTGGTGCTCGGCGAAACGGGCGTAGGCAAGGACGTCGTCGCCTCGTTTCTGCACGAGCTTTCGCCTCGTGCGGCACGGCGTCTCGTGGGGCTCAACTGCGCCTCCTTGCCCGACGCATTGCTCGAGAGCGAGCTGTTTGGTCATGAAAGGGGGGCCTTCACGGGAGCGACGTCGGCCAAACCGGGCTTGCTCGAGACCGCCGAAGGGGGAACCGTCTTCCTGGACGAAATTGGGGATCTTCCGTCGTCGTTGCAGGCGAAGTTGCTGCGCGTGATCGAATCGTACGAGGTGACTCGCCTCGGCGGGCTCGTCCCTCGCCGTATCGATGTACGATTTGTGGCCGCGACCAACCGCGATCTCGAGGCCGACGTGGCCGCGGGCAGATTCCGGCAGGACCTCTACTTCCGCCTCAACACGGTCACGGTGACGGTACCGCCGCTGCGTGAGCGAAGAGAGGAGATCGAACCGCTGGCGCACCTCTTCCTGACGCAGGCCCGGACCTGCTTCGACCTGCCCTCGCTCCGCTTGAACCCGAGCGCGATCGATGCCCTCGAGGCTTACACGTGGCCCGGCAACGCCCGCGAGCTAAAACACGTGGTCGAGCGGGCCGCGCTGCTGGCCACTGGCGAGATCATCGGGCCGATGAATCTCCACCTTCCAAGCTCGGTCGATGTTCCCCAACAACTGAGGACGGCGCCTCCGACTCCCGAAGTCCTCGCCCCTCAGGTGATCACGGGGCTCACTCCTGAACGGGAGCGGATCGAACATGCCTTGGCGGCCAGCGCAGGGAACCAGAGCCGTGCCGCCGAAGCCCTGGGCATCCCGAGACGGACGCTGGTACGCAAGATCGCCCAATTGGGAATCCCGCGACCACGCCGGTAGCTGGAGATCGCCGAGCGGTCAGAGCGGGCTCCCGGGACCCCGGATCAACCGTTGCACGACGAGCAGCGAAAACCCTTCTCCTCGTACCTTCTGGGTATCGCGGCCCGCTCGGGCGACCACCAGCCGGGTCACGCCGCCGAGGCGATAGCCGCTGCCGTGGGTCACCGCAGCACCTCCCTTCCCAGATCGGTCGCCCAGGCTTCTTGAACGTCCGCGGGAAGATCGCGAAGGAGACTCTCGAGGCCGAACGCGCGCACCCAGGCAACCGGAGATTGGCGAAGATATTCCCCGGCTGGACCCCCAGCTACAGCCAGTAGCGATCGGATCTATCCGACCTCGGCCCGGATCTCGCCGCGCGCCTGGTAAAGGTCCCAGAACTTCGCGGCGACGGCGGCGGGGGCGACGGTGGCGTGCCCATCGTCGAAGGCGGTCCCCTTGACCGACCCGAGCACCATGACCTGGCCGACGTAGATCTTGTCGGGGGCGAGCTTCTGCGACAGCAGGCCGACGAGCTTGTTCTTGGCGGCGTTGACCAGCGAGAGGCCCATGGCATTCCATTGAACGGCGCCGGCGTCGATCTTGGGATCGAGGTAGCCGAATCCGCCATTGGTCACCAGGACGGCCGCATCCTTCTGGCTGCGGAGGTCGGGCAGCGCTTCCTGAACCGCCGCCAGGAACCCGGTGATGCCGATGTCGAGCGCGCCGCGGATCTCCGTCGCGTCGGCGGTCGTCAGATCACCGGCGCGGCCGTTATAGGCTGTCCATTGCAGGACCGTGATCGGCCCGAGCGCCGCGCGGGCGCGCTTGACGACGTCGCGCGCGGCCGCCGGATCGCCGAGATCAGCCGAGAAACCTGCCGCCTTGACACCCTGGGCCTCCAGCGCCTTCACGCCGCCAGCCAACTTGTCCGCGCTCCGCGCGACCAGCGCCACGGAGAAACCCTGGGCGCCAAACTTCTCGGCCACCGCCTTCGAGATCCCCGGCCCGTGACCACAGATGATGATCGTTTTTGCCATGCGCGGTGTTTAGCACCGGATGGCCGACGGGCAAGCGTCGTCGGTCCGGACGTCAGGGGAGCGCGACGAAGCGGTACGTCTCGACGCCGTTGTCGTTGTAGGACATGATCGGCGGGTCTTGGTAGAAGTCGGGGAAGCTGTCGATGCCTCCGAGACCCGCGTCGCCAGGTCCCGCGTCGAGGTCCACCTGGATGGCCGGCCGCCCGTTGAACGCAGAGGTGTCCAGGTACTCGACGCGGCCGACATAGGTGTCACCGACCTCCGCAACGAGGGCCCCCGCCGACCAGGCGAGAAAGACGTAGGTGCCGTCGCCGTTGATCTGCATCCCGTCCTCCGGCGTGTGGAAGGGCCCGAGGGGGGAGCAGCGCGCCCATCTGCGGACGAGCAGCTTCTGTGTGTCGCCGACCGAGGCCGCTTTGCGCGGGGAGCAGGTCGTTCGGGCACACTGCACCGCGACCCAGGCGGGGCTCACCAACGTCACCGTCCCGGCGTCGTTCCAACCGAAGCTCGCCACCTGTTCCGCGCTCAGATAGTTCCAGGCATCGCCGGCGTCCTGGACGCCGCAGCCCCCACCATCCTGAACGGGGGTGGACGCAGCGTCCTGCACGGGGGTGGACGCGGCATCCTCGACGGGGGTGGACGCGCCGTCCCGGCCGGGCGTGACCGCGCCATTCACGGCGGCGTCTCGGGCGCCGGTTTCGAGCGAGCCTTCGCAAGCAAAACCGGACACCGCCAACGACAAGGCCGCCAAAGCTCGTCTTCCAACCAGTCTTCCAACGTTCACGACGACCTCCCAAGTTAGTTTAGGGTTATCCCTCCAAGGTAGCACACCTCGGTGCTAGAACTCCCGCCGTGAGACGCAAGCGGCGTGGCCGGCGCTCCGGCAAGACCAGTGGGGGGGCGATGAGCTCGCTCCGCGGCGGGTTCCGATCCGTCGCCCGGGGCGTGACCGGGTCCGGGCCGGCCAAACCCAGCTCGCGGGCCGGCCGCGTGACCGGCAACCTCGTCACGGTGTTGCTGCTGCTCGTCGCGGTGGCGCTGCTGCTGCGGCGGTTCGCCTTCCACCACCACTAGACGGACCGCCGAGCGTCGTCTCACGGCCCGACGAACGGGCGAGGCTGAGAGGTCGCCGGCGCGGGCAGCGCGGGGGCGCGGAGGGCCGGGGCGATCGTTGACGACGACGACGACGACGCCGCCGACACCTGCGCCGCCACCGCCGGGGTCTGCTGGTACCAGGCCATGACGTCGGCGAGCAGCTGCGCGGGTTCCTTCATGCTGACGCTGTGTCCGGCGGTGGCGTAGTACGGGAAGCGGATCTCGCGCCCGCTCGACCCGGGGGCGACGCCAGGCTGGTAGACCATCTCGATCCATCCCGGGCGATCCACGCCGGTTCGCGCGCTCATGTCGAAGTTCACGCCGGAGATGTTCGTCGGGTAGTCCAGGAACGACGGCGGGATCGAGGGCGACCAGACCACCATGTCCAGCCGCGCGTCGGTGATGAACGTGTCGACGTAGGCGACGTCACCCAGGAAACTGATGCCCAGGTTCGGATCCATCCAGAAGCGAGAGCTGGAGCTGTAGCCGGACAGGACCGCCGGATTGAGCTGCATGAAGTAGGTGTCGGTCGTGTCGAGCGTCCCGAACGTCGCCACCAGGTCCGGCGCCGTGACGCCGTTCGCCGGACTCCGACCGTAGGCCTTGGTTCGGGCCGAGGCGTACATCCAGGCGATGGTCGTCGGATCGACGCCCAGCGCCTTCTTCAACGTGGCCAGCGTGACCAGGTTGGCGTCCGCCTGGGCGGTGATCTGGTTGTACCAGCCGTTCGCCTGGTCGCACTGGTAGGGCTCGGAGCCCGACACGCACACCGAGGTGTCCGGCGTGTTGAGGTTCCACTGGCTCGATCCCGTCACCACCGGCTGGATGAGGACCTGGTGACCGAACTGCGTCGCGATCTGCGCCGGCGAGACGCTGGCGGGGTTGGTCCCGCCGTAGACCGCCGCGAAGTGTGTCTCGAGGTCGGCCTGCAAGCCCGCGTCCTGGTACGCCGCGCTGGTCGTCGCCAGCTGCTGGTAGTTGAGCAGCCGGTCGAGCATCAACGAGGCGCGCGTACCGCCGTAGCTCTCGCCGACGATGATGACGGGGTTGCTCCGCAGCGCGGGGTGGCGATCGAGGAAGCGGACCACGACGCGAACGACGTCGGCGGCGTCACGGTCGAGATCGATGCCCACGCTCGGCTGCGTCCCGTCGGCGGGCGGCAGCGGATAAGAGAACCCGCACCCGGGCGCGTCGACGTAGAGCAGGTTGGCGAACGTGGCCCAGCTGGTCGGGTCGGCGACGAGGGGCTGGCTGCCGGCGACCGCCGGATCCAGCGTCCAGGGGGCCGTGTTGAAGCTGAACAGATAGGCGGTGGTCGCCGACCCGGGACCGCCGTTGAAGAGCACCGCGAGCGGTTTGTCCTGCGGCGACGTCGTCGCCGGCTGGAACGAGTACCAGATCCGGTTGGTAAAACTGACGCGGCTCTGGCTCTCCGCGACGTAGCTCCCGCCCTGGATCTCGAAGAATCCCGCCTCGGGACCGAGCCCGATCGCGTGACCGGTCGGGTCGAGACAGGTGTCCGCCGAACACGACCAGCTCGGGTCCCGGCACAAGCAACCGCAACAGCTGCCGGCCGCGCCACCCGCGCCGGCCGCCCCGGCCGCGCCAGCCTGGCCGCCGACGCCGCCCGCGCCCGCTGCCCCGCCGTGACCGCCGAGGCCACCCGCGCCCGCTGCCCCGCCCTGGCCGCCCGCCCCGCCATGACCGCCGCCGGCTGCCGCACCCTGACCGCCCGCGCCGCCCGAACCGCCGGAGCCGATCGCGCCGCCGGTCCCGGAAGCGCCACCGGTCGCCGAGTGTCCCGCCGCGCCGGCGGTTCCCGACGTACCCGCGCCACCGCCGCCCACTCCGCTGTTCCCTCCGGCCGACGTCGCGCCGGCCGCCCCTCCCATGCCGGCGGCACCCGTCGCGCCCGCGCCACCCGCCGCCCCTGAGGCGCCACCTGTGGCCGGGGCGCCGCCCGCACCCGAGGTGCCGCCGCTGGACGTCGCGCCGCCGCCCCCCGCGCTTCCGGCCGCTCCCCCTGCGCCTGCCATCGCCTGGCTGCCTCCGGTGGCGATCGCGCCGGCTCCCCCTTGCCCCGCGGAGCCGCCCGCTCCGCCGCTTACCACGTTCGACCCGCCAGTCCCGCCTCCCGTCCCCGAGCTGACCCCGCCGCCGCTTCCGCCGCCCATGCCGGCCTCCGAGGACTGGCCCGAGCCCGACCCACAAGCCGGCAGACCGAGGCCAATGACGAAAAGACCGAAGGCCGCGACCCGGATCCGAACACCCGCCTCACAAATCATGAACGCCCCCCTATTAAGGAAAGAAATGAGTAAGGCCCCCTCCCCCGCCGCCGACTTCGGCCAGAGATTAGCAAAACTGCGCGCGAACGGTCGGCTGTTCGGACTCCCTGAGCGGCAGCGCGCTCACCTCGGTCGCGGCGCACGCGGGTTAACTCGTTGGAAGCATTGTCCCGGCCGGCGCCCGCCCCGGGGCCTCACGCCGGCCGAAACTTCTCGTTTTCGCCGAGATTCTTTCGAAACCCGCGCCTCCCTGGCGGATGCGTGGACCGTCCGGTCCGCCTGGCGCGACTTCTTTGACAAGTTCGGTCCGGAGCTCGCAAGGAGATCCGGAGATCAAACAGGGCTGTTTCGGGCATAGCCATAAAAGGAGCTTCGGATGCTGGGTGAGTGCGGGTCAATGAACGGGTTTCTGGGCGTTTCGGGGAACCCCGCGGCCCGCCGCGCGTAATATCCCCGTGGCCGAGGAGAGAAGCGCGATCGCAGACGACGTCCGGGAAGGAACGGACCCGGCGTCTGCAGCGGAGGAGACCGGGCCGGCTCCCCTGGCCCCCGGAACGCGGATCGCAGGGTACGAGATCGGGCGCCGGCTCGGCGTCGGGTCGATGGGCGCCGTCTATGAGGGCGTACGCGCCGCCGACGGGAAGCCGGTGGCGATCAAGGTGCTGGCTGCCGAGCTGGCCGACAAGCCGACGGCGCGCGCCCGGTTCCTGAACGAAGCGACGCTGACCGCCCGCGTTCCGGACCCGCACGTCGTCGCCGTCATCGACAGCGGCGAGGAGGCGCAACGCGTCTACCTGGTGATGGAGCTCCTGGAGGGCGAGGATCTGGCGCGCCGGCTCCACCGCATGGGCCCGATGTCGGTCGATGAGGCGATCGAGGTCCTCGGCCCGATCTGCGACGCCGTCGCCTCGGCGCATCGGGCTCGGGTGACCCATCGCGATCTCAAGCCCTCGAACGTCTTCCTGGCCCACCGGGAGGGGCGCCTGCATCCGATGCTGCTCGACTTCGGCGTGGCCACCGGCGAGCTCGGCGCTGAAGAGGGCGACGCGCCGGCTCCGCTGACCTGGAACGGGGTCGGGACGCCGATGTACCTGGCCCCCGAGCTGGTCGCCGATCAACGAACGGCGGGCCCGGCGAGCGATCAGTACGCGCTCGGCGCCATTCTTTACGAGTTGCTGACGGGCGAGCCGCCTTACGCGGCCGACAATCTGCAACAGCTCTTGCGGACGATCGCGGCCGGCAATCCCCCGGCCGCGCGCGCGCGGCGGCCCGAGCTGCCCCCCAAGCTCGACGCGGTGGTGCTGCGGGCGATGGGCGCCGACCCGCAGGGGCGCTTCCCTTCGGTGGAGGCCCTGGGACAGGCTCTGCAGCCGTTCGCGGGATCGCCTGAACGCCGCCGCCCGGCTTCGTCTCCCGCCATCGCCGCCGAAGCCGCGACGCCGAGTCCGTTCGTCCGCACCCTCGTGCCGGAGCACGAGGCGAAGAGCGGCGCCTGGTTCGTCGCCCCCGATGCGGACGAAATCCTCGAGGACGAGGACCCAGATGCCGACGCCGACACGGATGACGGCGCGTCCCTCGAGAGCGACCGCCCCGGCGACGATTCCGTCAGCGCCGAGGCCGAAGGTCCGCACGTCCCGGCCGAAGACCCGGAGGAGACACCCAAAGCGAGCCCGCCGTCGCCGCGCGCGCCTGTTTTTCCCTCGCTCGATTGGCAGGCGGTCGCGGGCTTCGCGACCAAGCACCGACGGATCCTGGTGCCGTCCGGAGTCGCGCTGCTCGGCATCGTCGCGCTGTTCGCGCTGCGGGGCGGCCGACCCGCTTCGCCCCCTGCTGCGGTCCCGCCCGCATTGCCCGCGACCGTCGAGAAGACGGCGCCACCGCCCGCGGCCGTCGAGGCGCCCGCCGCCGTCCAGGCGCCCGCCGCCGTCGAGGCGCCCGCCGCCGTCCAGGCGCCCGCGGCCATCGAGGCGCCCGCGGCCATCGAGAAGACGGAGCCGACGCCTCCTGCTCCGGTGCCCGCCGTCGCCGCCGAGAAGCCGGAGCCGGCGCTCGCCGCGCCGGCGCCAGCCCGGGCCGCCCTGGAGAAGGCCAAGGTCGTTTCGACCCACCCGGTGCCCTCCGTTCCGGTTGCCTCCCCGACGGAGCCGCCTCCCGAGCGTTCCAGGACGGCGGCGCGGCGCGAGCGGCCGGCGCCGGCGCGGGCGGAGTCGCCCGCGCCCAAGGCCGCCTCCCCGGCGCCCGCACCGAAGCCGCGCGCACCGGAGACGGCCCCGGTGCGCATGCACAACGGCGTTCCGCTTCTTGACTGAACCATGGACGAGAAAGGCAATGGAATGAGAACGAGGTGGGTGGTGGGGGCAGCCGCGGTGATCGCGGGGATGGCGGCGCTGTCCGCGCGGCCCGCGCGCGCGGCGACCAAGGCCGAGCAGGCGGAAGCCCTCATTCACGAGGGTGTCGAGCTGCGCGCGCACGACCAGGCGGCCCGCGCGCTGGCGGTGTTCCAGCAGGCCTATCAGCTCGCCCGAACGCCCCGGACCGCCGCCCAGCTCGGGCTGTGCGAGCTCGACCTCGCGCGGTACGTCGACGCACAAAACCACCTGCTCGAAGCGCTGGCCAGCCCCGACCACCCGTGGATCGCCAAGAACAAGGCGATCCTCATGCGCCAGCTCGCCAGCGCCGCGGCGAACGTGGGCGAGCTCGCGCTCACCGTGTCACCGGCCGGGGCCGACGTCCTGCTCAATGGCAAGCCGATGGACCGGTCGCTGGCGGGGCCCTCGATCCGCCTCGAGAAGGGACCGGTCGACGTGGAGGTGCGCGCCGCCGGGTACGAGGCGGCCCACGAGACGATCACGATCCGCGGCGGCCAGCGCGAGCAGCGAACGTTCGCCCTCACGCCCTTGCCGGCGCAGCCGGTGGCGGCGGCGACCTCTCTCGAGGCGGCGCCTCCCGCACCGGGCGCGGCGGTGGACCTGACCGCGGCGACGCCGCCTGCCGGTGAGATGGCCCGGAAGGAGCGGATCGCCGCCTGGATCACCGGCGGCGTCGCCGCCGGCGCGCTGGTGCTCGGGACGGTGGAGGCGTTCAACGCCGCCGGCAAGCGCGACGCGTTCAATGGTCACACGACGGTCCAGGGGGGCGTCGTCGTCGAGGACTGTGGGACCGCGGCCCTCAACGCCGCCTGCAAGCCGCTCAAGGATTCTTACGACACGGCGCTCACGGCGTCGATCGTCGGATTCGTGAGCGCCGCCGCGCTGGCGGCCACGTCGACGGTGCTGTTCAAGCTCTCTTCCTCGGGTCACGGCGCGAACCCCGAGCGCTCCGGCCTCGCCGGGACCTTCGCTTGCGTGCCGGAGCCCGGCGTTCGCGGCGTCGGCTGCGCCCTTCGCTTCTGAGTCAGGAGACACGATGTTGCGATCAAGCTTGCTTATTGTGGTGGTGGCGCTCGGGTGTGCGGGGCTCGGATGCGGGCTCCGCCAGTTTCCGCTCGTTCCGGACGGCGGTACAAGCAGCGGCGTCGGCGGCGGCGGCGGTCTGCATGGCAGTGGGGGCACGGGCGGTGTGGTCGCCTCCGGGGGCCGGGGCGGCTCCGGCACCGGCGGTGTTCACCCGACGGACGGAGGCATGGACGCCCCCTCCTGCGTCGGCGGCGGCGCGTGCACGCCCAGCAACGCCTGTCATCTCGGTCAGACGACCTGCTCCGAAGGCGTGGCGACCTGCAGCGACACGCAGCAACCGGCGGCCAACGGGACCGCCTGCGGGACGAACAAGGTCTGCAACGGCGGCGCCTGCGCCACCTGCGCGGCCGGCAGCAGCTGCACGCTGTCGGGCCAGCCCTGCCGGACCGGAGCGATCTCCTGTGCGACGGGCTCGGCCGTCTGCACCGCGGCCGGAGACCAGCCGAACGGCATGTCCTGCGGCAGCGGGATGGTCTGTCTATCCGGCCAGTGCGTGACCTGCCAGGACGGCGCCTCCTGCGTCCCCACCAACGCCTGTCACCAGGGGACGCTCGCCTGCGCGACGGGAACGCCGGTCTGCAACGACAGCGGCAAGCTGGTCTCCGCCGGAACCAGTTGCGGGACCAACAAGGTCTGCGGCGCGACCGGGAGCTGCGTGAGCTGCCAGGCTGGCGCCAGCTGCTCGCCTTCGGGCGCGCCCTGCCGGACGGGCACCACCGTCTGCAGCAGCGGCGCGCCGGTCTGCACGCAATCGGGGAACGTCGCCAACGGAACCGGCTGCGGAACCAACATGGTCTGCAGCAGCGGCAGCTGCGTGGCCTGCACGGCGGGGACCGCCTGCACGCCGCCCAACGCCTGCCACGCGGGCCTGACGGCCTGCTCGCCGGCGATCACCTGCTCGGACACGGGGCAGAACCTCACCAATGGGACCGCCTGTGGAACGAACAAGGTCTGCGACAACGGCACCTGCGGCGCCTGCACGACGAACGTGAGCTGCCAGCCCGCCAACGCCTGCAAGACCGGCGCGACGTCCTGCACGACCGGAGCCTCCGTCTGCGCGGAGACCGGCAACGTCGCCGACGGGACCGCCTGCGGGAACAACAAGGTGTGCGACAACGGGAGCTGCGGCGCCTGCACCGCCGGCACCACCTGCCAGCCGAGCAACGCCTGCAAGACCGGCGCGACGTCCTGCACGACCGGAGCCTCGGTCTGCGCGGAGACCGGCAACGTCAGCGACGGAACGTCGTGTGGGACCAACAAGGTGTGCAGCGGCGGAACGTGCACCTCCTGCACCGCGGGTCAGAGCTGCCAGCCAACCAACCCGTGCAAGACCGGCGTGACCTCCTGCTCGAGCGGCAGCTCGGCCTGCGTGACGAGCGGGAACGCCATGGACGGAACGTCGTGTGGAAACGGCAAGGTGTGCAGCGGCGGAATATGCAGCTCGTGCACGAGCGGAGGGGACTGCACGCCCGCCAACCCGTGTGACACCGGGACGGTCAGCTGCCAGACGGGGACGATGACCTGCCAGGACACCGGGAACCCCGTCACGGACGGAACCTCCTGCGGGATGGGCATGGTCTGCAGCGGCGGGAGCTGCGGCTCGTGCAACGCAGGCGCGACCTGCGCCCGCCCGAACCCCTGCCAGGCCGGAACGATCTCCTGCAGCTCGGGGAGCCCCAAGTGCGTGGCGAACGGCCCTCAACCGGAGGGCACGGCTTGCGGCGTGCCCGAGTGCCCGACCGACAGGATCGTCACCCCCACCTGCGACGGGAGCGGGAACTGCAGCGAGACCGTCGACGTGGTGTGCCCGTCGGGGATGTGTCTACCGGACGGCAGCGACTGTCAGCCGCCGAACGTCAGCACGCCGTGACCCGGCGTCGAGCGGATCGCCGCGGCCGGGTGAAGTGAGATCGCCCCCCGGTCACTTCTGTTGAGGCGGCCGCGAAGCATCGGGCGGCCCCTTCTTCGAGCTCCCGGACCCGTCGTCGTCGCCGTTATCTTTCCCGTCGTCGGCCTTTTCGCCGCCCTTGCCGGGAGCGGGCCCCGAGCCTGCATCCGGAACCGCCGACCCACTCGGCGGCCGCGGCCCCGAGCCTGCATCCGCTACCGCCGACCCACCCGGCGGCCGCGGCCCCGAGCCCGCATCCGCAACCGCCGTCGTCGCGGCGAGGCCCGCGTCGGGCGCGGACGCCGGCGTGGCGCGGGCCGTGCCTGCGTCGGGTGTCGCGGCCAACGGCGTGATGCTGCCGCACCCGAGGAGCGCCAGAGCGCCCGACATCACCCACACCCCATTACGCATCGCGACCGCCTGCCAGGAAGCTAATGCCGCATTTGGGCTCCGCCAACCAGCCCGCGGTTCATCCCTCGGGCTCGGTCTCGATCGCCGCGAGCGACTGGCGCGCCTTCGCGAGCGACGTCTCGGCGTCCGCGAGCTTCGCCTCCGCGTCGGCGAGCGCGCGCCGCGCGGCCTCGACCGCCTTCGCGTCCCGCGCCCGCGCAGTCTCTGCCGCTGCAAGCGCTTCCCGCAGCTGTTTGAGCCGGCGCAAGCGCGCCACCCGCGCCTCCTCGATCGCGCGCGCCTCCGCGCGCCGCGCCCGCCCGGCGTCTGCCGCCGGCGCCGACTTCACGGTCGCGGCCGCGGGTGCGGCGAACGGCAGGTCCTGTTCGAACGGGTTCGCCGCCCCCTCCTCGGGGACGTCGCGCTCCAACCGCCCGCTCTCGATCGACGGCCGCGTCTCGGGATTCGAGACGCCGGCGCGCAAGTCGTGGACGACGCGGGTGAGCACGTCGAGCGTCGGGCGCAACTCGGACGCCGCCAGGATCTCCTCACCCTTCGCGCGCAGCTGCTTCAAGACCTCGCGATGGGCGGCCAGCGCCTCCGCGTAGGTCCCCTCGCCGCCGGCCTGCAACCGCGCCGTCGCCTCCACCAACCGCTGGACCAGCGACGGCACATGACGCGCCAGCTGATTCACCGCCCACACCGAGGGCGTCGGCCGCGGCAGCCTCTCGACACGCGCCGCCGCCTCGCGCTTGCCCGCCGCCTTCAGCGCCTTGGCCACGGCGTTCCGTTCCTGGACGAAGTCGGCCGGGCGGACGGCGTGCAGCCGGTCGATGGCGTGTTGCGCGTCGTCGGTCTCGGCGGGCACGCCGTAGGTTACTTCGCCCGGAGCACGAGACAGAAAGGTCCGGCCGCAATGCTGCCATTTCTCCTCAGAGATGGTCTGCACGCGCAAACAGTCTACTTATCAGATAGGATATGAGCTGATTTCGCGTGCTTCCGCTGCTGCGCTCCACTACCCTGATTTCAGGCGGTAACTCATGCACGCGCTCATCGACCCCTTCGTCATCGCCAGCGGGCTGTTCGTGGGATTCGTCGTCGGCCTGACCGGCATGGGAGGCGGCGCGCTCATGACGCCGATCCTGGTGCTGCTGTTCCACGTCGAGCCGCTGTCCGCGGTCTCCAGCGACATCGTCGCCGCGATGATCATGAAACCGATCGGCGGCGCCGTGCACTGGCGCCGTGGCACCGTTCGCCGGGACCTCGTCACCTGGCTCATGATCGGATCGATCCCCGCCGCGTTCTTGGGCGTCTACCTGCTGCGCCGCCTCGACCCGGGCGCGGCGCTGCAGTCGCACATCAAGTTGGCGCTCGGGATCGCGCTGCTGGTGGTGGTGAACGGGCTGGTCGTCCGTCCGCTCCTGATGTCGCGCCGGCAAACACCGCCGGTCTTCCAGCTGAGGCGGATTCCGACCTTGCTGATCGGGATCGTGGGCGGCCTGGTCGTCGGCCTCACCTCGGTCGGGTCGGGGTCGCTGATCATCATCGCCCTGCTCCTGCTCTACCCGCGCATGGAGCTCTCCGAGCTGGTGGGCACCGATCTCGTGCAGGCGGTGCCGCTGGTCGCCAGCGCGGCGCTCGGCCACATCCTGTTCGGCCATTTCAACATGGGCCTGACGGCGTCGATCCTGATCGGCAGCATCCCCGGCGTCTTCGTCGGCGCGCGCTTCTCGTCGCGGGCGCCCGACTACGTCATCCGTCCCTCGCTGGCGATCGTGCTGCTGCTCTCGGGGCTCAAGCTGGTCGGACTTCCGAATGTGCTCCTGGCGGTCCTGGCGCCGCTCTCCGTCGCCGCGGGCCTGGCCTACGGGTTTCGCGGAGCCGCCCGCGCGCGGCGCGAGCGTGGCGCCCGGCCGGCGCCCGAGCTCACCTACCCAAGCGGCCCGACGCCCGTGCTGGCGATCGCCGGCGCGGCGAGCACGCCTCGGGCCCACGAGACGCGGCACTGAGCCGCGCCCCACGCCGCGGCTCTCGGGCCGCGGCGTCGCCTCCTTTCAAGGCGCCGGGGGCCGGATCCGGGCGCGCACCGCGAGCGCGGCACCTCCCGCGCCACCGGCCCCTTCCGCCCCAGCCGCCCCGGCATCGTGAGGTGAGCTGGTCGCGGCGTCGGGGCAGGCCGGACAGTCCACCACCTCCGACGAGAAATAGCCGCCGGCCGAACAGACGAACGCCTGGTCAAAAGTGGAGAGGCTCCCCCCGCAGCAACTTCGCGTCCCGTAGGTGCAGTTCAGGTCCGCGGCACAGCGAACGGCATACGACGACGACGGAGGTGGCGGCGTCGCGGGGCAAGTCGTGACTCCGTCGCGGGTATCTCCGCCGATACCGCCATCACCGCGCAGACCGCCCACGCCGCCGGCACCTCCGCCGCCGTGGCCTGCGGTTGGGCACGCATACCCAGCCTGGCACGGATTTTCGACCGACTGATGGACGACCGAATCCAGTGGCTGGCAGGTGAGCTGGAACGTGGGATAGGTGACCCCGCAGCAAGTCGCCGAGCCGTAGGTGCAGCCGACCAACGGATCGCCGGGATGGCACGAGAACCCCTCGGGGGTCGGCGTCGCTGGGCAACCCATCCCAGCTGCACCTCCCGCACCGCCAATGCCGGGTAAGCCGGCGGCACCCCCCTGCCCGAAGGACGGCGCGGCGTCGGGGCAAGCGAGTCCCAATCTGCAGGTCGTGTCGTTGGACTCCAGGACCCACAGGCCGGACGTGCACTCGGCAAACGTGTCGGTCATCGCGACCCCGCAGCAGAGCGTTGTGCCATAGGGGCAGTGAGGGGATCCCGTACAAGGCGTGCCCGGGACCGGTTCGGTGAGCGGACAGGCGTCCGAGCCGCCATTCCCACCAGACCCGGTCGACGCACCGCCAGCTCCAGCCTGGCCACCGCCCTGCCCCGTCCCGCCGCCCTGGCCGTCGTTCCCGATCCCATTCTGCGCGCACCCCACGGCGACGAGCAGCGCCGCCACGAGATAGGCACCGCCCCGGATGTTGGTCCTCATTCGCGACAATCGGATCATGTCTTCTCCCTCTCCGACGGTGGTGGTCGACGACTTCCAAGGCTTTGGAGCGCCTGGCGGTCGGTAAAAGCAACCTCTGCGCCATCGGCGCTTCAGCGGAGAAAAAGCTGATAGGCGGGGTTCGCGCTCTCGTCCCAGTGGCGATAGCCGAGGTCGGCCAGGAAGCGGCGCAGCTGGGCGCGGTCGCGCGGGGGAACCTGTAATCCGACGAGCACGCGCCCCGGATCGGCGCCCTGGTTGCGGTAGTGAAAGAGGGAGATGTTCCAGGCGGGGGACATGCTGGCCAGGAACCGCATGAGCGCGCCGGGACGTTCGGGGAACTCGAAGCGATAGAGGCGCTCGTCCCGGGCCAGCGGCGAGCGGCCGCCGACGAGGTGGCGGAGGTGCTCCTTGGCCAACTCGTCGTCGGTCAGATCGAGCGCCGGGAAGCCGGCCGCCTCGAACGCGCGCCGCAGCGCGCGCGCCTCGCCGGGCCGCCCGAGCTGCACGCCGACGAAGACGCGGGCGGCGGCGCTGTCGGAGATGCGGTAGTTGAACTCGGTGACGCTGCGGTCGCCGACCAGCTTGCAGAGCCGCTTGAAGCTGCCGCGCCGCTCGGGGATGGTGACCGCGAAGATCGCCTCCCGCTTCTCGCCCACCTCGGCGCGCTCGGCGACGAAGCGCAGCCGATCGAAGTTCATGTTGGCGCCCGAGGTC
>DASYEX010000005.1:0-16816 GCA_036498765.1 Polyangia bacterium
CCTTCTGGAGAAACTCGAAGTACTTGTCCTCGGGGATGTGCTTGGTCCCCTGGAACATGATGTGCTCGAAGAGGTGCGCGAAGCCGGTGTGCCCCGGCGCCTCGTCGCGCGAGCCGGTCTTGTACCAGACGTCGACCGCCACCTCCGGCATGCGGTGGTCCTCGTGAACGATCACCTCGAGGCCGTTCCCGAGGGTGTACTTTTCGAACGCGATTTGCGGCAGAGCGTCTGTGGGTGACTGCGCCGGCGCGGGTGGCGCCGCCGTGCCCGCCAGGAGTGCCAGCGCCGCCGCGGCCCGTGCGTGCATGCGGGAAGTCTTACCACGCTATCGGCGGCGGTCATTATCTGGGAGAATTCCCCCGACCTTCGATGCCGACCCCCACGCCACCTCAGCCGACCGCCGCCCAGCCCGTCGTCACCGACGAGGAGCTGGTGGCGCGCGCGCGCGCCAAGGACTTCGGCGCGTTCGAGGAGCTGGTCGATCGTTACGACGACAAGATCTATCGGCTCGCCTACCGATTCGTCCGCAACGAGACCGAGGCCAAGGAGATCGTGCAGGACACCTTCCTCTCGGTCTGGCGCAAGCTCGACACCTTCAAGGGGGACGCGCAGTTCGGCAGCTGGCTCTACCGCGTGGCCGCCAACGCGGCGCTGATGCGGCTGCGCGCGCAGCGGCGCCACCCGGAGGTGTCGACCGAGGAGCTGCCGCTCGACTACCTCGACAACTACGGTCACCTCCCGACGCCGGGGGAGAACTGGGCCAAGCGACCCGACGACGAGCTGCAGTCGGACGAGCTGCGCCGCCGGATCCAGAAGGCCGTCGACGAGCTGCCGGAGATCTACCGCACGGTGTTCCTGGTGCGCGACGTCGAGGGTCTCTCGACCGAGGAGACGGCCGAGGTGCTCCAGATCTCGATCCCCACGGTCAAGACCCGACTCCATCGGGCGCGGCTCGCGCTCCGCGACGCGATTTCGCGCTACTTCGATCAGAAGTAGAGGTCGTTTCCCGGCTATAATCCGGCCGGCCCATGGTGACGAAGAGGGCAGCGACGGCGCTGTTGGTTTGCGTCGTTGGAGCCGTCGGCGGCCGCGCGACGGCCGCCGGAGACGCCGCCCCCGCCAATCCCTCCCGCGCGCCCGATGCCTACGAGGAGACGCTGTCGCGCGCGGGCGCACGGCTCGCCGTGGAAGCGCGGACGCCGCAGGCGATCGCGGCGCTGGCGGAGCTGGCAGCGCTGGAGGAGGACGTCCCGCCCACGGCGCTGGAGGCGGCGGTGCGGCGGGGGCTCTTGCCGGGGGCGCATCCGCTGGTCGCCGCACAGGCGGCCTACCTCCTCGGGCACCTCCTCGACGAACGGGGGGCGCGCGCCGAGGCGGCGTCGTTGCGCGCCGGTCTCGGCTTCCTCCAGCACCCGCTGGTCGTCGGTCCGTTCGGTGAGGGGCGCGCGAGCTTCGGGACGGCGTTTCCCCCCGAGGGAGAGCACGGCCGGGCGGAGATCGGCCACAGCTACCCGGGCAAGATGCGCGACGTCGCCTGGCGGCCAGGAGAGGCGGCGGTGCGGCAGGGCGCCCTCTACCTCGACGGCCTGCTGCGCCCCGACGACCAGGCGGTCGCCTACGTGGAGGCGTTCGTCCGCAGCGATCGCGCGCGCGCCGTGGCGCTCCGCCTCGGGTCTCCCGGCCCGCTCAAGGTCTGGGTCAACGGCGCGGAGGTGTTCGCGCGCGACGTGCTGCGCCCGGCGGTGCTCGATCAGGACGCGGCGGCGGTGCGGCTGGACCGCGGCTGGAACCGGATCCTGATCAAGACCGTGGTCGTCGACGGCGGCTGGCGGCTCTACGCGCGCCTCACCGAGCCCTCGGGCGCCCCGTTGCGTCCGGGGGTCGAGCTCGCGGCCGTGCCGCCTCCGCACGCGGCCTGGGCTGTCGCTCGGCGTGCGCCGGCCAAGGATCACGTGCCGACGCTCGACACGCTGCTCGCGCAGCGCGCCGAGAAGGCGGCGGGGCCGGCGGCGGCCGGCGCCTGGCTCGATCTGGCGCGCGAGCTCGCTTTCCTGGCGCCGCGCGATCGGGAGGAGCACGCGGCCGCGGACGCCGCCGCGCGCTCGCTCGCGCTCCGCCCGTCGCTGGGGGCGCATCTGGTGGCCGCCGACGTCGCCGAGACCGACGACGATCGGCGCCGCGAGCTCGAGGGGGCGCTCGCGCTGGCCAAGCAGGGCGGCAGCCACGAGACGATCACGCCGGCCTGGCAGGCGCTGCTCCTGGCGCGGCTCGGGGAGGAGGCGCGGACGGAGCGCCGCGAAGCGCGCGCGGCGGAGTCGTTCCGCGCGGCGCTGGCGCTGGACGCCGGCTGCTGGCCGGCGGTGTTGGCGCTGGCCGGCGAGGAGTCCGAGGCGGGCTTGCCGCTGGCGGCGCTGGCGCGGATGGGCACCCTGCCGGCCGCCGTGCGGGCGTTGCCGCGCGCGCGCCGGACCGAGGCCCGTCTCGACGAGGCGGCCGGCCGCCGGGGCGAGAGCGATCGCGTCCTCGGCGCGCTCTGCGAAGGGCGCCAGCTGGAGGTCGATCTGCTGCATCAGTTGGCGGCCCGGGCGCGGGCGCGCGGCGATGCCCGGGAGGCGCGCGCTCGCCTGGCGGCCGCCGCCGAGCTCCGCCCGGACCTGCCGTCGCTGGCGCTCGATCTGGCTCGGATCGACGAGGGAGCAGGGGACGCGGCGCGCGCCGTGGCCGGCCTGGCGGAGGTGGCGGCGCGGCTGCCCGACGATCCGGCGACGGCCATCGCGCTGGGCAAGCTCTTGCGGCGGCAGGGGCGGACCGACGAGGCGTTGGGCCGTCTGCGCGCGGCGCTCGCGCTGCGGCCGCAAGACCCCGAGCTCAAACGCTACGTCGATCGGCTGGCCGCCGGCGAGCGGGGCGAGGCCGGCGACGCCGACGAGCTCGGGCGCCGGTTTGCCGAGGACGCCCGCCGGTTGGTGCCGGCCCAGGCGCCGGCGCCCGCGACGGCCGGCGACGCGGCGGTGGTGCTGCTCGATCGGCGCGTGGTGCGCGTGCACAAGAATGGCCTCTCGCGGACCTTCGCCCAGCGGGTCGTCCAGGTGCTCACCGAGCGCGGCGCCGAGGACGAGAAGGAGTTCGACGTTCACTACACGCCCGGCAGCGAGGAGGTCGACATCCGCCAGGCGCGCATCTATCGGCGCGACGCGCACGGCGGCCTCGAGGTGTTGGAGGCGACCGATCGCAGCGACGAAGATCTCTCCGAGCCGTGGTACGGCCTCTACTACGACAACCGCGCGGAGGTGGTCCGCTTCGAAGGGTTGCGCCCGGGGGACGTGATCGAGATCCAGTATCTCGTCGACGACGTCGGCAGCGAGAACCAGATGGCCGACTACTTCGGCGATCTCCAGTACGTCGCCGAGACGATCCCCAAGCGGCGCTGGGACTACACGCTCATCGCGCCGGTGAGCCGGCCCATCCACGCCAACCAACCGCGGGTGGCGCACCTGGTCGCGAAGACCTCCCTCGAGGGGGACGATCGCGTCTACAGCTTCGCCGCCACCGACGTCGCCAAGATCGACGCCGAGCCGGCCATGCCCGGGACGGCCGAGACGGCGCCCTACCTGCACGTCAGCACCTACGCGACCTGGTCGGAGGTGGCGGCTTGGTACTGGCACCTGGTCGAGGACCAGCTGGCCGCCGACGACGATCTCCGTCGGACGGCGCGGGGCCTGGTGACCCCGGGGATGTCCGACGAGGCGCGCGTGCGGGCGGTCTACGACTTCGTCGTCGAGAACACCCGCTACGTGGGGCTCGAATTCGGCATTCACGGCTACAAGCCCTACAAGGTGACGCAGGTGCTGGCGCGGCGGTTCGGCGACTGCAAGGACAAGGCTTCGCTGCTGGTGGCGCTCCTGCGCGAGGTGGGGGTGGAGGCGGACCTGGTGCTGGTGCGGACTCGGCACGGCGGGAAGCTCGACCCCCAGCCGGCCTCGTTGGCCATCTTCGATCACGCCATCGTCTACGTGCCGAAGCTCGATCGCTACCTCGACGGCACGGCGGAGTTTGCCGGTGCGACCGAGCTGCCGACGGAGGATCAGGGGGTGATGGTGCTGCGGGTCGGCCCCGGCGGCGGCAAGCTGACCGAGACGCCGGTTTTCCCCTCGGCCGCCAGCCGGGTCGAGCGGCGCTGGCAGGTGGCGGTCGAGGCGAGCGGCGACGCGCACATCGACGAATCCCTCTCCATCCGGGGCGCCGCCGCGTCGGGCTGGCGCGAGCACTACCAGACGCTCGGCGAGCGCGCCGAGCGCTACGGCCGGGTGTGGGACGGGCGCTTCCCGGGCGCGCGGCTGTTGTCGGTGGAGATGCCCGGCATCGGCGACCGCGAAGCGCCGGTGACCGTCCGGTCCGCGGTCTCGGTGCCCCGCTTCGCCCAGGCCATCTCCGGCCCGGCTATTTCCGGCCGGACGCTGGAGCTGCCGGTGAGCGGACGCGACCCGGACTTCGCGGGGACCTACGCGCGCCTCTCGACGCGCCGGATGGATCTGGTGCTCGCCTATCCGTGGCAGCACGACGAGGAGCTGACCTACCGCTTGCCGGCCGGGTGGCACCTCCTGGGCGGCGGCCTGGGGGCGGACGCCGCGCGCGAGATCGAAAGCGCCTTCGGCCGCTTCCACCTCGACGTCTCCGCCGACGGCGACGTGGTGCGGGTCCGCTCGTTCCTCGACGTGGCGCGCGCGCGGATCGCGCCCGACGAGTACCCGCGCTTCCGCGCGTTCCTGGGCGAGATCGACGCCGTCCTGTCGGCGCGGCTGGTGGTGGGACCGGGCGAGGCGGGGTCGTGACCGCGCGGCTCGCGACGGCCGTCCTGGTCTCGGCCGCGCTCGCCGGCTGCGCGACGGTTCCGCGCCGCCCGCGGCCGGCGGCCGACGGCCCGGCGCTCGACGGGTGGGCCGCGCTCGCCGACGGGCGGCGGGCCGACGCCGAGCGCCTGTTCGCCGCCAGGCTGGCGGCCGCACCCGGCGACCCAGTGGCGCTGTTCGGACGCGCCGTCATCGCCGATGCGCGAGGTGACACGACCGCCGCGCTGGACGCCGACGTGGCGATCTTGACGGTGCTGGCGTCCGACGCCACCGTGTCCGGTCCGGTCCGGGACGCCCTGGCGCCGGTGGCCGCGGGACGGCTGCGCGAGCTGTGGGGCGGGCTCGGTGCTGGGGAGCGGTCGCAGCTCGCGGCGCGCCTGCGGCCGGTCGACCTGGCGCGGGCGCCCGCGCTCCCCTGGCTGGCCCGCGTCGAGCTGGCCCAGCTGGGCGAGGAGATCGCGCGTCAGGCCGAGGACGCAATGGCACTGGCGGTCGGGGCGCGGGCCGATGGCTGCGCCAGCGTGGCCTTCGACGCGGGGACGCTGGGGCCGTTCGCGCACGTCGATCTGGATCGGCCGGCGCCGGCGCTGCCCCCGGCGCAATGGCGCCCGCTCCTCGCCTCGGGCTGCCACCTGGTGGTCCCGCTCGCCGCTGACGGGCGGGGCGGCGCCCGGCTCGTGCGCGCCGCGCTGGAGGTGCCGGCCGGCGACTACGACGTCGTCCTGGAGCTCGGCGACGAGGCGCGGCTGCGGCTCGACGGCACCGACCTCGGCGCCCACGGCTCGGCCCGCCGCTACGGCCCGCGCCTCTCCGCGACGCGCGTTTCACTCGCCGCCGGCCGCCACGACCTCCAGTTGCGCGTCGCCGCCGGCTCGGGCGAGACGCGGCTCGGCCTCTATGTCCTCCCGAGGCGCGCGGGCGCGACGGTCGCGTTCGTCGATCCCCGCACGCCGTCCTCCGGGCGCAACACCCGGGTGGCGGTCGGCTCGGCCGATGGGGCGCGCCTCCCCGAGGGCGGTCCCGGCGCCAGAGCCCTGGCGGACTACGCCGAAACCTTCGCGGCCGATCGCAGAGGCGCGATCGACGAGGTCGCGGCGGCGCTCGCTCGGCTCTCGGCCGCTCCCCGCTACGCCGTCGGGCTGGCGCTGGCCGGCGAGATCGCGCGCGACGACCCGACGCGTCCCGCGCCGTTCTCCCGCGATGCCGCCCGCCGGCTGCTCCGGCAGGCGGTGGCGGTCGACCCGGCTCTCGGCCGCCCCTGGCAGACGCTGGCGGCGGTGGAGATGGACGACGATCGCCCGCGCGACGCCATTGACGACGCCCGTCACGCGCGCGCCGCCGCGCCGGCCTGGTGGGCCCCCGATCTGCTGCTGGCGCGGCTTTTTGCTGCGCGCGGGCTCGACTTCGACGCCGCGGCCGCGCTGGCGCAGGCGGCGGCTAAAGGCCCCGCCGCTTCGCTGCCGTGTCCGGTGCTCGAAGCGGAGCGGCGGCAGGCGGAGGATCGCCGCCAGCTCGCGCGCGAGGGCGAGCTGGCGTCCGCCCTGGTGGCTTGCGGTGGCGACGTGGAGGCCCGGGTCGACCGCGATCGGGCGCGCGGCCGGACCGACGACGCCATCGCGCTGCTCCGGCGCGCCATCGCGCTCGATCCGGAGCGCGACGACCTGTCGGGCGACCTGGCGCTGTTGCTGGCAGAGAGCGGGCGGACCGCCGAGGCGATCGCGGAGCTCCGCGCGTCGGCGGCGCGCGATCCCCAGGACCCGATGCGGCGGGTTCGGCTGGCCGACGCGCAGGCGGCGGCCGGTCAGGCCGAGGAGGCGCGGCGGACGATCGCCGGGGCCCTGGCCACGCGGCCCGACGTCCCCGAGGTCCGCCGCTCGGCGCGCGCGCTGGGGGTCCCGCTGCCGCTGGACGGTCTCCGCGTCGACGGTCGGGCCGCCATCAAGAGCTTCGAGGCCTCGGGCGTGCACTACGCGGCGCCGGCGGTGATCGTGCTCGATCGGGCCGTGACCCGGGTGTTCGGGAGCGGCGTGACGATGACCCTCACCCACGAGATCGTGCGGGTCGACAGCAAGGACGCCGTCGACCGGTGGGGGGAGATCGAGGTGCCGGCGGGCGCGGAGATCCTGACCTTGCGCACGCACAAGCCCGACGGCACCACGCGCGAGCCCGAGGAGATCGCCGGCAAGGAGTCGATCTCCGCCGCCGACCTGGCCATCGGCGACTACGTCGAGTGGGAGCTGCTCGAGACCCACGGCCCCTCGGAGGCGTTCGCGCCCGGCTTCCTCGCCGAGCGGTTCTTCTTCCAGTCGTTCGACGCGCCCCTGGCCCGCAGCGAGCTGGTGCTGGTGACCCCTGCGGGGATGCCCCTGGCTATCGACGCGCGCGCCGGCGCCCCCAAGGCCGAGACGAAGGGCGGGGCGAGGGCCGAGACGAAGGCCGAGACCATGGCAGAGACCGGCGAGGGGCCCGACCGGACGCGGACCACCAGCTTCGTCGCCACCAACGTCCCGCAGCTTTACGCCGAGCGCTCGGCCGTCCCGGCGATCGAATACGTCCCGTCGGTGCGGGCCTCGAGCGGCGTGTCCTGGAAGGACTGGGCGCGCTACCTGACGGAGGAGCTTCATGGCGCGCTCCGGGTGTCGCCCGAGGTGGCGGCGCTGGCGCGCAAGATCGGAGCGGGCGTCGCCGGGGGCGGGGGCGATCGGGCGCGGACGGCGGCGGCCATCGTCGATTGGGTCACGCAGAACGTGGAGGCCACCGACGAGCTGGCCGAACCGGCGGCGTACACGCTGGCGCGCGGGCGCGGGAGCCGCGTGACGCTGACGTTGGCGCTGGCCTCCGAGCTGGGCGTGCCGGCCCGGGCCCTGCTCGTCCGGTCGTTGCTCTCGGCCGAGGCGGCCGCCTCCACGCCGCCTCAGGAACTGGACGACTTCAACGACACCTTGGTGGCGTTCGAGGTTTCCGGCAACAAGACCGTATACGCCGATCTGCGGCTGCGCCACGCCGCCTTCGGGTACGTGCCGCCCGGGCTCGACGGCGCGCGCACCTTGAGCCTCGCGGACGGCGCGTTCGGCGTGGCGCGGAGCAGCGGGGGAGGCGATCGACGGACCATCGACATGACGATCCGGCTCGACGAGCGCGGCGGCGGCTCGGCGGTGGCCACCGAGGAGCTGGCCGGCTGGCCGGCGCTCGAGTGGGCCGAGTTGGTCGATCGCTTCGGCACCGACCGGGTCCGCCTGCGACAGGACTTCGAGCAGCGCTGGTTGGGGGTGCAGTTCCCGGGCGCGCGCCTGCGCGATCTGGAGGTCGATCTGCCGCGCGACGCTTCGGGGCGAGTCCGGAGCGCGCGCCTGCGCTACTCCTTCGTGACGGCGCACCTGGCGGTGCCGGTCGACAGGTCGGGCGCCGGGGCGCGCGAGATGCGGATCGCGCCCACCTTCTTCCGTTCCCAGCCCGGGCGGCGGTTCGCCGCCGAGCCGCAGCGGACCACGGCGCTCATGCTGGGGTTCGACGTTCCGACGCAGATGACCGCGACCGTCGAGCTGCCGGGCACGGCGCGGCTCGACGCCCCGGCGACGGGCGGCGACCTGGTGGTGGCGCGCGCCGGCGGCTATCGATTCGTCGAAGCGCGCGACGTCGAACCGGGCCGCCCGAACGTCATCGTGCTGCACCGCGAGTCGACGCTGCCGATCATGCGCGTCGCGCCGGGCGAGTACCCAGGCGTGGCCGCCGATCTGCGGCGGGTCGACGGCGCCGAGCAGGCGGAGATCCGGATCCGTTTGGGCGCGGCGGTGCACGGGGCGGAACGTTGAAGAGGGCCTCTCTTCTCGTCGGCCTGGTGCTCGGCGCCTTCCCCCTCGGCTGTAAGATGGCGCAGCCGCTCCCCGGCGGTCCGGCGGATCGCCTGGTGGTCGCGCGCTCGACGGACGCCGTCAGCCTCGATCCCGCCCGCACCAGCGACCTCGAATCGCTGGAGGTCGCCGAGCAGGTCTACAGCCGCCTGGTGCGCTTCTCGCCGGGGCGCCTCGAGCCCGAGCCGGACCTGGCCACCAGCTGGACGGTCAGCGCCGACGGCACGGTGTGGACCTTCGAGCTGCGGCCGCACCTGGTGTTCCAGGACGGGACGCCGGTCGACGCCGAGGCGGTGGTGTTCTCGTTCGAGCGCCAGATCATCCCCGAGCACCCCAACCACGAGCCCGACTTCGTCTGGACCCGCGCCTACCACAACATCCGCCGCGTGCGGGCCGACGGTCCGCTGCGGGTGCAGTTCGAGATCGATCGCCCCTACGCGCCGTTTCTCGCCAACCTGGCGATGGGGCCGGCGGCGATCGTCTCGCCGACGGCGGTGAAGAAGTGGGGGCACGAGTTCGGCCGCCATCCGATCGGCGCGGGTCCGTATCGCTTCGTCGAGTGGATCCCCGGCGATCGCATCACGCTGGAGCGAAACCCGACCTACTGGGACCAGCCGGCGCGCACCCGTTATCTGGTGCTGCTGGCGATGCCGGACTCCAAGCAGCGGATGCAGGCGCTGGAGTCGGGCGCCGCGGACGTCATCCAGCAGCTGGCGCCCGACGACCTGCCGCTGGTGCGCCTCCACCCCGATCTGCGGCTGGCCATGGCGCCGGCGGCGCTGGTGTCGTACCTGGCGATGAACACGCAGCGGCGGCCGCTCAACGATCCCCGGATTCGTCGCGCGATCGCCCACGCCATCCGGACCGAGGCGCTGGTCAAGCTCATCTACCAGGGGTTGGGCATCCCCGCGATTGGTCCATTGCCGCCGAACGTCTGGGGAGCGCGCTCCGACGTGGTCACCTATCCGTACGATCCGGCCAAGGCCCGTGCGCTCTTGGCCGAGGCCGGCTGGCAGGGAGATCGCGAGGCGCCCCTCAAGCTGTTCGCGCCGTCGTCCGCCAGCCAGTACATGCCGGCGCCGGCGCGCGTGGCGGACATCATCAAGCACTGCCTCGCCGAGGTCGGCATCAAGGTCGACGTCATCCTGAGTGATCCAGCCGACCACCAGCGGGCGCTGTGGGCCGGCGAGCACGACCTGGCGCTGCACGGCTGGTTCAACGACAACGGCGATCCCGACAGCTTCCTCTACACGCTGCTCGACTCGGACAACACGACCGGCACGCGCCCCTCGAACATCGCGTTCTACAGCAACGGCTGGTTCCACGACGTCATCGGGATGGCGCAGCGGACCACCGACCGCACCGAGCGCGAGCGCCTCTACTCGCAGGCCCAGGCGATCCTGGCCATCGACGTCCCCTGGGTGCCGCTGGCGCACTCCAAGGTCGTGTTCGCCGAGCGGACCAACGTGCGCGGCCTCGTCGTCCAGCCGTCGGCGATGGGCCTCTACCGCTTCGCGGAGCGCGTGCAGTGAGCCCGCGCGCGCCGAGCGGCAAGTCGTCGAGGTGGTCCAAGACGTCCAAGGTTTCCAGGACGTCGAAGGCGTCCAAGACGCCGCCGTCGAGCGGCGACAACCGCTTCAAGTCGTCGAGCGGCAACCTGCGCGCCTCGTCGATGTACCGCCCGCCCGAGTGGCTGGGGCGTGGCGGGAGCGCGATCTGGACGCTGCAGACCCCGGTCCAGCCCCAGCACCGGAGCGGCCTGCGGCGGCGCCTCTCGATCGCCCTGGTCGTCGCGGCGCTCGCCCCGCTCATCGCGGTGTCGTTCGTCGCGGCCGCGCTCATCTTCTCCAGCGTCGAGCAGGGCATCAGGTTCGAGGCCGAGCGCGGTCTCCAGGTCGCGCGCGGCCTCTTCCTCGGGCAGGTGCAGGACGTGGCGGCCGGCGCCTCGGCCCTGGGCTCCGATCCCGAGCTCCTGGCGGCGCGGGCCTCGGGAAATTCGTTGGCGGCGCGCGCGCGGCTGGGCACGCTCTCGACCAACACCCCCAACGCGCTGTTCGAGCTGACCGACGCGACGGGGCGGATCGTGGCCCGCTGTTCGCGAGGCAGCTGCGACGAGATGCTCACCGGCGCGGGGCGCGCCGGCCTCGAGCCGGCGGAGCGCTCGCCGGTCATCCTGCGCGCGCTCGATTACGAGCGAACGGTTTCGGTGGAGAACGCGCACGATCGCCTGGTGGTCCGCGCGGCGCTGCCGCTCACCGACGCGGCGTTGCGGCTCCTGGGCTCGGTGGTGGTGACGGTTCCGATCGACTGGACGGTGGTCGACCGGCTCAAGGGCGCGCTCGGCGCCGGACGCGAGGTGGTGGTCTATGTTGGGCGCGAGCCCAACTCGTCGACCTTCATGGCGGCCACCGGGGCGCGGCTGGTCGGTCCGACGCTGCCGCAGGGGTTCCAGGTGGCGGGCCCGGGCGGCGCGACGTCGGTGGCGCGGGTGGAGGTCGACGGTCACGAGTACTCGGTGGCGTTCGGTCAGCTCCAGGACGTGAACGCCGCCTCGGTGGGCCTGCTGGGGGTGGCCGTCGATCGCGAGCCGCTGGCGGTGGCGCTCAGCCGCGGGCTCTGGACGCTCGCCCTGGGCGCGGCGGTGACGTTGCTCCTGGCCATCCTCCTTTCGAACCTGCTGAGCCGCCGGATGACCAAGCCGCTGCAGGATCTGCACGCCGGGGCGCTGTCGATCGCGCGCGGCGATCTCGACACCAGCATCTCCGTCGACACGCTCGACGAGATCGGCGATCTGGCCGAAGCGTTCCGGATCATGACCCGCAGCCTCAAGGAGAACCAGGAGGGGCTGGCGGCGCGCGTGCGCGAGCTGGTCACCGTCCACCAGGTCGGCCGCGCGGTCAGCACGGTCGTCGATCTGGGACAGGTGCTCCGCTCGGTCGTCACCGAGGTCCTCAACGTCCTCGGCGGCAAGACGGCGGCCATCGCGCTGGCGATCGGGGCCGACCCGCCGGAGTTCGTGGTGCGCGCGGTGGCGGGCGACGAGGTGGGCGGGCGGCTCGGGCGACTGGCGGCGGCGGTGTCGGCGCTGGGGCGCGCGCGGCGGACGCCGGCCGTCGAGGCCGATCCACAGCTGATGGACGCGGCTCTGCACGCGGGCCTGACCGGCCCGGTCATCGCGGCGCCGCTCACGCTCAAGGAGCGGCTGGTCGGCGTCATCGTGATCGGGCGCCTCGGCGAGGTGCCCTTCGGCGAGGCGGACCTGCGCCTCTTGGTCACCTTCGCCGACCAGGTGGCGACGGCGATCGAGAACGCGCGGCTCTACACCGAGGTGCGCGCCTTCTCCGAGGTGCTGGAGGCGCGGGTCCGAGCGCGCACGGCCGAGCTCGAAAGGGCGAACAGCGAGATCGAACGGACGCTGCGCGAGCTGGGCGAGGCACAGGGGCAGCTCATCCACTCCGAGAAGATGGCGGGCCTCGGCATGCTGGTGGCCGGGATCGCCCACGAGGTGAACTCGCCGGCCGCCGCCGTCCAGGGGCTGGTCGACGCGCTGTCGGAGACGGTGCGGCGGCTCGGCCACAGCGCCCACGCGCTGAGCGCGCTCGGTTTACCGCCGGCCTCGGTGGCGCGCTTCTTCGAGCTCATCGACGGCCTGCTCCCCGAGATGATGTCGGCGCCGCTCCTGACCTCGCTCGAGGCGCGACAGCAGGTGCGGCGCCTCAAGACGGCGTTCCTGGGCGCCGACGGGGCCGGCGAGGCGGCGGCGATGCTCGCCGAGGTGGGCCCCATCGGCGAGCGGGTGGCGCCCGAGCTCCGGGCGCTGGTCGGCGACAAGAGTCTGGCGCCGCTGGCAGGCTACTTGCGCGAGGTGGCGTTCCTCGCGCGCACCGCCGGGACGATCCGCACGGCGATCGGCGCCATCCGGCGGATCGTGGGCGCCCTCAAGAGATACTCCCGATTGGACGAAGCACCCCTCGAGCGCGTCGACGTCCACGCCGGCATCGAAGACACGCTCGTGATCCTCTCACATCAGTTGAAGTACGGAGAAAATGGCGTTACTGTGAAGAGATCATTCGGGTCGTTGCCAGCGGTAACGGCCTACGTAGGTGAGCTGAACCAAGTGTGGACGAACTTGATCCACAACGCGATACAGGCCATGGACGGGCGGGGCGAGATTCTGATCGAGACCAAGTCGGAGAACCGGGACGTGATCGTCGCCATCGAGGATACCGGGCCCGGGATCCCGGCGGACGTTGCCTCGCGGATCTTCGAGCCGTTCTTCACCACCAAGGCGAAGGGCGAAGGGACCGGCCTCGGGCTCAGCATCTGCGCCCGGATCGTCGAGAAGCACGGCGGCACGGTCCGCGTCGACAGCAAGCCGGGACGTACGCGCTTCGAGGTCCGTCTGCCGGTTGAAGGACCGCCGCCGGCGCCCCAGCCGATCGAGGAGGCCGCCGTCGGCGCCTGGCCGATGCTCGATGTGTCGCCGATCTCCAAGGCGAAGGACAGGGCGTGACCCCCCCCGTCACCACCGCGATGCGCGAGCACATCGTGTGCGTCGACGACGAGGAAGGGATCCTCGCGGCCCTGCGGCAACAGCTCTCGGCGCGCTTCGGCAGCGAGTGCGACATCGCCGTCGCCAAGAACGCGCGCGAGGCGCTCGACCTCATCGACGATCTCCAGCACGACGGCGAGCAAGTGGCGGTGGTCATCGCCGACCAGATCATGCCCGGCATGAAGGGGGTCGAGCTGCTCGAGGAGGTCCACCGCCGCAGCCCGCACACGGTCAAGATCCTGCTGACCGGGCAGGCCGGCCTCGACGCCGTCGTCTACGCCATCAACAAGGCGGGGCTCGATCAGTACATCCCCAAGCCGTGGGACGAGCCCGACCTGCGCCTCACGATCCAGAGCCTGCTGTCGCGGTTCCGGCTCGAGCGCGAGCGCGCCGAGCTGCTCGCCGAGCTGCAGGTCAAGAACGCCGAGCTGGCGACGCTGAACACGTCGCTGGAAGAGAAGGTCGTCGAGCGGACCAGGGAGCTCGAGAACCTGAACACGCGGCTGGCCGAGCTGGCCATCACCGACGGGCTGACCGGCCTCTACAATCACCGCCACTTCCGCGAGCGGCTCTCGCTGGAGATGGAGCGGAGCAACCGGACGGGACTGCCGCTGTCGATCGTCATGATCGACGTTGATCATTTCAAAGGATACAACGACCGCCACGGCCACATGGCGGGGGACAATGCCTTGCGCGGCGTCTCCAAGATCCTGCAGCACGGGCGCCGCGCCAACGATCTGGTGGCCCGCTACGGCGGCGAGGAGTTCGCCATCATCCTGCTCGACGTCGGCAAGGGGGCGGCCAAGGAGGTCGCCGAGCGGATCTGCGCGCAGATCGCCGCGTTCCCGTTCGAGTTCGGCAGCACGCAGCCGATGGGGAAGCTGACCATCTCGCTGGGCGTCGCCTCCTTTCCCGACGACGGCGCCGAGCCCGCTTTGGTGCTGGCCGCCGCCGATCGTGCTCTCTTTGCCGCCAAGAACGGCGGCCGCAACCGCGTCCGCGTCGCCGGGCAGGCGACGGAGTAGCGGCGTCGCGCGGGACGCGTCAGATTCCCAGACCGGACGCGATCTCGAACGACCGCAGCCGCGCGGCGTGATCGTAGATCTGCGAGGTCAGGATCAGCTCGTCGGCGCCGGTGCGGGCCCCCAGCGACGCGAGCCGGCCCCGCACCGTCTCGGGTGACCCGACCGCCGCGCAGGCGAGGATTCCGTCGAGCAGCGCGCGCTGCGGGGGCGACAGGCGGTCGCCGTAGCCGGGGACGGGCGGCGGCAGGCGGGTGGGGCGGCCGCTGCGCAGGTTGACGAAGGCCTGCTGGAGCGAGGTCAGCAGCAGCGCGGCCTCCGCGTCGCTGTCGGCCGCGACCACGTTCACGCCGACCATCAGGCGCGGCCGTTCGAGCCGCTCGGACGGGCGGAAGCAACCGCGATAGGTCGTCACGGCCTCGTCGAGGAGCGCGGGGGCGAAGTGCGCGGCGAACGCGAAGGGGAGACCGAGGGTGCCGGCCAGCTCGGCGCCGAACAGGCTCGAGCCCAGGATCCAGGGCTCGACGTTCGCACCAGCCCCGGGCACGGCCGTCACCCGCTGTCCCGGCTCGGGCGGGCGAAGGTAGGAGAGGAGCTCGTCGACGTCGTTCGGGAAGCTGTCGGGGCCGCCGACGAGCGTCCGGCGGAGCGCGTACGCCGTCGGCGCGTCGGTCCCGGGCGCGCGCCCCAGCCCGAGATCGATCCGGCCGGGGTAGAGCGCGTCGAGGGTCCCGAACTGCTCGGCGATCACCAGCGGCGCGTGATTGGGCAACATGATGCCGCCGGCGCCGACCCGGATCGTCGACGTCCCGGCCGCGACGTGGGCAATGGCGATCGACGTCGCGGCGCTGGCCACGCCCGGCATGTTGTGGTGTTCGGCCAGCCAGAAGCGGCGGTAACCCCACCGCTCCGCGTGCCGCGCCAGATCGACGGAGCTCCGGAACGCCTGCGCGGCGTCGGCGCCCTCGACGATGGGTGCCAGGTCCAGGACCGAAAGCGGCGTCACCCGCGCAACGATAGCTCACCGGCCGGCGGACGACCGCCGCCGACCGCGACAGGGGTGTCCTGCTTTGGACGCCCATCGCCGCCGCGCGCCGCGCAACTCGGCGCGAATCCCGGCGGCGGCGGTTTGGCATGGCCACTGCAGTCCAACCCCCGCGTATGCGCTTAGCCTGGCTTATCGGGTTGGGGATGGTGGCGGAGCTCGGGATTGGGTGCGCCGGCGCTGCTGGTTCGGGCGCCGGCGCACCCTCGACCACGGGCCCGACGACGACGACCACGGACGATGCCACCCGGGCGATCGTCGAGGCCGACATCATCCAGATCCAGGGCGGCCTGCTCTACGCGCTCTCGAAGTCGGGCACGGTCAGCCTGGTCGACGTCTCGGTCCCGGATCGGCTGGCGCTGGTCGGCCAGACGACGCTGCCGGGCCAGCCGTTCGAGATGTACCTCCTGGGGACCACGCTGGTCGTGATGTCCAACGGCGGCGTCGATATCGGCGGCACCGTCACCACGACCTACGCGGCGCCGGACGGCGGCGGCGGCGCGCTGGTGCTGGCGGTGGACGTGAGCACGCCGACGTTGCCGCGCCAACTGGCCGCGCACCCGGTCCCCGGCGAGATCGCGGACTCGCGGCTGGTCGGCGACGTGCTCTACCTCGCCACCTACGAGAACGCCGCGTGCTACGGCTGCGGCCCCACGCCGCGGACGCTGGTCACCAGCTTCAACGTGGCGACGCCGACCGCGATGACCGAGGTCGAGCAGGTCGCCTTCCAGAGCAACGCCCCCGACGGCTACAACCTGCCGTGGGGCCAAAATTGGAAACGCAGCATCTTCGTCACCGACTCACGGCTCTACATCGCCGGTCACGCCGACATCGATCCGAACACGTTCGGCACGGTCAACGAAGGGATCGTCGACGTCCTCGACATCACGGATCCCACCGGGCGCCTCGTCACGGGCGCGCGCCTCTCGGTCGCCGGCGCCGTGCTCTCGCGCTGGCAGATGGACGAGGAGAGCGGCGTCTTCCGGGTCATCAGCCAGCAGGGCGCCGGGCGCACGGGGAACGGGCTCGCGCCGCCCTCCATCGACACCTTCCAGGTCGCGAGCGCCCAGTCGTTCACGCCGCTCGGCCATACGACCATGCAGCTGCCGTCGCAGGAGGGGCTGCGCACGGTCCGCTTCGACGCCACCCGCGCCTACGCCATCACCTACAGCCAGACCGACCCGATGTTCGTGATCGATCTGAGCGACCCGACCAACCCGCGCCAGCGCGGGGCGCTCTACATGCCCGGGTTCATGTACTACCTCGAGCCGCACGGCGACAGAGTGATCGGGCTGGGGATCGACCGGACCGATCCCCAGGGGAGCCTGAACGTGTCGCTGTTCGATGTGACCGACCCCGACGCGCCCACCATGCTCTCCCGCGCCCCCTTCGCCACCCCCGGCATCACCGAGGACTACGAGATCCTGAACGGCGAGATCTCGGAGGACCAGGACCGAATCCAGAAGGCCTTCCACGTCTTCTCCGACGGGCTGGTG
>DASYEX010000006.1:0-18863 GCA_036498765.1 Polyangia bacterium
CGCTAAGCCTACTTATCTACCTGGAATCATTTGGCAATTTATTGACTTTCGCGCCTGCACCCGCAAAGCTGTTGTATGGACCTTGCGCGCAACGTCGAGGGGTTCTTTCACGACGAGGTCGACCGCGCGTTCCGGGACGAAGGGCTGCCCCCAGGAACCTTGGTCGAGCATTACATCGTCCAGCTCTTGTCGAGCTACGCCGCACACCCGATCGAGGATCAGCCGCTGGCGTTGCGCATGCTGGCCGCGACCGAGGCGCCGCTGCCGGAGCGCCGCCGCCGGCTGCGCGACATCGGCGACACCTCGCTGTATCTCTCCGGGTTCTGGAGCGAGCACCTCTGCGGCGGCCCGGTCGACGTCGACTATTACATCGGCATGGGCGGGTCGGCTTATGGCGAGCTCGCCCGCGGCGGCGCCGGCTGGACCAGCGACCCGTTCAGCGACGTCTTCGGCGAGCTGGCGGTGAACTTCGTCCGCTTCGTGGGCGCGCTGGCGCTGGTGAGCCGTCGCATGGCGGTGCCGGCCAGCAACCAGGACGTCGTGCGCCTTTATCGGCGGTGGCAGGAGACGAAGAGCGAGACCGCGGCGGCCCGGCTGGCGGCGCTGGGGGTCGTGCTCGGCCGTGGAGGCCAGCGCCCTTCGTGAGTCCCGCGTCGGCGCCCGCCGCTCGACCATCGGTGCTGGCGCGCCTGCAGCTCGGCCTCGAGGCGCTCTACCGCGTCGAGACGCGGCTGGCGATCGACGCCTTCTTGATCGATGAAGCGAGACGCGCCGAGGTCGTCACGGCACGCGCGCCGCGCGAGCAGCTGCTCGTCCGGCAGGACGACGGCGAGCTGGGGCTCGGCCTGTTCGTCGACGGGGCGGCGCTCGAGAATCTCGAGCGAAACGATCCGTCGACCAAGCTGGACGAGCGAAACTTCTCCGACTTCTGTCTGGCCATCGAGGGCGTGAGCCACTTCGTCTACGTCGCGCTGCACGCCGCTGACGATCGGACCGTGTCTCAGCTCGAGCTGGAGCTGCAAGCCGAGATCGACAAGTTCGCCTGCTGTCTCCTCGTCGCCGGCGCAGCCTCGGACCTGCGGCGCCGCCTCTACGGCGACGTCTGCCTCGCCGCCGACCTGAACGACGTCGAACGCGCCCGCTATCAGGCCGCCAACAACGGAGCGCGCCGCTACACCGGGGTCCTCGAGCGCCAGTACCTGCGTAGCGACCGAACCGAAGGCCTTCTCACCGAGCTGCGCCGGTTCTACCGAATGGATCTGCCCGACAAGCTGGGCCACATCGCGCGCCTCGACTGACGGGCGCTGGTCTAGTGGCTCTTGCCGTCCCACTTCTGGATGGTGAGCGCGTCGAGGTCGACGTCGTCGAGGCAGCGGGCGTTGATGGCGATGGTGTCGCTGCCGTCGCGCGACTTGCCGCGGGCGAACGATTTGATCCCGCACCTCCCGCAGAAGAGGTGGTGGATGACCAGGTGATTGAACTGGTAGTCGGTCAGAGCGGCTTCGCCCGAGAGCAGCTTGAACCGCTCCGCCGGGACGAAGGTCAGGAGGGTCCCCGAGCGCCCGCAAATCGAGCAGTTGCACGAGATGACCGGGTTGCCGAGATCGAGCTCGACTTGGTAGCGGACTGACCCGCAGTGGCAACCGCCGGCGTAGGTCTTGGTCGCGCTCATGCGAGGACGCTACCCGCCGAGGCGCACGTTGTCGATGAGGCGGGTGCGGCCGATAAATGCGGCGATCAGGAGGACCGAGGGACCGTCGACGCGCGCGACCGGGGCCAGGGTCGCGGCGTCGCAGAGCTCGAGATAGTCGAGGCGATCGACGTCGAGCGCCGCGCGCGCACCGTCGAGCAGGGTCTTGGCGTCGCCCTCACCGGCGGCGGCGCGGTCGCGCGCGGCGAAGAGCGCGCGCGAGAGCGACAGCGCGCGCGTCCGCTCCGCGAGCGAGAGGTAGACGTTGCGCGAAGACATCGCCAGGCCGTCGGGCTCGCGCACCGTCGGCAGGCCGACGATCTCGATCCCCATCGCCAGGTCGGAGACCAGGCGGCGCACGATCGCCAGCTGCTGGAAGTCCTTTTCGCCGAAGATCGCCACGTCCGGCCGGACGATGTTGAAGAGCTTGGCGACCACCGTGGTGACGCCGGCGAAGTGGCCAGGTCGAAACGTGCCGTCGAGCCCGCGCGAAAGCTCCTTGACCTCGATCGTGGTCTGGAACCCCACTGGATAGACGTCAGCCGCCTCGGGCACGAACGCCACATCGGTCCCGGCCAGGGCCGCCTTGGCCAGGTCACCGGGGAGATCGCGCGGGTAGCGGGCCAGGTCCTCGTTCGGGCCGAACTGCGTGGGGTTGACGAAGATCGAGAGCGCCAGCCGGTGGCCGCGTTGCCGGCCATCGGCGAGCAGCGCGACGTGGCCGGCGTGGAGCGCGCCCATCGTCGGGACGAAGACGATGCGCTCGTCGCGCGCGTGCGCCGCGCGTGACCAGGCGGTCATCTCGGCGGAGGTCCGAATGATCTCCGGCTCTCTCACCGGTTGGGCCACGGTCGCCGCTCTCAGTCGTACGTCTCTTCGGCGGCCGGGAACTTGCCCGCGCGCACGTCGGCGGCGTACGCGGCGAACGCCTCGCCCACCGCCTGGCCCATCTCGGCGTAGCGGCGCACGAAGCGCGGCTTCCACGACGGCTGCAGCCCCAGAAGATCGTGCATCACCATGACCTGCCCGTCGCAATCGACGCCGGCGCCGATGCCGATGGTCACGGCGGGGACGGCGCGGGTGATCTCTGCGGCCAGCGCGTGCGGGACCGCCTCGACGACGATGGCGTAGGCGCCCGCGTCGGCCAGCGCGCGGGCGTCGGCCAGAATCTGCGTGCGCTGGGCGTCGGTGCGCCCCTGGACCTTGAAGCCGCCGAACTGGTGGATCGACTGCGGCGTCAGGCCGATGTGGCCCATCACCGGAATGCCCGCCTGCACGAGGCGGCGGCAGAGCTCGGCGACGCTCTCGCCCCCCTCCAGCTTCACCGCCTCGGCGTGCCCCTCTTTGAGAAGGCGCCCGGCAGCGCGCATTCCGTCCTCGACGGACGCCTGGTAACTCATGAACGGCAAGTCGCCGACGAGGTGGGCGCGGGTGACGCCACGCGAGGCGATCCGGCAGTGATAGACCATCTCGTCGAGCGTCACGCCCAGCGTCGAACGCTCGCCCTGCATCACCATTCCCAGGCTGTCCCCGACCAGGATGGCGTCGACGCCCGCCCGATCGGCCAGGCCCGCGAAGACGACGTCATAGGCCGTCACCACGGCGATCCGCTCGCCGGTCCCCTTGCGCGCACGCAGCGTGGCGGCGGTGATCTTCGCCTCGGGCGGCATGGCCTCTAGCCTAGCATGGCTAGGCTTCCATCCTGCGGAACGACCGGGTGGCCAGCGCGGCCAGGAGCAGCGCCGAAGCCACCACGATGGCGGTGCTGAGCAGCAAGGGAAACTCATGGTGGCCGATGCAGAGGCCACGCACGGCATCGACGACGTAGGTCATCGGGTTCACGAGGACGAGAACGCGCAGGCCGCGCGGCAACCCGGCGATCGGGTAGAGAGCGCCAGAGAGGAAAAACACCGGCTGGATGACGAAGTTGACCACGGCGCCGAACCCCTCGAACGACTTCATGCGCGCCGCGACGATGATGCCGAGCGCGTTGACCGTCATCCCGAACAACACCAGCAGAGGCAACGAGGCCAGCGCTCCCAACGGACTGAAGCGCGCCCCGACCAGCGGCGAGAGGAGCAGCATGACCGACGTCTCGATGAGGGCCGTCGCGCTCCCGGCCAGGATCTTGGCCGCCACGATCGCGCCGCGCGGCACGGGCGCGACCAGCAGCTCCTTGAGGAAGCCGAACTCGCGCTCCCAGACGATCGAGATGGCGGCGAACATGCTGGCGAAGAGGACCGTCATCGCGGCCAACCCCGGTACCAGGAAAGAAACGTAGTCGGTGCCGCTGGCCGGGATCCGGACCGAGGCGCGCAGGCCGAGCCCGAACGCCAGCAGCCAGATGAAGGAGCGCGTCAGGCTGGTGATGAGCTGCCGCCGGTCGCGCAGGAACTTGATCATGTCGCGCCGCCAGAGCGCGTAGACCACCTCGATCATGACGGATCCCTCAGAGGGTTCCGTCCCTCCCGCGGAGGGCTCGTGCCGGCCAAGCGGTCACTCCCCGGCGCGATCATCCGGCGCGCCTCCGGACCATGGCGCGGATCTTGGCGGCGGTCCCCTCCGCCCCCTCGGCGCGGATCTGGCGGCCGGTCAACGAGAGGAAGACGTCGTCGAGCGTCGGGCGGCGGACGCTGATCCCCTCGAGGGCGGGTCGATCGGTGGTGAGGAGCTTGACGATGAAGGCGTCCCCTTGCTCGACCAAAAAGGTGAGCCCCCCGTCGGCGGGCGTGCTCGGCAGGCCGTACTTCTCCGACAGGAGCTTGGCCAGCCCCGCCGGATCGGCCGTGCGCGCGGCGACCAGATCCTTGCCCACCCGCTGCTTGAGCGCGGCCGGCGTGTCGAGCGCGACGATGGTCCCGTGATCGACGATGGCGATGCGATCGCAGTTCTCGGCTTCGTCCATGTAGTGGGTGGTGAGGAACAGCGTGGTCCCGTACTTCTCGCGCAGGCCCCGCAGGACCTCCCAGGTGCGCGCGCGCGTCTGCGGATCGAGGCCGGTGGTCGGCTCGTCGAGGAACAGGATGTCGGGGCGATGCACGAGCCCACGCGCGATCTCCAGGCGCCGCTTCATCCCGCCCGAAAAGGTGCGCGTCAGGTCCTGGCGCCGCTCGAAGAGGTCGACGAACTGCAGCGACTCGTCGATGCGCGCGCGCCTCTCGGTGCGCGGCACGCGGTAGGCGACCGCGTGGAGCATCAGGTTCTCGTAGGCGGTCAGCCGGTCGTCGAGCGCCGGGTCCTGGAAGATGACGCCGATACGGCGGCGAACCTCGTTGGGCGACGCGGCCACGTCCAGCCCCGCCAGCCGCGCCGTCCCGCTCGTCGCCTGCAAGAGCGTGCAGAGGATCTTGATGGTCGTGGTCTTGCCGGCGCCATTCGGGCCAAGAAAGCCGAAGATCTCCCCCGCACGGACGGTGAACCCGATGCCCCGCACCGCCTCGACGGCGTCGTAGCTCTTCTTGAGGTCGACGACTTCGATCGCGGCGGTCATGAGGCGGAACGGAAGCGGCGCAGGCGCAGGGGCGCCGTCGAGGAACCGGCGGCGGCCGGGGTGGAAGCCGCCTCGGCACGGACACGCGCGGCGACCACCAGATCGTGCCGCGGGGCCAGCGCGCAGGCGGGATCGGTCGCCGCCGCGTCGCCGGTCAATGCGAAGGCCTGGCAGCGGCAACCGCCGAAGTCCTTCGTCCGCTCGTCGCAGGTGCGGCAGGGCGCCGGCATCCAGTCCTCACCGCGGAAGGCGCGGAAACCGGCACCGTCGCCCCAGAGGTCGCCGAGCGAACGGTCGCGGACGTTCTCCCAGACGCCGGCCAGCGAGGCGAGCTCGCCCGCCTGGTGGCAGGGAAGCGCCACGCCGTCGGGGGTGACGACGAGATAGCGACGCGCCCATCCGTCCATACAGGCGCGCGGGCGATCGGCGTGGTAGTCGGGGCGCACGAAGAGGACCTCCATCTTGCCACGCAACCGGTCGCGCGCCACGAGCGCGACCCGGCGCGCCTCGTCGACGGCCGCCCGCGACGGCAGGAGGGCGTCGCGGTTGGCCAGCGCCCACCCGAGGTACTGCGTGTTGGCGAGCTCCAAGCGCGCCGCGCCCAGCCGCTCGGCGAGCGCCACGAACTCCGCCGCCCGCGCGATGTTCCCGCGGTGGAGCACGACGTTGAGGGTGAGCGGCAACCCCAGCGCGCGCGTGGCCGCGGCCGTCGCCCGCTTGGCCTCCATGTCGTCGCGCCCGGCGATCCAAACGGCGCCGTGCGGGTCGGTGTCCTGGACCGAGAGCTGCAGGCTGTCGAGGCCGGCGGCCGCCAGCCGTCCGAGGCGGTCGGCGTCGGCCGGGATCCCGCTGGTGATGAGGTTCGTGTAGAGATCGCTGGCCCGCGCAGCGGCCACCAGCTTTTCGAGATCCGCGCGCACCAGGGGCTCGCCGCCGGTCAAGTTGACCTGCAACACGCCCAGCGCGGCTGCCTCGCGAAACACGCGCGCCCAGTCGTCGGTCGGCAGCTCCGCGTCGTGGCGCCCGAGCTCGAGCGGGTTCGAGCAATACCCGCAGGCGAGCGGGCAGCGGTAGGTCAGCTCGGCGATCAGCGTGTAGGGGCGCTCAGCCGCCCGCTCGGTGCCCGTCACGGGTGCACCACCACGAGGCCGCGATCCTCGAGCGCGCGGAGGAAGGCCAGGACCTCGTCCTCGATCTGCGCGCGCGGCGTGGCGGCCCCCGCTGCCGCGGCCATCCGCTCGACGATCTCGCCGACGGTCCTGGGCTCGAAGCAGAGCGCCGCCACCCGCGCCGCCGTATCGTTCAGCTCGAGCCCCTTCTCGGGATAGAGCAGCATCTGCTTTCCCGATCGCGGGTCCAGCTTCAACCGAACCTGCCGCGCCAGGCTGAGCCGCGTGGTCCGCTCGATCACGCCGCCCCGCCCTCTCCCGCGGCGGCCGTGCCCACGCTCGCCGCCTGCACACAGTCGACCAGGTGCCAGAGGATCTCGGTCTTCCGCACCAGCGCCCCCACGCAGGCCTCCTGCAGCGCGCGCGACGTCGCGTTGGCCACCACGAAGGCCAGCCCCTCCTCGCCGTCGCGGCGGGCCCGCGGCACGCGGCCGCGGAAGTAGGCCAGCGCCTCAGCGCCGACCCAGGGGTAGTGCTGCTCCCAGGCGGCGATCCGCTTGGACATCAGATCGGGGGCGAACATCTCGGTCAGTGACGAAGCGACCGCCACCACCAGCGGGCTCTCGCGGCAGAGCGTGACGTAGGCGTCGCAGGCGAATCGCACGCCCGGCAGGACCCGCCGGCACGAGGCGACCTCGGCGCGATCGAGCCCGACCGCCTCCGCCAGCCGCAGCCACTGCGCCAGCCCCCCGGTGTCGGGGCCGTCGCCGTCGTGGTCGTGGATGCGCCGGATCCAGGCCCGCCGGAACGCCGGGTCTTCCGATTTGGAGACGATGACGGCGTCCTTGATGGGGATCCGCGTTTGGTAGTAGTAGCGGTTCAGCGTCCAGGTCCGAAGCTCCTGCCGCGTGAGCGTCCCGGCGTGCATTCGCTGGTGGAACGGGTGCTGGTCGTGGTAGCGGCGGACGCCCTCGGCGCGCAGCCGCGCCCGGAGCTCGTCGCCCGACCAGAGCGCGGCGTCGACCTGCGCCCGCTCGCTCACAACGACAGCTCCAGCCCGTCGGCCGCCACCTCGATCCCGGCCGCCTCCAGCGCGCGCCGCTCGGCGCTCCCCTCGCGCAGGATGGGGTTCGTGTTGTTGATGTGAATGAGGATCTTCCGGCCCCGCTGGCGCGCGAGAAACGCGGCGCTCCCCTGGGGACCTCCCAGCGGCCAGTGCGACATCTCCTCGGCCCGCCGCGTCCCGAGCCCCAGCGCGATGAGCTCGTCGCTCGACCAGAAGGTCCCGTCGAAGAACAGCACGTCCGCCTCGGCGAGGGCGCGTTCGAGCGCCGGCGACGGTCCGGCCACGCCCGAAAAGTACGCCAGTCGCTTTCCGGAGCGCGTGTCGCGAACGACGAGCCCGACGTTGTCCTCCGCCGAGGGTTCCCGCAGCGTCTTGAGGTGCAAGGGCAGGTTCCCCGGCGTGGCGATCGCCGCGATCGTCAGCCGTGAATCGCCGAGCGGCTGCTCGTGCGCGACCGCCAACGCCCGCCAGGTCACTTGCCCGTCGAACCGCTCCAGCGTCCGGTAGAGGACGTTGCCCGCCGTGAATCCGGCGCGCACGCTCTCGGTCGCGTAGACCGTCAGCGGATGCGACTCGCGCAGCGACAGGAGCCCCAGGCAATGGTCGAGGTCCCCGTTGGTGAGCACCAGCCCGGCGATCGGCGAGTGCCGCGGCTCGTGCGGGGTCAGCGGCGGGAAGCTCTCGATCTGGGCGCGGATCTCCGGCGAGGCGTTCAGCAAGAACCAGGCGGCACCGTCGGCGCTGATCGCCACCGACTCCTGCGTCCGCGGATGGACGGCACCGGTCCCGCGCCGCGCCTCGCGGCAGTTCTCGCAGCCGCAATTCCATTGCGGCACGCCGCCGCCGGCCGCGGACCCGAGGACGCGGACTCTCACGTCACCGACTGCGGGCGTTAGCGCCGAGCGGCGTCGGTCGAGGTGCGAGGCTTGCCGGATTCGTCTCCGACCTGGGGCGCCACCGGGCCCCAGGGGTCGCGATCGGTGAAATCGCTCCCGTAGCCGCCGATTTCTGCGCTCATGTTGATCTCGACGAAGGCCGGAGTTTCCCACTTCATGGGCGCTATTCTGCGCCGATAGCCCCCGGAGTCAAGGCCCGCACAATCCCGAAAACGGTCGGAAAACCTGTCGCCGGTGGGCGGTTCCTGGGGTATCCATGCGCCATGTCGCGCCTCGTTCGGGCCCTCTTCGTCGTCGCGGCTCTGGCCGTCCCGCTCGCCCGTCCCGCCGCCGCGCGGGCCGCCACGCTGCTCTACGTCAGCGGTGAAGAGAGCGGCGAGATCGTGGTGGTCGACGCCGACAAGGGCGAGGTTTCAGCCCGCATCCCCGTCGGCAAGCGGCCACGGGGTATCAAGCTGTCGCGCGACGGCAAGCTGCTCTATGTCGCGCTCTCCGGTTCGCCGCGCGCCGGGCCGGGCGTCGACGAGTCCAAGCTGCCGCCCGGCGACCGCAACGCCGACGGAGTCGGCGTCGTCGATCTCCGGACCCGGAAGCTGCTCCGCACGCTGGAGAGCGGCCAGGATCCCGAGTCGTTCGACCTGTCCAGGGACGGCAAGACCCTCTACGTGTCGAACGAGGAGACCGCGGAGATGAGCGTCCTCAATCTCGCCTCCGGCAAGGTCAAGCAGAAGGTCCCGGTCGGCCACGAGCCCGAGGGGGTCACCGTGCGCCCCGACGGCAAGGTCGTCTACGTCACCTCCGAGAGCGACAACCAGGTCACCGCGGTCGACACCAAGAAGCTGAAGGTGCTGGCGCAGATCCCCACCGGGCCGCGCCCGCGCGCGATCGTCTTCACCCGCGACGGCCTGGTCGCGTTCGTCAGCTGCGAGAACGGCCGTGAGGTGACGGTCATCGACATCACCAAGAACACCGCCACCGACCACATCAAGATCGAGCCGGTCGCCAAGACCGTCCTCGGCCCGCGCCCGATGGGGCTGGCGCTGGCGCCCGACGGCAAGACGCTGTACGTGTCGCTGGGACGCGGCGAGGCGGTCGCCGTCATCGACGTCGCCACCCACAAGGTCGAGCGCCTCATCGACGGCGTCGGCCCCCGCCCCTGGGGCATCGCCGTCAGCGCCGACGGCAAGACCATCTACACCGCCAACGGTCCGTCCAACGACGTCTCCGTCGTCGACGCCGCCACCGGCAAGGTCGACAGGCGGATCGCCGTCGGCGGATTGCCTTGGGGCCTGCTGGTCGCCCCCGCGCGTTAGCCGCGCCTTGCACCATGACCAAAGGGCGCATGGAGGCGTTCAGCGACGGCGTCGTCGCCATCATCATCACCATCATGGTGCTCGAGCTGAAGGTGCCGCACGAGCCGACGCTGGGGGCGCTGCGCCCGGTGGTCCCGGCGCTGCTCACCTACGCGCTCTCCTTCATCTACGTGGGGATCTACTGGAACAACCACCACCACCTGCTTCACGCCGCGACCCGCGTCAGCGGCGGCGTCTTGTGGGCCAACCTGCACCTGCTGTTCTGGCTCTCGCTCATCCCCTTCACCACCGGCTGGATGGGCGAGAACCACTTCCAGCCGGTCCCCACCGCCTGCTACGGCCTGGTGCTGCTGGCGGCGTCAATCGCCTACTTCATCCTCGCCCGCACCATGCTGGCGGTCGAGGGGCCCGGCTCACCGCTGGCCAAGGCGCTCGGCAGCGACCGCAAGGGGCGCATCTCGACGGCGATCTACGTGGTGGCCGTCCCGCTCGCCCTGGTGCGCCCCTGGATGGCCATCGCCCTCTACGTGCTGGTGGGGATGATCTGGCTGGTCCCCGACCGGCGCATCGAGCGCCGGCTGGAGGGACCGGGCCGCTTAGACCCTCGTCATTGAGGCGACCAGGAGCAGAGCCTGCCGTCTCCGGCCACGACGATGCGTCCCTTGACCGCGATGGGCGACGTCCACTGGCGGACGTTGGCGCAGGTGTTCGTGCTGGTGAAGACCGCGCTCCCGCTGTCGCCGTCGACGCCGGCCAGCTTGCCGTTGTTCATGTACCAGACGACGACGTTGCTCGTGCCGTCGGTGGTCGTCGAAATGGGCCCGGTGACCGGTCCCGCAAGCGGGGCGCACCACGCCACGCTCGGCTTGGGGGGAGCTCCGGGCGCGATCAGCACCGAGACGATGTTCTTGCCACCGCCGCTCGGGCAGATGGCGCCGGTGTCGGTCCCGAAGACGACGTAGGTCCCCGCCGCGGTCTTGTACGAGGCGACGGCGGTGTGGATGGCCATCGTTCCGTTGGCGACCATGAAGTCCACCTTCTGGCCGCCCTTGCCGCCGAGCGCGCCCGCGTCGAGCAGGTACATGTGCCCGTCCTTCGAGACGATGGCCAGGATCTTCGACGGCGTCGCGCCCGCGAGCTCGATGTACACCGGGTTGCTCGCGCCGAGGTCGGCGTCGCCCGAGTCCATCGTCTGCCAGCTCGAGGCGTAGAACGAATCGGACAGCGTCCCCGTGCCGGTAATCCGCACCGCCTCCTCGCTGTCGAGGTGGGTGGTGACCCGCTGGGTGTTGTTGCCAGTCAGGGCAAACACGCCGTTGCCGTCGGAGGCCATGCCACCGGCCGCCCAGATCCCTTCGCCCTGTCCCCCGGACACCCAGCCACCGAAGGTGGTGGGGTTGCTGGTCTTGATGCCGACGACCCAGCCGTGATACGCGCCGCAATCGCCGATGTGTCCACCGTAGGCCACGTAGAGCGTCCCGCCCACCAGCGAGAGCGCGCTGCGCTGATTCTGCGGCTGCGGCATGAAGGCCATGCTCCCCGAGGTCAGCTTGGACGTCGAAAATGGCCAGCCCGTCTTCTCCGAACCGTCGGTCACCGAGAGCGCGTGCACCTGGTGGTCCATGATCGAGCTGGTCCCGGTGCCGCCCGCCACGTAAACGATCCCCGCGGCCTCGTCGATCACCGGGGTGCTGATGATCCCGATGGGACTGATGTTGCCGCAGCCCGCCCCCGTGGCGGTCGGCGCGCTCCCGACGTTGTGCTTCCAGATCGTCGTCCCCGCGGTCTCGTCCAGCGCCAGCACGTCGTTGCCGGTCGTGGGGATGATGAAGATCCCTTTGCCGTTCGGACCGTTCTGGAGGTAGAGCGGCGACGCCCAGACCGAGCCGCTGAACGTGGCGCCGGTGTTGAAGGTGGTGTCCGCAGCCATCGTGGCCGCGGCTGACTTCGTCAGCGTCGGCTGCATGAAGACCCCGTCGCGGTTGGGGTGGTTGTTGCGCTCGAGCACCGACGCGTCGCCGCCGCTCCCGGTCGCTCCGCCAGACCCCGTCGCGCCGCCGCTGCCGGTCGTGGCGGCGCCGCCTGCTCCACCGGTCGCCTTCGCGCCAGCCGCGCCGCCGGATCCGGTCGCGCCGCCGGTGGCCTTGGCGCCGCCCGCGCCGCCCGTAGCCTTGGCGCCGCCGGCCGCCCCGCCGCCTGTCCCGGGGGTGCCGCCCGACGACGAGCTGGCGCCGCCGCTGCCGCCGCCGGTTCCGGTCGTGCCACCGCTGGCGGTCGAGCCGCCAGAGCCCGTCGCGCTGGATCCACCCGAGGCGCTGGACCCGCCCGAGGCGCTCGACCCACCCGAGGCGCTCGACCCGCCCGACGAGCCGCCGGAGCCGGTCAGGATCACGACACCGCCAGAGCCGGTCGACCCTCCGGAGCCGCCTCCGCTCGCCCCGCAGGCGAGCGGAAGAACGAAAAATCCAATGAGGAGGCGACGGTTCATGGCTTACCTCTCTGCGGGGCGCCCCAAACCGCTGAGGTCCGTCCATCGGACCCGGGCGGTGAGCGCAACAATAATGGGGGGGTAGACGCTATCACTTCACTATTGGGCTGACCAGGAGCAGAGGTTTCCGTCCCCGCCCACGATGATCCGCCCGTTGGCCGCGATCGGGGAAGTCCACTGGCGCACCCCCGCGCACTTGTTGCTGCTGGTGAAGATGGTCGCGCCGGTGTCGCCGTCGACACCCATCAGATTGCCGTTGTTCATGTACCAGACGACGACGTCGTTCGTCCCGTCGGTGGTGGTGGAGATGGGGCCGGTCACCGCTCCCGAGAGGGGCGCGCACCAGGCGACGGTCGGCTTGGGCGGCGACCCGGGCGCGATCAGGACCGACATGATGTTCTCGTTCCCGCCGCTCGGGCAGATCGCGCCGGAGTTGGTCCCGAAGGTGATGTAAAGGCCCATCGCGGTCTTGTACGCCGCGACCGCCGTGTGGATGGCCATCGTGCCGTTGGCCACCATGAAGTCGACCTTCTGGCCGCCCTTGCCGCCCAGCGCGCCCGCGTCGAGCAGGTAGAGGTGCCCGTCCTTGGAGACGACGGCCAGGATCTTCGACGGCGTCGCCCCCGGCAGCTCGACGTAGACAGGATTGCTGGCGCCCAGGTCGGCATCGCCGGAGTCCATGGTCTGCCAGCCGGACGCGTAGAACGAATCGGCCAGCGTCCCCAGGCCGGTGACCCGCACCGCCTCCTCGCTGTCGAGGTGGGTGCTGACGCGCTGGGTGTTGTTGCCGGTCAGCGCGAACACGCCGTTGCCGTCGGAGGCCATCCCGGCGGCGCCCCAGATCCCCTCGCCCTGGCCGCCGGTGGCCCAGCCGCCGAACTTGGTCGGATCGCTGCCGTTAACGCCGACCACCCACCCGTGGTACGGGCCGCAGTCGCCGATGTGGCCGCCGTAGGCGACGTAGACGGTCCCGCCCACCAGCGACAGCGCGCTGCGCTGGTTCTGCGGCTGCGGCATGAACGCCGTCGCCGTGCTCGTCACCTTCGAGACCGAGAACGGCCAGCCCGTCTTCTCGCTGCCGTCGTCGACCGAGAGCGCGTGCACCTGGTGGTCCATGATCGAGCTCGTCCCGGTGCCGCCGGCCACGTAGAGGACGCGCGCCGTCTCGTCGATGACGCCGGTGCTGATGATGCCGATCGGGCTGATGTTGCCGCACCCCGCGCCCGTCGCGCTGGGGGCGCTGCCGACGTTGTGCTTCCAGACCGTCGCGCCCGAGGTCTCATCCAGAGCGAGCACGTCGTTCCCCGTGGTGGCCGCGAAGAACACGCCCTTGCCGCCGGGGCCGTTCTGCAGGTAGAGCGGCGAGGCCCACATCGCGCCGGTGAATTTGGCGCCCGCGTTGAAGGTCGCGTCCGGCGCCAGCGTGGCGGCGGCCGCCTTGGTCAAGGTGGGTTGCAGGAAGACGCCGTCACGGCTGGGGTGCTTGTTCCGCTCGAGGACCGATTGGTCGGCGCTGCTGCTCGAACCACCGCTGCCGGTCGCGCCGCCCTTGGCGCTCGCCCCGCCGGTCGCGCTCGCTCCGCCGCTGCCCGTCGTGACGTTGCTGCCCCCCGCCCCGGCGTCACCCGTCGTGGCCTTTGGCGAGGATCCGCACCCGAACGAGAGCAGGCCCAGCCCTGCGAACAAGAGAGCTCGATTCATGAACGTCATCTTTCGTTAAGTGGCCCGGCCGGGCGCGAATCGTCATCGAAGAAGGCGCTCGATGTTACGCCAATCCCCAGGTTACGGGGTGGTGGTAGCTCAGCCGCACGGCGCGCCCCGTCAAGGAAGATCTACCCGCGGCTCGCCCAACCTATCCCTAGTTTGACCCGACCTTGAAAGCATAGACCTCGCTGTTCGAGGCGACGAACACGCGCCCGTTAGCGATGACCGGCGTCTGGATCGCCGCCACCGCCGACATCGCGGTCGGTCCGCCGTCGAAGACGCTCATCCCCGTATCGCCGTCGACGCCATGGAGCTTCTGGTCGCTCCCCACCGACCAGACGATGGTGTTGGAGCCGCGCGCGTCCGTCTGACTGACGGTCGGCGAGTAGCTGGTCGCCGGACCGCCACACCACGCCACGGACAGCGTTGGCGGGTTCCCGGCGGCGATTTTGAGCGCCGTGAGCCCGCCGGGCTGCGTGGCCGCGCAGTAGGCCGTGCCGGCGAATACCAGGTAGGTCCCTTTCGGGGTCGTGTAGGCCACCGCCGCGTTGATGAGGGGCGTACTCGAAACCGAGAGCTTGGCGATGGGCGTGGCGTCCATTCCTCCCAGATTCTGCCGATCGAGCAGATAGACGTAGCCGTCCTTTCCGAGCGCCACGACCAGGCTCGATGGCTTGGCGCCGGGGACGGTCACCAGGATCGGAGAGGTGCCGCCCATGTCGGCGTCGGCGTCGTCGAGCCCGATCCAATTCGCCGGCAAGAAATAATCGGTGGTCGTCGTCATCGGGGGCGGCTGAAGGCTGGTTGGAAACTTGTAGACCGTCTCGCTGTCCCCCCAGCTCCCCCCGTTGTCGCCCGAGCTGGTGGTGCCGCCGGCCGACGCCGACGACTTCGAGTTGCCGGTCGCGAAGTAGATTGACGTCCCATCCGAGGCGAAGCCGCTCGCGCCCCAGATTCCGCCTCCGATCGCCCGCGTGGCCCAGGCGGTCACGGCTGGCGAGCCGGTCGTCGTCACGCCCACCACCCAGCCATGGTAACCGTCGCAGTCGCCGACGTGCCCGCTGAACCCAATGAACACCTTGCCGCCGACGAGCGTCAGCGCCCCGCGCTGGTTCTGTAACGAGGAATCGAACGTCGTGCTGCCCGACGACGCCACGGCGTTCAGCTTGACCGGCCATCCAGCCCGCTCGTTGCCGGTGTCGGCGTCGAGCGCGTGCACGCGGTGCTCCACCACACGAGCGCCGGAGGAGGTGTCGGCCGTGATCGCGTCGAGATAAATGGTCCGCGTCGCTCCGTCGATGACGGGCGTCCCGGTCACCCCGACGTTGACGAGGCTCCCACAGTGAAAATCGACGGACGTGGTCACGGGCATTCCCAAGGTCTCCGTCGACTTCATCCAGACCTGCGTCCCGGTCCCCGCATCGAACGCATAGACGTTGTTCATCTCGGTGGCCACGATGACCAGATCGGGAGTCGATCCGCGCCCCGCCAGGTAAAGCGGTTGGGCGTAGACCTGACCAACGACCGTCGCGTTGGCGAAGCTGGCATCGAGCTGGAGCCCGCCGCGGCTGGCGTCCGCCGTCCCGCTCACCGCCACCTGGGTCAGGCCCGGATCGATGTAGAGCCCGTCGCGGGCCAGATCGTTATGATGCTGGAGGACCGACGCACGCCCTCCGCCGGAAGACGAACAACCGAGGACGAAGGCCAGGAATCCGGTCAGAATGATTGAGCGCATTGCTTCCTCCTTCGATCTCCGCTACCCCCGGCTCCAGTGGCTGACGCCGGCGCGCGCGTTGTCGATGACCGAGAGCAGCTCGCGGCGGTGCTCGAGGTTGCCCACGAAGTCGATCTCCGAGGCGTTGACCACCAGCAGCGGCCCTTCGTTGTAAGCGAAGAAGAACTCGGCGTAGGCGCGCGCGACCTCCTCGACGTACTCGGCGCGGATGGGGCGCTCCTCGGTGCGCCCGCGCTTGCGGATGCGATCGAGCAGGACGTCGGTGCGCGCCTGCAGGTAGACGACCAGGTCGGGCGGCACCGTGCGGGGCTTCAGCATCTGGTAGATGCGGTCGTAGAGCGCCAGCTCGTCGTCGGACAGGTTGAGGACGGCGAACAGGCGGTCCTTGGCGAACAGGTAGTCGGAGACGACGCCCCCGCGCGAGAAGAGGTCGCCCTGCGCCAGCTCGCCCTGCTGGGCGTAGCGCTGGAGCAGGAAGAAGAGCTGCGCCGACATCGCGTTCCGCCGGCGATCTTTGTAGAAGGGCCCCAGGAACGGGTTCTCCTCGGGACTCTCGCGGATGATGCGGGCGGAGAGCGACTCGCTGAGAATCTCCGCCAGGCTGGACTTTCCGGCACCGATCGGACCTTCGACGGCGATGTATCGTGGCCTGCCGCTGCGCACCGCTGCGCACCTTACCGCGGCGGCCAGCAGCGCGTCGAGCGTCGCCGGCTACCGCGCCGAGAAGCCCACCAGAAGCTCGGTCCGCGCGCGCGTCGAGCGCGCGGCGGACGGCAGGCGCAGGTGGGTCACCACCGCCTGTTCGAGGCAGGCGGTGAGCGTCGCCGCCGAGCCCCGCAGATCGATCCCGGACGGAAGCTTGACGGCAGCGGCGGTGACGCGGCCGCGGCGATCGATGGTCATCTCCACGGCCAGGCGGAGCGGAGCGCGGGTCGCAGCGAGCGCGGGCGCGGCGTCCAGGCAGGCGTCGAGGATCGCGGCCTGCTCGCGCCAGGCGGCGTCGATCAGCGGGGCCGCGGCGCCGCCGGTGGCCAGCACCGTCCCCGCGGCCATCACCCGGGGTCCCGTGGCGGGCCCGGGCCCGACGCTGGGCGCGGCCGCCGGGGACGTGGGCGGGAACACGGCCCGCGCCTCGAGCTCGGCGAGGTGTGCCCGCGCCTGCGGAGCCCAGCGGCTGTGAGGCAACTCGTCCAGGAACTGGCGAAAGGCGTCGGCCGCCTCGTCGCGCCGGCCGGCGATCGCGCGCGCCAGCCCCAGGTAGTAGTGCACCTCGCCGCGCGGAACGAAGAAGAGGTCGGCGTCGGGCGAGGCGGCCACTGCCAGCACCGCCATCGTCGGGTCGAGCGCCAGCGCGCGCCGCATCGTCTCGTGCGCCGCGCGCGTCTGGCCGTCCCGATCGAGCGACACCGCCAGCCCTACGTACCCGAGCACCAGCTCCTGCGTTAGCGCCAGCGGGTCGTCGAGCGAGACCGCCGTCGCGCCGGGAGCCGATCCCGCGACGGCGATCGCCTCGCGGTAGGCGCCCTCTGCCTCGCGAAGGCGACCCTCGGCCATCAGCACCTCGCCGAGGTTCGAGTACACGGCCGGCGCGCCCGCCCCCGCGGCGATCGCCGCGCCATAGGCTGCCGCCGCCTCGGCGTAGCGCCCCTCGTTGGTCCGCGCGATCGCCACCGCGAACCAGGCCGCCGTCGCCTCCCGTGGAGCGCCGGGCCCGGCGCTGCGGCCGGCCCGCTCCCAGAACGTCGGGCCGGCTCCCGCGGCCTCGGCCCTCTGCCGCGGCTCGCCCGCGGACGCCGGCCAGGGGGCGCCGCAGAGCGCCAGAGCGAGGGCCAACGCCGGGCCGCGCATGGAATTTCAGTATAGCGCGCCCCTTTTTCGGGACTTGCGGTAGTCTCGGCTCGTGCCGCCGGGAGAACATTCGGGACCGTCGGCCTCGGGAGCGATCGCGCTCGATCCCGAGGAGAGCGGCGCCCTCGCCCTCACGGCGATCCCCGAGGCGGCTGTTGTCGACCGGTCGCTCACCGACACCGGCGCCCACCGCCGCGACGCCGAAGAGAGCCTGCTCATCGCCCGCTGCGTGGCTGGCGACGTCGAAGCCTTCCGGCCGCTCGTGCAGCGCTACCAGCGGCTGGCGTTCTCGGTCGCCTTCCGCATGCTGGGCAGCCGCGCCGACGCCGAGGACATCGCGCAGCAGGCCTTCGTCGATGCCTTCAACGCGCTCGACCGCTTCCGCGGCGAGGGGCGCGCGCACGCTTTCTCCACCTGGCTCCTCCGCATCGCAGTCAACCGGTCGAAGGACGTGCTCAAGTCGAAGCGGCGCACCGAGCAGCCGCTCGACCGCGAGGTGCACGCCGGTGAAGCGGCGTTCGCGTACGAACCGCCGACGCCCGAGGTGAACGCCTCGCACGGCGAGCGGCGCGCGCACCTGGGCGCGGCGCTGCTCAAGCTCCCCACCAAGTACCGCGAGGTGCTGATCCTCCGCGATGCGGAGGATCTCTCCTACGAGGAGATCCGCGGGATCCTGCGGCTGCCGATCACCACGCTCAAGATCCGCGTCGTCCGCGGGCGGGCCATGCTGCGCCAGCTCGTCGAGCGCACGGGCGTGACGTCGTGAACGGCGCCGAGCAGCGGCGCGCGCCCGAGCCCCTGAGCGAGCTGCGGCGCCTGCGCGACGACGTGACCCCGCCGCCCGATCTGGTGGCCCGGGTGATGACCCGTGTCTCCGAGCCTCGCATGCCGTCGTTCTGGCAGTGGCTGAACCGCCCGGTCCAGTTCGAGCTGCGCCTGTCGCCGATCTTCCTCATCGGCCTGGCGCTGACGCTGGCCGCCGGGTTCATCTACGTCGGCGCTACGCTGCGGTAACGCAACCAAGCGAGGCGCGCGTGGCTTCTACAGATCGAGATCGGCTTGGGCCGCGCGCTCCATGATGAACTTGAAGCGGGCCTCGACGTCCTTGCCCATCAGCTCTGTCAGAACTCTGTCGGTCTCCGCCACGTCGTCGACCTTCACCCGCAAAAGGCGCCGGGTGGCCGGATCGAGCGTGGTGCGGCGCAGCTCGTCGGGCTGCATCTCGCCGAGGCCCTTGAAGCGCATGATGTCGGGGCGGGCGTTCTTGGGGAAACCGCCCACGATGCGTGTGCGGTCCTCCTCATCGAGCGCCCAGAAGGTCTCCTTGCCGTAGTCGACGCGAAACAGCGGCGGCTGCGCCAGGTAGACGAACCCCTGGGAGATGAGCGGCTGCAGGTGGCGGTAGAAGAACGTCAGCAGCAGCGTCGCGATGTGGTGGCCGTCGGAGTCGGCGTCCATCAGCAGGATGATCTTGTGATAGCGGAGCCGGTCGATCTTGAAGTCGGCGCCGACGCCGCAGCCGAG
>DASYEX010000007.1:0-4823 GCA_036498765.1 Polyangia bacterium
GGCTGCGCCCCGACATGGTCGTTCGCCTGCCGGGCGGTCGGAACATCGTGGTGGACGCCAAGGCGCCGCTCGGCGCGTACCTCGAGGCGCTGGAGAGCAAGGACGACGAGGCGCGCGCCGCCAAGCTGCGGCAGCACGCCGTCCAGGTGCAGGCGCACATCCGCAAGCTCTCGTCGAAGAGTTACTGGGAGGGGTTCGTCGGGTCGACGGAGTTCGTCATCCTGTTCCTGCCGGGCGACTCGTTCTACAGTGTCGCGCTCGAGCAGATCCCGGGGCTCATCGAGGAGGGCGTCATGCAGAAGGTCCTGCTGGCGACGCCGACCACTCTGCTGGGGCTCCTGCTCACCACCAGCTGCGGCTGGCGCGAGGAGCGGCTGGCCGAAAACGCGCAGCGGATCAGCGACGAGGGGCGCCTCTTGCACCAACGGATCGCCACCGTGCTCGAATACTTCGCCGCGCTCGGCAGCTCCCTCAATCAGTCGGTCAAGCACTTCAACCAGGCGATGAGCTCGTTCGACGGGCGCGTCGTCGTGTCCGCGCGGCGCCTCGAGGACCTCGACGCGCGCAGCAAGAAGGAGTTGCCGGCCATCGAGGAGATCGAGATACGGGCGGCGACCGCCAAGATCGAACGAACGACTGACAGACCGATCGAACGAACGAACGAACGGGCAGCGGAACGCGCGCGGACCCTGCCGCAGACGTCGCTGGCGTTGGCGCTCTCGCCGGCCAGCAACGACGGCACCTAAGGAGACGACGGGCGGGTGGACTTCGTCGAGCCGGCGCGCGCGTTCAAGCTCGAGCTGGTCGGGGGGCGCGGGCACTACGAGCGCGTGGTGCGCGCCGTCATGGAGGCACAGCGCAGCGTCTGGATCGCCACCGCCAATCTCAAAGAGCTGATGGTCGAAGATCACCGCGCCGCGCCCGGACGCCGGCGCACGACGCGCGGCCGCTCGCGCTATCGATCGATCCTCGAAGTGTTCGACGAGCTGGCCGGCCGTGACGTGGAGCTGCGCATCCTTCACGCCGGCCCGCCGTCGCGCGCGTTTCGGGCCGCGCTCGGCAAGAGCGCGCGGCTCCAGCGGGCGCTCGGGCTGCGCGCCTGCCCGCGCGTCCACTTCAAGACCGTCATCGTCGACGGCGCGTTCGTCTATGTCGGCAGCGCCAACTGGACCGGCGCCGGCCTGGGCGCCAGGGGGACCGGCCGCCGCAACTTCGAGCTCGGCTTCGCGGGCGCCGACGACGGACTGCTCGATCGCGCGCAGGAGATGCTCGACCGGATCTGGCGCGGCGGCGCCTGCAAAGGGTGCAAGCTGCGCGAGGTTTGCCCCGCGCCGCTGGACGGCCGGCCGCGCTAAGAACCCCGCGAAGGTTCCCGAGTTACGGCGCTTGCGGCCAAAACGGCCGTGCTTAGCTTCGAGTCTGTGGCGCCACGGTATGGTGAAACAGACGAGCGCGAGGGGATCGTCGGCCTCGTCCGCGAGACGGTCGAGGGTCTCCGCACACTGATCGTCGATCACATCAAGTTGGCGCGGGTCGAGCTGGCGACGGATCTGAAGTCGTACGGGCGCAGCGTGGCCGTGCTGGCGGGCGCGGGTGCCGTGCTGGCGGTCGGCTACCTGTTCGCCTGGATCGCCGCGGCGCTGGCCATCGGGCGGCTCATCGGCGCGCCGCTGGGATTCGTGGTGATCGGGGGGTTCCACCTCCTGGTCGGGGGGTTCGCCATCGGATGGGCCATGGGCAAGGTGCGCCGCACGCGGCTCATGAACGACACGGTCGCGGAGACCAAGACCAGCGCCCGCACGCTCGCCCAGTCAGTGCAGAGGCAGGCGCTCGAGGGACGGCCATGAGCGACCGCCAGCTGCTCGAGGGGGGCTCAGCCCGGACCACGCCGGGCGGCGACGCGCTGGCCGAGGCTGAGTCAAACGTCGAGCGGGCACGCGAACGGGTCGAGTCGTCGCTGATGGCGTTGCGCGAGGAGGTGGCGCGGCAGACCGACTGGCGGCGCTGGGTCCGGCGGCGGCCGGCGACGTTTCTGGGCGGCGCGCTCGCCCTGGGGTTCTTGCTGGGGTACCGGCGGTAGCGACGATCGGCCGGGCGCGGCGCCGCGAAAATCACAAACCGGAGGACACCATGGAAATGACCGAACAGATCGAAGCGACCGTGAAACAAGTCAGCGCGCGCGTGCGCCCGCAGATCGACGAGGCCCGCCGGCGTCTGACCTCGCTCAACGGCGACGTCACCGGTTACATCAAAGAGAATCCCGGTCGCTGCCTGCTGGGCGCGATCGCGCTGGGGTTCATCATCGGCAAGATCGCCCGCAAGGCGTGACCAGCAAGAAACGGAAAGAAGGCGGCGTCATGGAGTCTCACGAGGCGAACCACAGCAATGGTCACGACCAGAGCGGCGGCCCGGCTGACTGGGTGAACGATTCGGCCCACAAGGCCTGGGACCGCACGCGCGGCGCGGTCTCCGAGCTGAAACGCGCGGCCGCCATCGACGAGCGAGTTGGCCGGCACCCATACGGGTCGCTGGCCGCCGCGCTGGGCATCGGCTACGTCCTGGGCGGGGGCCTGTTCACGCCGCTCACGTCGCGCATCTTCGGGCTCGGGCTGCGCATCGGCGTGCGGCTGGCCGTCCTCCCGATGCTGAAGGACGAGATTTCGGTGCTCGCCGACGCGCTCACCGGCGGGAACGAAAGCGAAAGCGAAGGAAAAACGAAGGGGCGGCGGAGCGGCACGACCGCGAAGCCCGGCAGCGAGCGCTAACTCGGTCATTCGGAGGGAAGGGACATGAATCTCAAGGACCTGCGGAATCTGGACAAGGACGATCTGCTCGGGCTCGTGGGGCTCGAGAGCAAGCACTCGACGGGCTCCTACCTGGCCGGGACGCTGGGGACGTTCGGCCTCGGCCTGCTGGTGGGCGCCGGGATCGCCCTGCTCCTCGCGCCGAAGCCGGGCGCCGAGCTGCGCGAGGACATCCGCGACAAGCTTCGCCGTTCGCGCGACGACGAATCGGTCCCGTCCGCCCTGGGCGGCAACGAATCGATGGGCGTCGGCAAAACCTATTAAATCCGACCGGTTGATCGAGGGCGGGCCATCCCCGCCGGAGACTTGCGGGAGGGGCTCCCCCTCCCGCGCTCCTGAAAATGGACGGGGTTCGGGAGGGGCCTGATACTGGTCCGGCGGAAGCTCGCATGCGCCGGGAGACCAAGACTTGGGCTGGCCGATTGGTCGCCGCGGCGGTCGTGGCGTTTGTGCTCGCCTATGTCCCCTACCATCTCTACGCGCGGTCCGGGCTGGCCAAGACCATCACGCTCAAGCGTGACCTGACCGCGCTGCGCGCGCGCAACCGCGAGCTGGCCGCGGAAAACGATCGCCTCGAGCGCGAGGCGGAAGCCCTCCGCGACGATCCGACCGCCATCGAACGGGTCGCGCGCGCCGATCTCGGGTGGGTGCGTCCCGGCGAGATCGTCGTCGACCTGGGGGCCGCGCGGCCATGAAGGCGGTGATGAAGGCGGCGACGAAGTCCAAGAGCAAGGGCAAGCCGCGCGTCTCCGAGCGGGTCGGCTACCAGGCCGGGCGGCTCTTCCGCGCCGTGCTGGCCTTCGCTGTCTGTGCCGCGTTCTTGGTGCTGTTCTGGCGCGGGTGGTTCCCCGACCTCCGCCTCCCCGGCGCCGACCTGCGACGCGTGGCGGCTGCCGCGGTGCTGACCGGCCTCCTGGTGTTCAAGATCTCCGCGCGGGTCCGCACCTCCGAGCGCCGGCGGACCCCGCGGCGCGAGGCGGTCTCCGACGCCGAGCTCGGCCTGCTGCTCCTCACCACCGTCTATCTGCTGCTGGCGTTCTGGGGCGGCGTCACCTCGCCCGTCTACCCGCTCGTCTACGCGGTGGTCAGCTTCCTGGTCACCTTCCACCGGCTGTGGGTGGGGCTGCCCCTGGCCGCGGCGGCGGTCGGCTTCGAGGCGGTGCTCACCTTCAGCCCGACCGCCGCGCCCGAGGCGGCGAGCATCTTCCCGGGCCACGTCGTCTTCATCGCGGTGTTCGCGCTCCTGAACGTCGTCTTCCTACACGCCGAGGTGGCGCGCCAGCGGCGCGAGCGGCGCAAGCGCCTCGAGGGCGAGGTGGCGGCCATGCGTGAGGAGGCGCGCGACTTCCGCCTCATCGCCACCGCGCTGTCGTCGGAGAGCCGGGTGCGCAGCCGCGCCGAGGAGCAGGAGAAGCTGTCGCAGGGCTCGATCCAGACGATCCACCAGCAGCTCTATTACAACCTGGCGCTCCTGCGGTCCGCGCTGCGGCTGCAGACCTGCGCGCTGCTTTGGCTCGACGAGACGGGCGATCGCCTGAAGGTCAAGGAGCTGGCCAGCGAATCGCCCCACATCGCCGAGGGGGCGATCGCCGCGGGGGGCGGCGTCCTGGGCGCGATCTTGAAAGAGATGCACCCGTTCGTACTGGAGGCACCCCGGCTGTCCCTGCTCCCCTACTACGGCGGCCCGGCCACCGTGGGCGCCTTCGTGGGCGTGCCCGTCGTCGAGGGGCGCGCGGCGCGCGGGATCCTGGTCGGCGACAGGACGGGGGACGGAAGATTCGACGACGCGGCGGTGGCCTTGATGGCCAGCGCCGCCGAGCAGGTGGTGCGGGTGGTGCAGTCCGAGCGCGTGTTTCAGGCGGTCGAGCGCTCGAAGCACGAGCACGAGCGCTTCTACCGCGCCTCCGCCGAGCTGAACCGCGCGCTGACGCTGGACGAGGTCTACGCCGCGGCCATCGCCGGCGCGCGCGGCGTCTGCGAGTTCGAGTTCGCCGCCATCGCCACCTACGACGCCCGCCG
>DASYEX010000008.1:0-5845 GCA_036498765.1 Polyangia bacterium
TCAAGGCCGGCGTCATCGACCCGACCAAGGTCGTGCGTGCGGCGCTGCAAAATGCGGCGTCGGTCGCCTCGCTGATGCTGACCACGGAGGCGCTCATCGCCGAGCGGCCGAAGAAGAAGTCCCCGTCGGCCGGTGGCGGTCACGGCGGCGGCGGCGGCATGGGCGGCATGGGCGGGATGGGTGGCGGCGACGACGACTTCTAAGCCGTCCAGGCCATCGTGAATGAAAGAGGGGCTCGGGAAACCGGGCCCCTTTTTTGTGCTCAGACCGCGAGTGAGCTGACGAAGGCGCGGAAGTCGGGGCTGGTCTTGTCGAGGACGACGATGAATTCGCCGGTTTTGTCGACGCGCGTGATGTGCCCTTCGGCGGCGCACGCGCCGCGGCCCGCGGCGATGAACATGAACTTCGCGCGCTGGTCGACCTTCACGTCGTTGGACGGCGCGCGGAAGCGGACGCCGCCCGCGGCGATGTCGGTCAGCTCGACGGTCAGGGGCGTGTCGCGCCCCGCCAGGTGAACCTCGACCGGCAGACCGACGAGAATGCGCGGGTGACGGCGCCGGTTGACGTGGCCCTGATCACGCTTGGCAGTTGCTCTTGCTGCGTTCGGCACCATCGACCACCTCTCTTAGAAGTGCCGCCCCGGCCGCGGAGCGGCTCAAAGGGGCCGTAACCCCGCGCGCTGTCTACGCCGCGCGGTGTCTAGGCGACGAGCTCTGCCGCCAAGTCGTACTCGGCCGAGTGAGTGACCCGCGCTGGCACGAACGTCCCAGCAGCCGGCGCCGCCGCGTCGGGCGGCAGCGACAAATAGACCTGACCGTCGATCTCGGGTGCCTGGCCTTCGTGACGGCCCATGAGCAGGTACTCCGATTCGTCGGACGGGCCTTCGACCAGCACGCGCAGCGTCCGGCCGCGCATCGCGCGCATCTTCTGCTTGGAGATGTCGCGCTGGATTCGCAGCAGCTCGCGCCGCCGGGCGTCGACCTCTTTCTGCGGGACGCGCTTGGGCAGGAGCGCCGCGACGGTGCCTTCTTCGCGCGAAAAATTGAAGACGCCGACGTGATCGAGCTCGGCCTCGCGCACGAAGTCGCACAGCTTCTGGAAGGCGGCGTCGGTCTCGCCCGGGTGGCCGGCGATGAAGGTGGTGCGGAAGGTGCCGTTCGGGACGCGGGCGCGAAACCGCTCGACGAGATCGCGCACCTGACGCTCGCCATACCCGCGCCGCATCGCCTTGAGCACGTCGCTGTCGACATGCTGGATCGGCACGTCGAGGTAGCTCGCCACGCGCGCCTCGGCGCCGATCGCCTCGAGCAGCTCGTCGGTGCAGGCGGTCGGGTAGGCGTAGTGGAGGCGAATCCAGCCCAGGCCGTCGATGGCGCCGAGCTCGCGTAGAAGCGAGGCGAGGCGGGGCGCGGCGGGCTCCTTGGCGTTTGGCAGGTCGGTCCCATACGTCGTCAGGTCCTGCGCGACGAGGCAGATCTCCTTGGTGCCGCCGGCCACGAGATCGCGCGCTTCGCGCACGACCGATTCGGGCGAGCGGCTGCGCTGCGGGCCGCGCAGCTTGGGGATGATGCAGAAGGCGCAGGGGCGATCGCAGCCCTCGGCGATCTTGACGTAGGCGCTGTGCGGCGCCTGCGAGCGGCGGCGCGGGGCGGCGTCGTCGTAGAGGTAGGCGGGCGTGTCGACGACGCTCAGCCGCGTGCTGGTGCCGGCGATCGCCTTGGTGATCGCGCCGACCTCATCGGTGCCGATGAAGTGGTCGACCTCGGGCATCTCGTCGGCCAGCTCCTTGGGATAGCGCTGGGAGAGGCAACCGGCGACGACCAGGCGCTTGCAGGTGCCGGCCTGCTTGTGGCGCGCCATCTCGAGGATGGCGTCGATCGACTCCTGCTTGGCCTCGCCGATGAAGCCGCAGGTGTTGACCACGATGACCTCGGCCGCTCCCGGGTCGGCCACCAGCTGGTGCCCTGCCTCGGCCGTGTGCCCGAGCATGACCTCGGTGTCGACGCGGTTCTTGGGACAGCCGAGCGAGACGAAGTGAACGTTCATCGGAAAGTCGGCAAGAGTAGCACGCAATTCCCTCCGTTCAGGGCTTCAGCCGGCAATCGACGCCTTGCGCCGACAGGGATATCATCTACGCCCTCAACTCGCCTTGGGGGGACGTCATGGCTCGAGCGCAGAACTGGTTCCTGGCTGTCGTGATCGCCGCTGTCGTGGTCGCCGCCGGATTCGGCTGCGGATCGGTCACTGGCTCGAGCGGGACAGGCGGTTCGGGGGGCAAGGCCGGCGCTTCGGGCCAGGGCGGCGGCGGGGGCACGGGAGTTGCCGGTAGCCACGGTGGTGCGGGAACGAGCGGTGGTGCGGGGACGAGCGGCGGCGCCGGGACGAACGGCGGCGCCGGCGCCGGCGGTGGATCCGGTGCGAGCGCCGGTGAGGGTGGGCACGCGGGAGGTGGCGGCAGCGCCGCGGGCGGTGAGGGCGGGCACGCGGGAGCCGGAGGGACTGCGGGCGGGGGTGGGGCCGCGGGCGGCCACGCCGGCGGTGGGGGCGGCTCTGCTGGCGGTGGTGGCGCGGGCGGGCACGCGGGATTCGGGGGCGGCGCGGGCGGGGGCGGACACGCGGGGGGTGGGGGCGCCGGCGGCGCGGGCAAAGTTTGCGGCGGCATCACCGGCGCGACCTGCGACTCCGGCGAGTTCTGTGACTTCGGCAACGGCCAATGTGGGTCCGGGGATCAGCAGGGGCACTGCGAGTCGCCAGGGGGCCTGCTCTGCACGCAGCAGGTCGTCTGCGGCTGCGACGGGAAGACCTATTCCAGCGCTTGCCAGGCGTACGACAACGGTGTCGACGTCATGGGCACGACCTCGTGCATTCCCGGCAACGGAGGCGCCGGCGTTCCTTGCGGCGCCGACACCGATTGCGTGGCCGGCTACAAGTGCTGTACCACCGGCGGGAGAGCCGGATCACCGATCGCCTGCCGGCAGGTCAGCGGGTCGTGTCCCGCGCTGCCGTGAGCGCCGCCCGCTCCCCGTTCCGCTAGGGAAAGAACAGCACGTTGCGGGCGCCGAGCTTGGCGACCAGCTCGCGCACGTGCTGCTGGATGACCTGGCGTCGCGCCGCGACCGCGGCGATCTCGGCCGGCGTCAGGATGTCGTAGGTCGCGCCCGGCTCCTGCGCCAGCGCGCGCTGCAGGGTCGGCACCGTGACCCGGTCGAGCGCCTCGTAGAGGCTCTTGGAGAAGCGCTGCGTGCGCAGCAGCACCTCGCGGTTTCTCTCGGGGCCCGCCGGCTCGACGAAGAAGGACATCGTGTTGTCCATGTAGAAGAGCTCGCTGCCGTCGGGCGACATCTTCATGTTGCCGCCCGAGTAGCGATCGGGGTTGGCGGTCAGGAAGTCGAACACCACGAGGTCGGAGACCTGGCGGGCCATCGACATCTTGTCCGGTGGGATCGGCTCGCCGCCCACGGTGAGCCAGGCCGTCGTCAACCTCTGGCCGTCGGGGGTGTCGAAGCCCGAGTCCTTGATGATCGGGATCCAGTACGACGCGGTACCGTAGGTGATGCCGGACGGGTTGAAGATCGTCTCCGCCTTGATGCGGGGGAGGTACTCGAGGCTGTCGGGGTGAAGGTGCGCCAGGAGATCGTCGCGAGAGACGGCGCGCGGCGCGGCGGGGGGGACGGCGTTGAGGCCCAGCAGGCGGTTGAGCCGGTAGGCGGCGATCTCCTTGCGGGGGATGGTCTGCGTGTTGGTCTGGGTCGGCTTCCAGGCGGCGCGCGAGCCGTCGGCGAAGTCGACGCGGAACGAGATCGACGAGCCGCCGTGATTGAGCTTGAAGCGGACCATCGGCTGGGTGCGCACCCGCTCGAGCAGGAGCTCGTCGGACATCCCCATGAACGTCCCCGAGGACTCGAGCGAGACGCGCAGGTCGTCGGGCTCGGTGAGGTCCTGGCGCTCGGGGAGCGCCGCCGTCGTCGTGGCCAGATGCGCCCGCGCCGCCCGCATCGCCCGGACCTGCTGCACGCCATAGTGGGCTCCCGCGCCGGCGCCCGCCATGAGGGCGGCCGCGACGCCGAGCTCGATTGCGACATAACCTGGAAGGCGCACGCTGGCGGCAATTTTATAGCAACCCCCGCGGCGGTTCCGGTACGTTAGCGGTCCATGTCGCCGGCTACCTTTGTTTGTTCCATGTGTCGGAAGCCGATCCCCGTCGGCAGCAAGCTCATCAAGTGTTCGGTCAGCACCTGCAACTCGGGCCGCGTGAAGCTGGTCTTCTGCTCTGCTTCCTGCTGGGACAGCCACCTCCCCAACGCCCGCCACCGCAGCGCCTACTTCACCGAGGAGAAGGCGGGGCGGCCCGAGGGATAGCCGTCAGTCGCGGGTGGCGTCCTCGAGGGCGCGGGCGAGCGCGCGCTCGGTGGTGAGCCCCACGAAGCTCTGACGGATGCGGCCGTCGCGTCCAATCACGACGAGGGTGGGCAGCGCCTCGACCTTGTAGAGCGCGCCCACCGAGCCGTCGTCGATCACCACCGGGTAGGGGATGTGGTGGGCGGCGAGGAAGGTCTTGAGCTCGTCGAGCGTTGCCCCGCCGCCGTCGGAGTTGATGCCCAGGAACGCGACGCCGCGCGCGCTCCAGCGCTGGTGCACGGCGTCCAGCGTCGGGAGCATCGCCACGCACGGGCCGCACCAGGTGGCCCAGAAGTCGAGCACCACGACCTGCCCCTTGAGCTGCGCCAGCGACACCGTCTCCGCGTGATCGACGTCGGGGAGCGCGAACGCCGGCGCGGGCTCGCCCGTGCGCATCGGCCGCAGCGAATCGTAGTGGCGCGCGGTCCAGGCCGCGCTCTCGGCCAGCGCGACGGTCGAGAGGGCCAGGACGGCCAGGCCCGCCCAGAGCGCGCGGCGATCCGGCGCGGGTGGCGCGACGGCGTCGGGCGATTTGGGCACCCGCGCGCGGGCGGTGCGGATCGCGTAGGCCAGCACGCCGACCGCGCCGATGGCTGAAACGAGATCGACCATCGCCTCGGGGACGAGCTGCATTCCCGCCGCGCCGTCGACCAGACGGGCCAGAGACCGCAGCGCAAAGTAGGGGGCGTAGCAGGCGGCGCCCAGATCGAGATCGCGCGAAGCGTCCCGGCGCGCACCGGCGGCCAGCGTGACCAGCACGGCGGCCGGCAGCACCACCCAGGCGGCGCCTCTGGCCTCGTCGCCGAACAGGCCGATGAGACGCAACGCCTCGCCGGAGCTGGGGCCGGCGATGGAGAGTAGGATGCGGAACAGCTCCGGCAGCCGGAAGGTGACCACGCCCAGCACCACCAACCAGAGCGCGTCGCGCAGGCCGCCGCCCTCGGCCTCGACGCGCGCGACGCCCGCGCGCGGCGCGATGACCAGCTGGCCGACGCGCGCCGGGAATCCGCGCAGCGACGTCGCTGTCGCTGTCGCTGTCGATCGTCCGGTCATCGCGCTTCCGCGTGGTTCCGGTCGTACAGGATCGCCAGACCCTGCAAGGTCAGCATGTCGTCGCACTCGTCGATGGTGCGCGACTCGCGCGCGATGAGCGCCGAGAGGCCGCCGGTCCCGACGACGCGCGGGGCGAAGTCGATCTCGCCGCGGATCCTGTCGACGAGGGCGTCGACCAGCCCGGCGTAGCCGAACACCAGCCCCGATTGCATGCTGGCCACCGTGTTGCGGCCGATCACGGAAGCGGGGCGGGCGATCTCGACCCGGGGCAGCTTGGCGGTCGCCTGGTAGAGCGCCTCGGCCGCCACGGTGAGCCCCGGCGCGATGACGCCGCCCGCGTACTCGCCGCGCGCGGTGACCACGTCGAAGGTGGTGGCGGTGCCGAAGTCGACGA
>DASYEX010000009.1:0-16308 GCA_036498765.1 Polyangia bacterium
GATGAAGAGCTCGGCCATGCCGCCCGAAGCCAGGTGGCTGAGCACGGTGTAACGCCCCACCCGCTGGCCGACCAGATCGCTGGGGGGCGCCTCCCGGGGGGTGGACATGGGCCCGGGAATCCTAACCAATAAAACCTCTCTCGGGCGTTTGATTTTGCCGCGGCCGACAGTTAGGAATGGCTCGGCCGTGCACATCGTGCTGCCTCGCGACGCCTCGCTCGACGGACACCTCGTCGACGGAGCGATCGGCTACCTGACCGCCACCACGGGGATTGCATTTCTCGCGGCCCTCGCATTTCTGGCGGCGGCGCTGGTGCTGCACCGCGCGCGCGCCGGGCGGACCTGGGGCCACCACACCCACGGCAACCGGGCGCGCGACCGGGCGCTCATGTTCGCGGTGGCCCTGGTGCTGTTCGTGGCCGTCGACGTGACGCTGGCGCTGCGCACGACCCGCGAGCTCGAGACCCGCTTCTGGCGCTACCCCGACGGCGATCCGAGCGCGCTGCGCGTAGAGGTGACGGCGCGGCAGTGGGCCTGGACCTTCCGCACCGCCGGCCCCGACGGACGCTTCGGGACGCCGGACGACGTGCTGACTCTCAACGAGCTCGACGTGCCGATCGGCCGCCCGGTGTACCTCAAGCTGCGGTCGCGCGACGTCGTCCATTCGCTCTACCTGCCGAGCTTCCGCACCAAGATCGACGCCATCCCCGGCGCGACCACCCGCGCCTGGGTCCAGGCGACGACGCCCGGGCGGTACGAGATCGGCTGCGCGCAGCACTGCGGCGTCAGCCACTACAAGATGCGGGGCCTGCTGGTCGTGCGCCCCGAAGCCGACTACGCCGAGTGGCTGGCCCGCGCCGAGACCGACAGCCTGCTGCGCCAGGATCCCGCCGCGCCCGGCGAGATCGGCGCCTGGAACTGGGAGACCGGCAAGTGAGCGGCGGCGAAGCGACCGGCCCGCTCGAGGGCGAAGACAGCAGCGAGGCTGCGCTCGACCCGACCGGTGACGAGATCCAGCGCGCGCCGACCGGCTTTTTGCGCCGCTACGTCTTCTCGCTCGATCACAAGGTCATCGGCCGGCAGTTCCTGTTCCTGGGCCTGGCCTTCCTGGCCGTCGGCGGGGCGATGGCCATGCTCATCCGCTGGCAGCTCGCCCGCCCCGGCGTCCCGGTACCCGTCGTCGGCAAGCTGCTGTTCGGCCCGTCGGGCGGCGTGATCTCGCCGGTGGCGTACACGGCGCTGTTCACGATGCACGGGACGATCATGATCTTCTTCGCGGTGACGCCGATCCTGATCGGCGGCTTCGGCAACTTCTGCCTCCCGCTCATGATCGGCGCGCGCGACATGGCCTTCCCGCGCCTCAACCTGGCGTCGTTCTGGGCCATGTTCGCGGCGACGGCGGTCCTGACCGCGTCGTTCTTCGTGCCGCTCGGCCCGCCCGAGGCCGGCTGGACCGCCTACGCGACCCTGTCGACGGCGATCGGCGCGCCCGGTCCCGGGCAGACGCTGTGGGTCGTCGCCATCTACCTCAACGGCGCGTCTTCGGTGATGGGGGCCGTCAACTACATCACCACGGTCCTGCGGCTGCGCGCGCCCGGGATGACCTGGTTCCGGATGCCGCTCACGGTGTGGGGCTTCTTCCTCACCTCCATCCTCAACGCCCTCTTCGTGCCGGTGCTGGCCGCGGCGATGGTGCTGCTGTTCTTCGACCGGGTGCTGGGGACGCAGTTCTTCATCGCCGGCACGACGCCCGGCGCGGGCGGCGATCCGATCCTCTACCAGCATCTCTTCTGGCTGTTCGGCCACCCGGAGGTCTACATCCTGATCCTCCCCGCCTGGGGGATCGTGGGCGATCTGCTGTCGTTCTTCGCCCGCAAGCCGGTGTTCGGTTACCGGGTGACGGTGGGCGCGCTGGTCGGCGTGGTCGTGCTGTCGACGGTGGTCTACGGCCACCACATGTTCACCACCGGCATGAGCCCGCTGCTCGGCGAGAGCTTCATGCTGCTCACCATGATCATCTCCGTGCCGACGTCGCTCATCGTCCTCTCCTGGCTGGGGACGCTCTGGCGGGGCGCCATTCGGTTCCCGACCCCGATGCTGTTCTGCCTGGGGCTGGTCTTCACCTTCGGCGTCGGCGGTCTGACCGGTCTCTACCTGGCCGACATCACCGCCGACATGTACCTGCACGACACCTACTTCGTGGTGGGCCACTTTCACCTCATCATGGCGGCGGCGCTGCTGATGTCGCTGTTCGCGGCGACGTACTTCTGGTTCCCCAAGATGTTCGGCCGGATGATGAGCGAGGGCCTGGGCAAGCTGCACTTCTGGCTGACGTTCCTGCCGCTCAACGTGGTGTTCTTCGGGATGCTGCTGATCGGCGTTCAGGGGATGCAGCGCCGACTCTACGACCCGTCGGTGTACGACTTTCTCAAGCCGCTCTTGCCGCTCAACCAGGCGATCTCGCGCGCGGCCTTCCTGCTGGGCGCCGCGCAGCTGATCTTCGTGCTGAACTTCTTTTGGAGCCTGGCCCGCGGCGCCCGCGCGGCGGCCAACCCGTGGGAGGTCGGCACGCTCGAGTGGACCGTCGCCTCGCCGCCGCCGCACCACAACTTCGACCGGATCCCGATCGTCGTGCACGGCCCGCACGAGCTCGGTCACCCGGACGCCCGTCCGCTCGGACGTGACTGGCTGGCGCAGACCGAGGTCATCCCCGAAGCGCCGGCGGCGGCCGCCCCGCCCGCCAAACCAACGGAGCCCGCATGATCGCGGCCCCGGCCGCGGGCCGCCGCCACGTCGACGCACAGGTCGGCCTGGTGATCTTCCTGGGCGCTACCGCGATGCTGTTCGCGGCGATGCTGCTCGCCTACGCCATCATCCGCGCACAGGCGCCCGCCTGGCCGCCGGCCGGCACGCCCCCGTTCCCGCGCGGCGCCGCCGCGGCCAACACGCTGGCGCTCGTCGCCGCCAGCCTGGCGCTGCGCCGCGGTCGGCCGCGGGCTGCCTTCGGGTTCGGGGCGGCGTTTCTGGCGCTGCAGGGCGTCCTCTGGCGCCACCTGGTGGCCGTTCACCTCGGCCCCGGCGCGGGCGCGCTGGGCGAGGTCTTCTTCGCGCTCTCGACGCTGCACGCGCTGCACGTGCTGGGCGGCCTGGTCGCGCTGGCCCTCACCCGCGCCCGCCGGCCGCGGCTGCACGCCCTCTACTGGGACTTCGTGCTGGCGATCTGGGTCGTCCTCTACGTCGCGGTGTGCCTGCTGTGAAGCGCTCCGCCCTGCTCGTCCTCGGCTCGCTGCTGGCGGCGCCCGCCTGCACCCGGACGCTGACCCTCCCCGGGGCGCCGCCGCCGTTCACCGCGCCGGTCACGCTGGGCGGGCGCGCCGTGCCGCCGGCCACCCTCGAGCACGGGCGCGAGGTCTATACCCACTTCTGCCGCCCCTGCCACGGCGACGCGGGCGACGGCAAGGGGACGGCGGCCGCCGGTCTGTCGCCGCCGCCGCGCGATCTGCGCCTCGGCGTCTACAAGTTCGCCGCCGTCGCCGCCGGCCAGCTCCCCAATGACGCCGACTTCGTCCGCACCCTGCGCCACGGCCTGCACGGCACGGCGATGCAGTCCTGGGACGTCCCCGAAGCCGAGCTCGATGCCCTCATCCAGTACATGAAGTCTTTCGCCCCAAGGTGGCGAGACGACAAGGCCGGCGACCCTCTGCTCGTTTCCGATGACCCTTGGGTCGGCCGCGAGGCCGATGCCGTCGCGCGCGGCACGCGCGTCTACCACGGCCTGGCCCAGTGCGCGGTCGCCTGCCACCCCGCTTACGCGACGAAACCCGAGATCTACGCCTTCGCCAAGCAGCTGACCGGCAACGGGCCGACCGAGTTCCGCCCCGACCTCTACCTGCCGGTGGCCAAGGACAGCGACTACGGGGTCAAGATCCTGCCGCCCGACTTCACCTTCAACGAGCTGCGCGGCGGCGACGCCGTCGCCGACATCTACCGGGCGATCGCCTCCGGCATCGGAGGCACCGCCATGCCCACCTGGAAGAACGTGCTGCCCGAGAATGACCTCTGGGCCATGGCCCACTACGTCCGCTCGCTGGTCGCGCTGCGAGACACGCCCGCGGCGGCCGCCCTGGCCCGGCGGCTCCGCGATCAGCCGCCCTGGTCGCCGCCCTCGCCGGACGCCGGCGCCGCCGTGGCTCCCTAATCTTCGGATCGCTCCCGGACCACGCGCGTCTCGCCGTCGACCTTCTCCAGGACGACAGCGGGCGACAGCTTGCGGATGGCGATGGCCACGGCGAAGAAGATGGCCGGCGGCACGAGAAGGAAGACGCCCACCAGCCGCAGCGCTGCGCCGAGCCGCGACGACTGGCCGAGGCAGTTGGCGCACAGGGCCCAGGCGGGCCGCGCGGGGAGCGCCAGCGTCGCGACCAGCAGCGCGGCGCGCCCCTTCATCGGACGCCCGCCTGGAAAGAAGCCTCCAGCATCAGCACGACCGCGAACGCCGCGGCCACCACCAGCGCGACGGCCGCCAGCCGGGGGGCCAGGCGGCGGCGCAGATGGGCGCGCAGGCAGAAGTGCATCACCAGGCCGACCTTGCCGATGAGGAGCGCCACCAGCGTCGTGGCCCGCCTGGCCGTGTCCAGGGGCAACCGCGCCACCCATAGCTCGAGCAGCGTCACCGAACCGAGCGCCAAAAAAATAGCGGCCGTCGCTCGGAGGCGTCCGGCGGGTGACCGATCCTGGGACGCGGCGGTCATCGGGCTGGCATCAGGTAGACGAAGGTGAAGATCGGCATCCACGCCAGATCGACGAAGTGCCAGTAGAGCGCGACGACCTCCAACGACCTGGGGCGCGCGCGGCGCACGGCGACCCCCAGGAGAGCGAGGATCCCCGCGGCCACGTGCAGGGCGTGATAGCCGGTCAGCACGTAGAAGGTCGAGGCGTAGGGCTCGCCGCCGAGACGCAGCGGCGGGACCGACGTCCAGAGGTGCCTGTACTCGGCCACCTCGCCGTAGAGAAACGCCAGGCCGAGACCGATCGTCGCGCCCATCCAGGCATACCGGGCGCGCGACTCCCCGGCCCCGGCCGCCATCGTCATGGTGAACGCCGACGCCAGCAGCGCCAGCGTCATGACGCCCGCCTCGCCCAGCGCCAGGTGTTCGCGCGGATCGGGCCAGGCGTCGGCGCGGACACGCAGCACGGCGTAGGCGAGGAAGAGGCCGCCGAACCCCATGGCGTCGGTGGCCAGGAACGTCCACATCCCGGCCGGCCCCACCCGAGGGTGCCGGGGCGTCGGCGCGGCCAGCGTGTCGGTGGCGGCCTCGCTCATCGGCGCCCGCCTAGAGGCCGCCCACCAGCGCGGCGACCACCGCGTCGACCAGATCGAAGTAGCTCTTGATGGCCGGCGTCGCGCCCACGTCCGACGGGGCGCTCACCAGCCGCGCGTGCCCGTTTTCGGCCACGAACTTCGCCAGGCTGCTCGGATAGAACGATTCGACGACCACCAGCTTCACGTTCGACTTGCGCATCAGCGCGATGAGCTGCGCCGTGTGGTTGGCGGTCGGCGGGATGCCGGGCTTGGGCTCGATGTACCCGACCTCGTGCAGCTGCAGCCACTCGGCGACGTACGACCAGCTCTTGTGGTACGTGACCACGTTGATGCCGCGCAGGGGCGCCGCGGCCTTGTCCCAGGCCTTTTCCTTGGCGTCGAGCTTGTGCTCGAACGCGGCCAGCCCGGCCTGATAGGCCCCCGCCCCGGCGGTGTCGAGCTCGGTGAAGCGCTGGGCGAGGACCCGGGCGATCCCGCGGACGTTCTTGGGCGGGATCCAGTAGTGCGGGTTGCCGAGCGGGTGGATGTCGCCGAGGGCGCGCAGCTGATCGGCGGGGATGTTGGGCACGTCTTCGACCTTGATCCCGGTCGAGGCGTCGATGTTCCCCGGCTGTCCGCGCTGAATCTTCGAATTCCGCGACTGCTGCACCAGCGGCGGCAGCCAGCCGATCTCGAGATCCAGGCCGACGTAGACCAGCGCATCGGCGCGGTTGAGCGAGAGGACCAGCGAGGGCTTGGCCTCGACGAAGTGCGGATCCTGGTAGCCGTGCGAGAGCGAGGTGACCTCGATCCGATCGCCGCCCACCTGGCGGCAGAGATCGGCCAGCGTCTCGATGCTGGCGACCACCCGCAACTTGGCGGCGGCGTCGCGCGCCGAGAAGGCGACCGCGCAGGCTAGAAAAAACGCGCTGAGCTTGGGTGAAAGGCGCATGGGGAGGTTCATATCAGAAGGGGTGCGCGCCATGCGCGCCCATAGAGTATTCCACCTGCAGGAAGCCGACGGTCGTCGCGGCCACGCCGGGGCCGCCCAGCTCCTGCCCGTAGAGACGCACGCGAGAGAACTCGCTCGGCGCGAAGGTGATTGAACCGGCGCCGCCGTAACGGCGGGGCACGTCCGGGCCGCTCGGCAGGCCGGTCAGATCGAAACGCCCGCCCAGATAGAACCGCCGGTCGATCTGCACGACCATCTCGCTATAGCCGGCCCCCTCGGTGGGGCCCCCGTCGGCCAACGTCCGGGCATAGAACTCGGTGGTCCACTGGAAGCTGGCGTAGCTCCGGGCGACGTTGGCCGGCTTCCATTTGTAGTAGACGTCGCCGCCGTAGAGATAGCTGCGCGGACCCGTGACGGCCGTGTCGACACAGGGCGCGCCGGTGACCGTCGTGCACGCGACCGAGCGGCCGGTCGCGAAGTTGAGCCCCACCAGCAGGGAGTGCGACTCCGCGAGCTCGAAGAACTGTTCGAGCTCGGAGGTGTAGGTCAGGTTGTCGGGGGTGAGCCGCGGACCGCCCCCGAAGGTGGCGAGACCCGCCAGGTCGTCGGGCGCCGTGAGGCTGAACGCCTCGGCGTAGAGCGTGGCGAACCAGGGGAGCGGCAGCAGCACAGACGCCTGCGCGCCCGGCCCGCGCAGCCCGTCCTCGCCGAACAGCAGGGCCGTCATGAGCGGCCGCCGCGTGAAGTACTGCATGTGCAGGTGCTGCGTGTTGTTGCGGCCGAACTGCGAGCGGAACGTGCCGGCCTTGAGCTGCAGGTTCCAGGGGAGCGAGGTGGTGACGAGGTACGCCTCCTCGACCTCGAGCCCTTCGAGGTTGGGGATGGTGAGGAACACCGCCCCTTCGAGGTACGGGTCGATGGCCGACTGCGCCGCGACCTCGATCTCCTGCAGCGTGAAGCCCTCCCGGCCGGTCGACGGATCGTCGCCCGCCGCCGGCAGCCCCAGCGCCGCGAACTGGCCGGCGTGGAGGCCGTAGTAACCGAAGCTGCCGTCGAGGATGAACGACAGCGCGGGGTTGAGCAGGCTCCCCCCGGGCGCGCGGGCCCCCTGCTGCGCCGCCCAGGCCCCACCGCCGGCCGTCGCCTCCGCAGGCGTCGGAACCTCGGGCGCCGCGCTGGGCGGCGGCGCGCCCGGAGCTTCGGGGGTCGAGCCCGCCGGCGCCGCGGCCGGCGTCGCTGCGGCCTTGGCGGCCGCGTCCTCGGACATGGCCTTCTCGAGCGCCTTCTGGTCGATCTGCTGCGCCAGCAAACAAACGATCGCCACGCTAAGCATGAGTCACCCCTTTTCCAGCGGCGGCCTGCGCCGCGGTGGCCTGCGCCGCGCCCACGCGCGCGCGCCGCCGATCACGTTGAGCCGCGAAGGATCGCCAGGCGAGCGCCGCCACCAGCAGCGCGGTCGCCATGCCGGTCTCGGTCGCGCCGACCGGCAGCTCACCCCGGAACGACACGGCGTAGCCGGCGACGCCCGAGAAGGCGCCGAAGGCCGTCGCCAGCACGAAGCAGAGCCCGATGCGCGAGGTGAGCGCCAGCGCGGTCATGGCCGGCAGCACGCTGAACGCGAACACCGGCAGCGCCCCCAGCGCCCGCGTGCAGAGCGCCACCGCCAGCCCCACCGACACGAACAGGAACCCGTTGAGCGCGCGCACCGGCATCCCCTGCACCTCGGCGCCCAGCGGGTCGTACCCCACGAACAGCAACGCCCGCCAGAGCACCAGGTGCCCCCCCAGCAGGATCAACGTCGCCGCCCCGATCCAGTAGAGGTCGGCCGTCTGCACCACCACGGCGCTGCCGAACAGGATGGCGGTCAGGTCGTGGGCGTCCTGGGTGATCCGATCGCCGATGATCACGGCGCCAGCCCCGCTGGCGAGGAAGACGAGCCCCAGCATGCTCTCGCGCGTGAGGTGCAGGCGCACGGGGTTGGCGATGAACACCAGCGTGGCGAGCAGCGAGGCGGCGATCGCCCACAGCACCGGTTCAAAAAGCGGCGAGGTGATGACGTGCCCGCCCGGCCCGGCCGCGTGACCGGCGGCGTGGCCGAGCGGATCGATGACCGCCGGCAGCCAGAACGACAGCGCCACGCCGAGCGCCGCGGCCTGGGCGATCGCCGACGAGGCGAACACCATGCGCCGCAGGACCACGTGCACCCCCAGGAACCCGAGCAGCGCGCCGCCCAGGGCCCCGGCCAGGATCGCGTCCCGGAAGATTCCGATGTTGGCGAAGAGCTCGTGCCAGGTGGCGCCCGTGTCCATCACGGCTTGCTCCGCTCGGTCGCCTGCTCGTGCGCGTGCTCCCGCTCGTGGCGCCCGACGAAGCGGGCGTAGATGTGCTCGAACTCGGGCGCGGAGCGCATCGCCACCGCGGTGGCGGCGAACGCCACCCGGTGGTCGCGATCGAGGAGCAGCGCGTGGTCGGCCCTCTCGAGGCCGTCCTCGACGAGGTGGGTGACCATCACGACCGCCGCGCCCCGCCGCTCGCGCAGGCGCTCGATCAGCCCGAGGACCTCCTGCTCGGCGGCCGCGTCCAGCGCGGCCGTCGGCTCGTCGAGGAAGACGAGATCGGCGTCGGTGGCCAGCGCGCGCGCCATGAGCACGCGCTGCCGCTGCCCGCCCGAGAGGTCCCGGAGCTGCCGCCGCAGCAGCGCCTCGGCGCCGGCCTCGGCCAGCGCGGCCCGCGCGCGGCCGATGTAGGCCCGCGGGGCCGCCAGCGTCACGTTGCCCGTCCCCTGAAGGCCCATGAGCACGAAGTCGAGGACCGAGATCGGAAAGATGGCGTCCAGCGCCGATTGCTGCGGGACGTACGCGAGCCGGAGGCCGGGCCGCCGTTCGAGGCTCCCGGCGACCGGCGGCGTGAGCCCGAGCGCGGTGCGGACGAAGGTCGACTTGCCGGCCCCGTTCGGACCGATCACGGCCCAGAGCTCGCCCGCGCCCACGGTGAGCGTCAGCTCGGGCAGGATCGGGATGCCGTCGTATCCAACGGTGAGCTCGGCGGCCCGCAGGAGGGCCTCGCCCGCAGCCAGACGAGGAGCGGCCGAAGATGTCGGTCGAGCAACGGAGAAGACCTGTTCAGGCAACGGAGCCTCCAGACGTGAAAGCAGCAGGTGGCGCGCGGACGCGCCGGAAATGGTGTCGACGCCGCGCGGATCGACGAGAGGGCGCGGCGCGAGAGACCGCCGGCAAAACCGCGCCGGCGGGACGTCGGTGCTGCTAGGCGGAGGGCGGCGAGGTCTTGGGCGCGCTCGCCAGAACGACGGCGCGTCCACCCGCAACGACCAGCGCAGGCGTGGGATGAACCGCCGGGACCGGCGCCACAGTGCCGATCGCGCCACCCGCCGAGGGCGTGCAGGAGCTCCCCTCGACGGTGAAGGCGACACCGCAGTGCTCGTGCGCGTCGCCGCCCTCGCGCTCGGGCGCGCGGCAGGCGGCGTTCATGGCCCGCGTGGGCACCTCGGCGAACGCGCCCGCGGGCGCCAGCACCACGATGTGCGTCAGCTCGCCGTGCTCGGCGCAGCGAAAGTGCCGCACCGTCATCTCGTGCGACAGCGAGAGCAGCTGGGCGAAGAGCGCCGCCGCCATCACCGCGACGGTGAAGGTCTTGGCGGCGGCCGAAGCCCTGTGATTGCCCCCACGTCGACGCATCAGGCTCTCCCCGAGAGGTAAACGAGACCCAGGCGCGCGTCAAGCCGGCGACCCTAGCCGGCACCCTTGACAGATCGCCCCGCGCAGCGGAAGACCACGGGGTGTCGACCGCCGCGCCGCCCGAGATTCCCCCGGATCCCCCGGCCAACCCGCGGGCCGATTTCCGCCCGCGACGGCCCCCGGCCCCCGCGCGCCTCTTGGGCAGTCCGCTGGTCTGGGGCGCGCTCCTCGCCGTCCTGTTCGGTCTCCCGATCCTCCGCTCGGTCACCCGCCGCCTCGGCGCCTCGCCGGCGATCCTCGGCACCCTCCCCGCCTTCGCGCTGACCGATCAGCGCGGTCAGCCGTTCGGCACGCGCGAGCTTCGCGGCAAGGTCTGGGTGGCCGACTTCATCTTCACCGCCTGCCAGGAGGCCTGCCCGCTGCTCAGCCAGAAGATGGCCGAGGTGGGACGCCGCGCGAAGCGGCTGGGCCCCGACTTTCACCTGGTCTCGATCTCCGTCGATCCGGAGCGAGACACGCCGGCGCGTCTCGCCGAGTACGCCGCCCGCTACGGCGCCAACCCGCTCGCCTGGTCGTTCCTGACCGGTCCGGCCAACGCCATCGAAGCCGCGGTCACCGGTGGGTTCAAGATCGGCATGGGCAAGGAAAAGATCCAGCCGCCGGAGGCCGCCGGCCAAGGGGAGACCTTCTGGCAGATCTTCCACGGCGAGAAGCTGGTCCTGGTCGATCGCCAGCTGCGGATCCGCGGCTACTTCGATGCGACGCCCGAGGGGATCGATCTGCTCATGGCCGCCGCCGGCCGGGTCGCCAACGGCGCCTGAGCCCCGGGTCGGCGCGCGCCGGCGAGCGTCGGCTCAGATCCGGTCGCGGCCGTCGTACCCGCCGGGCCACAGGCGGCAGCCGGCGATCTCCGCCCGGGCGTCGGCGCTGGGGACCGGGTTCAGCGTCGGGCCCGTCGCCGAGACGTCATACCGGACGAAGTACTCGCCGAACGGCTCGATGCGCAGCTCGGTCTGGTGGGCGTGACCTCCGACCAGCACCTTGATGAAGTGGTCGCCCGGCCGCAGGTGGAACGGCACGTACCCTCCGCGCGAGAACCAGCCGAGCGGGACGTCGTCGATGAACACCGCCAGCGCGCGCCCCTGCCTCTTCGAGGACTTCGTTTCGGCGCCTTCCATCCGGTAGAAGTAGATGATCCCGGTGTCGGCGGCCACCACCGCTGGATGGAACAGCGGCGCCGCCGTCGGCGGCGCGTGCGCGCACCCCGCCGCCGCCAGCGCCGAGAGCGCCATCCAGCAGGCGGCCACGCGCCCGTTCACCGACTCACCCAGACGAAGCCCTGCCCCGCGCAGTCACCCTTCTTGGACGAGTCGACCACCGTTTCGGCTGCCGCGCGCTTCCCCGGCGCCTTCGGGCCGAGCGCCTTGGGGAGCGAGAGCTTGCCGAGGTTGCAGCGGATCATCCCCACCCCGTCCAGCCCCAGCGCGGCCGCGTACTCCCGCATCCGGGCCAGCGACGCGTCCGGATCGTCATAGCCCGTCGTCTGGAACTGCCCCGTGACCGTGAACGGCTTGGCCGGGGCCGAATACGTCATCAGCTCGTCCTCGAAGGCGTGGAGCGCCGGCGGAACCGGGTGCGATGGCGTGTAGTGGGTGACGCCCGACGCGGAGGCACAGCCCAGGGTTGCGCCGAGCAGAAGCGAGGTCGCCAGGGCCGAGAGCTGCCGCGTCACCCGGAGCTATTGTCGTCGCGCTGCGAATTTTGTGAATACACTCCCGGTGATCATTTCTGGCCGGAAGTGAGAACTGCGGCACCGAAAGGCTCGAAAGCTCAACCATCGGTGACGATGTCGAGTCCTTCCCGGGCCGCGGCCTCGGCCAAGCGATGATCGAGCACGACGACGGTCAGCGAGGCCGGATCCGGGTCGGCGAGTAGCAGAGCCGCGGCCAGCTGAGCGGCATCGGCGGCCCGGATCGCGTGCCGGGCGACCAGCGCGACGGCCTTGGTGCGGACCGCCAACAGGTCGGTCACCTCATGAGCGGCGTCGGCCAACGCGGCCACGCGCCGGAGCGCGGTTCGACGCTGCGCGGGATCGAGCAGCCCCTCGCGCGCGCGCCGTTCGATTGCGGAGGCCATCTCGAGACGGCTCAAGGCCCAGAGCGCGACCTCGTCGTCTTCCTGAATCCAGGTCCGCGCCAACGCCGACAGCTCTTCCTCGACGATCAGAGGAACGACGGCCGAGGTGTCCCAGAACCTCATGAGCGATCCTCCCGATCGTCCTCTACTGCCCGGCGCAAGTCCGCCCGCCGCCCGGCGATGGGCGGCTCGGCCAATAGCCGCCGAATGTCTCCGGTGCCTCGACGGACAACTCCGGCCGCGACCAGGCGTTCGAGACGACCGCCGCCAACATCTCCCGTTCCCCCGGCCGCGATCAGCCGCGCGATGGGTACGCCCCGGTCCAAGATCTGGACCTCGCTGCCGCGCTGGACGACGCGCAAATAATGTGAGAGGTGAGCCTTGAGGTCGCTCACCGAGGCTGTCTTCACATGACCATTATGGTCACGTGAAGGCGATCTATCAAGTCATATCTATCGGGCGGGCGCCCCACGCCGTGAACGGCGCTTGACGGGTCGGCACGCGCCTGTTAGCACGACGGCCATGATCAAGCGGGCCGTGGCCGTTTTTGCGGTTGCCGCGTCGGTGGCGACCGGTGCCTGTCAGAAGGAGAGCGCCCCGCACCCGGCGCCCGCCGCGGCGCCGTCGGCGACGCCGGCCTCCGCCGCGCCGGCCCCCACCGGGCACGGCGTCATCGAGGGGGCCGTCAAGCTGAACGGGACGCCGCCCGAGATGGCGCCCACCAAGCGGGACGCCGATCCCTTTTGCGCCAAGACGCCGATGAAGGAGGAGGAGGTCGTGGTCGGCCCCGGCGGCGGCCTCGGAAACGTCGTGGTGCGCGTCACCGAGGGGGCCAGCGGCCGCTACGACCCGCCGGCCGCGCCCGCCACGCTGGATCAAAGCGCCTGCATGTACCGGCCGCGCGTCCAGGCGATCGTCGCCGGCCAGATGGTCTCCATCCGCAACGGCGACCAGACGCTGCACAACGTGCACGGCTACAAGGGGCCCTCGACGCTGTTCAACCAGGCGGAGATCCCGGGGCTGGCGCCCATCGTCCGCAGGATCGGCGACGCGGGCGACATCCTCAAGTTCAAGTGCGACGTCCACCCCTGGATGACCGGCTACGTGCTGGTCAACTCCAACCCGTACTTCGCGGTCACCGGACCCGACGGCAAATTCAAGATCGCCGGCCTCCCGCCCGGCAAGTACACGCTGACCGCCTGGCAGGAGCGCTACGGCGCCAAGACGGCGACGGTCACCGTCGCCGAGGACAAACCGGCCGAGGTGAGCTTCGCTTACGATGCCAAATGAGGTGAGCGCTGCGCAGCTCCAACGCGCAGAGCAGGCGGAGGCCAATCTGGCGACGGCGACGGCGACGCCGACGGTCCCGCAGCTTCAACCGGATCCGGCGGGGGGACTTGGGGTTCATCGGTTCGCCGTCGTCACGGCCGTCGCCACCTACCTCCTCATCCTGATCGGCGGGCTGGTTCACGGCACCGGCTCCAGCCTCGCCTGCCCCGACTGGCCGACCTGTTACGGCACGTTCATGCCCAAGATGGAGGGGGGCGTGCTGGTCGAGCACAGCCACCGCCTGGCCGCCGGCACCGTCGTGGTGCTGACGCTGGTGTTGGCGGGCCTGCTGACCGCCGCGCGCGCCCCGGCGCTGCGCCGGCTGCGCGGCTTCGGCTGGCTGGCGGTGGGCCTGGTGTTCGCGCAGGCGCTGCTGGGCGGCATCACCGTCCTGCTGCGGCTGCCGACGCCGATCTCGACGGCCCACACGGCGACGTCGCTGCTGTTCTTCATGACGGTGCTCTACATCGCGGTGCGCTCTAAACCAGCGAATCCGATCGCGTGGGCGCAGCGAGGCTCCGCCGAGCAGAGCCCGTCGCGGGAGGGCGCGGGGACCCTCCCAGGGTCCCCGAATCCGATCGTCGGACGTTACGCGCTGATCGCGGCGGTCGGCGTCTACATGCAGATGGTGCTGGGCGGACTGGTGCGCCACTCGGGCGCGGCGCTGGCCTGCACCGACGTGCCGCTCTGCCGCGGCTCGCTGTGGCCGAACGCGCACCCGACCGTGCTCATCCAGGCGCTGCACCGGCTGAACGCCGTGGCGGTGGCCTGTCTGGTGCTCGCCTCGGCGATCGTGACCTGGCGACGGGCGACGCGTCCCGTCCTGCGCGCGCTGGCGCTGGTCGCGCCCACCTTGGTGGGTGTCCAGATCTGGCTGGGGCTCCACTCGGTGACGTCGTTCCTGGACCTGGCCACCGTCGAGAGTCACCTGGCCGTGGCGACCGCGCTGCTGGCGACGATGGCGCTCACCGTGCTCGCCGCGCGCCCGGACGCCGTGCCCGCCTTCCCCAAGCTCGCCTGGTTCCCGGCGGTCATCCAGCTCTGCAAGCCCCGCATCACGGGCCTGGTGATCATCACCTTCGTCGGCGGCCTGTGGCTGGCGCCCGGACAGATCGCCACCTGGCGCGCGATCATGACCCTGATCGGCACGGCGCTGCTGGTCGCCGCTTCGAATACTTTCAACATGTATCTCGAGCGGGACGTCGACCCGCTCATGGAGCGGACGCGCGACCGTCCCTTGCCGCGCGCGGCGCTCTCGCCCGAAACCGCGCTGGCCTTCGGTACCCTGCTGGCCTGCGCGGCGGTGCCGCTGGTCTTTCTGGGCGGCAACCTCCTGACCGGGATCCTGGGCCTGTTCGCGCTGGGCAGCTACGTCGCCGTCTACACGCCGCTCAAGCGCCACACCGGCATCGCCCTCTTCATCGGCGCGGTCCCGGGCGCGCTGCCGCCTCTCATGGGCTGGACGGCGGCGACCGGACGCCTCGACGCCCCCGGGCTGGCGCTGTTCGCGATCCTGTTCCTCTGGCAGATCCCCCACTTTCTGGCGATCGCCATCTACCGCGCCGCTGACTACGCGCGCGCCGGGCTCAAGGTGCTGCCGCTGGCCATCTCCACGCGCGCGACCCGCGTGACGATCGTGACCTTTTCCATCGCCCTGGTGGCGGCGACCGTCGCACTGCAGCCGCTCCACGTCGCCGGGCCCCTCTACCTCGCCTGCGCCGTGCTGCTGGGCGCGATCTTCATCGGCTGGGCGGCGGCCGGCTTCCGCCGCGCCGCCGAGAACGCCTGGGCGCGCTCGCTGTTCTTCTATTCCATCCTCTACCTGACTCTCCTGTTCGTGGCGATCGTCGTCGACCGGACGATCGCCTGACCGCCGCCCTCGGGTCTGACCCTCGCTCCGTGTCGCGTAGCGGGTCCCCGATTTTAATCTTCGTCTGTCACGTTTTTTCGTCTGGGGGCTCCTTGCATCGCCGCGTACGCGTGCCTACAAGGAGACCTCGATGAGAACCGGATACGGAAAAGCATTTCTAGGATTTGTCTCGGCCGCCGCCCTCTCGATTCTGGGAGGCTGTGCCTCGAACCCGCCGCCCGCGGCAGCGTCGGGGTCGACGACGGCGGCGCCTGCCTCGTTCGCCGACCAGGTGGCGCAGGGGCAGAAGCTCTACGCCGACAACTGCGCCGGCTGCCACGGCGACTCCGGTGAGGGCGGCAGCAAGGCGCCCCGGGTGGTCGGCCTCAAGGACGGCGCGCTGCCGCTCGATCCGCCGGCCGACCGCAAGTACCGCAAGGGCAAGTTCGTCACCGTCGCGGACGTCGCCGAGTTCACGGTGGCCAACATGCCGCCCAAGAAGGCGGGGACCCTGACCAACGATCAGTACTGGGCGATCCTGGCGTTCGATCTGCACGCCAACGGAATCGACCTGCCGTCGCCGCTCACGCCCGACGCGGCGAAGACGCTGACCATCCCGCGCTGAGCCTAGGCGGCCCCGCGCCGGCGGCGCCATCCCAGGGCCAGACCGAGGAGCGCCGCCGCGACCGCGGGCCATCCGGGCCCGCGGCCGTCGGCGAGGGAGCAGAGCACCACCGGCGACGATCTCGGCTGCTCGTCGACCACCACCTGGGTGGAGGTGCTCTGGTCGGGCACGCAGGTGCCGATCACCAGATCGGCCGTCTGGTGCGCGATGTCCAGGTTGGCGAGAGAGAACGCGCGCACGTTGGAGTCCGAGACGGTGACCAGGTCGCTGCCGTTCTCGAACGCGCGCCGCGGGTCGCCGGGGAGCGGCAGCAGCGCGTGCTCGACCAGCGTGTCGCTGACCCAGGAGACCAGCTGGACACCGCCCCCGTCGTCGGCGCACTCGGACCCGTGTACGAAGAGGGGTGAAGCCCACCGAACG
>DASYEX010000010.1:0-8255 GCA_036498765.1 Polyangia bacterium
CGAGCCGCGTGACCGATGCGGGCGGAAAGTCATAGACCAGCGACGCGCCGTTCATCGGCATGGTCGATTCCTTCGGATGTATCCGGTCCGGTTCGTCGAAGCTGTTGACCGCGTGGACGTCCGAATCGGCGAGGGTCGTGCAGCGTATCGGCTCTGCCGACGCCCGCCCGCCGTGGAGCGCGATCTCAGTGGTCTGCGTCTGGTGCAGGTCGGGGTTGGTCACCGTCAGGACAAGATGTTTGTCCTTGTGCGACGCCGATCCCATCAGACCGCGCATCGTCGCCGGTTGCCCGTTGCGGGTGTACTTCGGGCGGGGAGCCCCGAAGTTGGCGCGCACGCCCTCGGCACCCTGGTGGGGCGCGTACATCTCGAAGACGTGGAACGTCGGCGTCAGGAGCAGCTTTTCGCCGCGGGTAAGAAACGGCGCCTGTAGGCAGTTCACCAGCTGCGCCACGTTCGCCATCGCCACCTTGTCCGCCTGTCGGTTGAAGGTGTCGAGCGTGAGCCCGGCCAAGAGCGCGTCCCGCATCGTCGACTGCTGACCGAGCAGGTGCGCGTCGTCCACCTGGGAACCGGGTCGATACCAGGCCCCCCACTCGTCGACGACCAGCTTGACCTTGCGCTGCTTGTCGAAGGCCGCCAGCGCGCCCCAGTGGTCGAGGATGAACTCTTCGGTCCGGTCCGCCTCTCGCAAGAGCTCGTACCATTCCTCGTCGGGGTACTTGATCGCATCGCCCTTCCCCTTCGACCAATCGGTCGTCCGGCCGCCGCTCACGTTCCAGGCATAGTGGTGCAGGCTGTAGCCCCACACGCGCTCGACACTGTGACGCTCGGCCATTTTGGCGAAGAATCGGCGCGTCCACTCGACGTCGTCGTCGCTCGGGCCGGCCGCTATGAACGAGAGCGGCGGACCGAGCTGCGGCACCCACTCGATGTACCGGCGGAATTCGGAGGCGTACTCCTCAGGCGTGAAGTTCCCACCGCAGCCCCAGGGCTCGTTGCGCACGCCCCAGTAGTGGACGCCGAACGGCGCGCGCTCGCCGCCGGCGGCCCGGAGATCGGCAGGCGTCGTGCTGCCGGCCGGGCCGTTGCAGTACTCGACCCAGTCCATGAAGTCACGCGGGCTGCCGCTCCGCACGTTCACCGCCAGGTAGGGCTGTGCGCCGACCGCGCGACAGAGCCGGATGAAGTCGTTCGTCCCGAAGGCGTTGGTCTCGTACTTCGAAGGACCGTCTGCGGGCGGCTTGGGCCAGTCCGCCCCGGCCCAGAAGCTGACGTGGCGAGGACGCCGCGCGCGCGGCCCTACGCCGTCGCGCCAGCCGTAGCTGTCGGCGAAGCAGCCGCCCGGCCAGCGGATGACGCCCGGCTTGAGCCGCCGCAGCGCCTCGACGAGCGACTTCCGGATCCCGCCGATGTTCGGGATCTTGGACTTCTCGCCGACGAAAACGCCGTCGTAGACGACGGCGCCGAGGTGCTCGACGAACTGACCGTAGATCTCGGGCGCGATGCGTCCGATCGGCTCGTTGACCAGGACGTCGATCCGCGCGTCCGTCGTGCGCGAGCCGGCCGTGGCGGCCCTTGCCCGACGCCCACCGCGCAACAGCTCTGGCGCACAGGCGGCGCCGCCGGTGGCAAGAAGTCCTCTCAGAAACTGGCGTCGTCTCACCAGGACCCAACGTACCCGATACTAATCGACGGGATCCGCCTTCATGGCCGCCGGCAGTATACGCAAAAGGTCGGTGCGCCACCGCTACTTCGGGTCGCCATAAACTCTGCCTATCGACCGCGCCGCCCCGCAAGCATCTCCTTCGAGAAAAGTTCGTCCATGGCTGCCCCGCCGATCGTTCCCTGTTCGTGTTTCTTTGCCCCGTGCCGGTCATGATTCGATCGCCTATCCGCCGAGGACGGCGGAGAGCCGTGGCCTTTTCTAGCGCCGGCGCCGGCGAGGGGGACGATCGCGCCACCTGGCTCGAACGGTTTCACGCCGGCGACCGGGAGGTGCTCGAGGCCTGCTATCGCGAACACTTCCACACCGTCGGGCAGGCGGTCGGCCAAGTGCTGCGCGGCGCCGACCGGGAGACGGTCGTTCATGACGTCTTCGTCGATCTCCTGGCGAACGCCAACCTGCGTCGGGGCTTCGTGGGCGGAGCCTTCGCCACCTGGCTCGGCGTGGTGGCGAGAAACCGAGCCGTGGACTACTGGCGGCGCTATCGGCGCGAAGGCTCCCTCGACGAAGCGGCCGCCGAGCTTGCCCCCTCGGCCCCGACCGGGGGCATGGAAGAGGACGTCGGCGCGCGCCTCTTGATCGCGCAGTTCCGGAGCGAGGTTCTGCCCGCGAAGTGGGACACGGTGTTCGAACACCGCTTTCTTCTCGGCCTCGACCAACGTGAAGCGGCCCGCCGCCTGGGGATCAGCCGCACCACCCTCGCCTATCGCGAGGCGCAGGTCAGGCGCCTGCTGGGCCGATTCGCCCGTCGTGGCGAAAGGAGTCGCCGTTGACCTGGAGGGGACGGGATCCTCACCGGCGAACGCGGCGCGCGATCGCGGCGCATTTTCAGCGAGCGATCGGCGCGGCGGCCGAGCGCGCGATGCGCGCGCACCTCCCCGGCTGTTCCGCCTGCCGCGAGCACTACGATCGACACCTGGCGCTGGCGCGGCTCGATCCCTGCGCGCCGTCACCTGAGGAGCGCCTGGCCCGGGGCCTGGGCCTCGCGGCCGGGCGGCGCCCCGTGGTGGGCTGGCGGCTGGCGGGGCTGGCCGCGGCCGGCGCCGTGGCGGCGGCGGTCATGATGTTGCCGCGCATCGGCCACGAGCGGGACCTCGGCTTCGCCACCCGAGGCGGCGCTGGCGCCGGCCGCCCGGAGCTCCTCGTCTACCGTGTCCCGACCCCCACGTCGGCCCCGCGGCCGGCCGGCGAGGTCATGGCTCCCACCGACGAGCTGGCCTTCGCCTATCGCAACCCGATCGGAAAGCGCCGCCTCATGATCTTCGGCGTCGACGAGCACCGCCACGTTTATTGGTATCATCCGGCCTGGTCGCGCGCGGAAGAGAACCCGACGGGGATCCCGATCTCCGGCGCGCCCGGGACCCACGAGCTGCCGGACGCTGTGACCCAACCCCTGGACGGAGAGAATCTGTCGATCCACGCCCTGTTCTCCGACCAGGCGCTCACGGTCCGGCAGATCGAGCAGGCCGTCGCACAACGCGGCAGCGGCGGCGGCAATCGCGACGGGCTGGCCGTCCCCGGTGCCGTCGACCTGGTCCGAACGCTGCGGGTGGCGCCCCGATGATGAAGGCTCGGTTCCGGTCCGTGGTCGTCGTCGGGTTGGCCCTCGCCTCGGCGGCAGCCAGGGCGGCGCCCGGCGCGGCGCCCGGTACTTTCGCCGGCGTCACGGATGGCGCCCCTCCGGCCATGTTCGCGCTCATCGTGGGGGTCAACCAGAGCGTCGATCCGCAGATGCCCCCGCTTCGCTATGCCGATGACGACGCCGTCCGCTACGAAGCGCTGTTTCGGGCCGTGGGCGCGCGCACCCGGTTGTTGGCCAGCCTCGACGAGAACACCCGGCGCATCGCCCCCGACGCCGTGGAACGGGCCCGCCCGCCGCGACGCGCGGAGCTCGATCGGGCGGTGGCGGAGCTGGCGGAGGAGGTCGCCGCCGCCCGCCTGCGCGGGCAGCGACCGGTGCTGTTCTTCGTCTACGCGGGACACGGCAACGTGGCGGGCGCCGAGGCCTACCTGGCGCTGGAGGACGCCCGGCTCACGGGGCCGGAGATCGAGCGCGCCGTCGTCGACCGCGTTCACGCCGAGACCACCCACCTCGTCGTCGACGCCTGCTATTCGTACTTTCTCGCTTACGGGCGGGGCCCGGGCGGTTCCCGCCGCGAGCTGCACGGGTTTGCGCCGGTCGAGGGGCTCGCGCGGCGCGACGACGTGGGCCTCCTGCTCTCGACCACGGTGGCGCGCGAGAGCCACGAGTGGGAGGGGTTCCAGGCCGGCGTTTTCAGCCACGAGGTCCGCTCGGGCCTCTATGGCGCGGCCGACTTCGACGGGGACGGCCAGGTGAGCTATCGCGAGCTGGCGGCGTTCGTGAGCCGCGCCAACGCCGCCATCCCCAACGAACGGTTTCGCCCGGAGGTCTTCGCGCGTCCCCCGCGCACCGGCACCACGCTGCTCGACCTGCGGGGCGGAGCGTCCCACCGCCTGTTGGTGGGCACGGGAGCCGCGGCCGATCACTACGTGCTCGAGGACGGACGGGGCGTCCGTCTGGCCGACTTTCACAACACCGCCGGCCATCCGCTGTCGATCGTCCTCGGGCCGAGCGACGTTCCGCTCTATCTGCGGCGCGCCAGCGACGGCCGGGAGGTCGCCCTCCCCCCGGGGCGGCCGCTGGTCGATCTGGCGGAGCTTCCTCCAGAGCCGCCACGGTTCGCCGCGCGCGGTGCCGCCCACGACGCCTTCAGCCTCATCTTCGTGCTCCCCTTCGACGCCGACGCGCTGGCGAGCTACGTGGCCACGCCGAGCCTGTCCGCGGACCTCCCGCCGGCACCGCTGCCTCGCTGGCGCAAACGTGCGGCCCTCGGCGCCGCCCTCCTTTGCGGCGTCTCGGCCGGCGCGGCCATCCTGCTGGCGGTCTCGGCGCATGACCTGTCGCTCGAGGCGCGCTCGGCTCCCAGCCAGGTCCAGACGGCCGCGCTCGACGGTCGTCTCGGCACCCGCCGGGACTGGGCGATGGCCGCCGGCGGCCTGGCCGCCTCCTCGGCGATCGCGGCTGGTCTCCTTTGGCTCTGGCCTGCCTCGACAGTGCGCCCCACGGCGATGGTCGGCGCCGGTGCCGGCGCCTTCGGTCTGGGAGGGCGCTTTTGAACCCGAGCGGGGGCCGTCCGCGCCGCGCGCCGGCGGTGGCCTTGGCGGTCGCCGCTGCGGTCGGGACCCTTGGTTGCGACGTCGCGCCGCTCGGCGGCAAGAGTTGTCCCTGCGCGGCCGGGTACACCTGCTGCGTCGCCGAGCAGCTCTGCTTGCCCCAAGGTCAGATCTGCGCGAGCGCCTTCGTCTGGCCGCCCGCCACGGCACCCACCGCGACGCCGCTGCCGCTCGACGCGATCGTCTTTGCGATGAGCGAGTACGACGTCGGCACGGCCGATCCGCAGGTGCTCGAGCTGGCGCCCGACGTGGTGGTGCGCGGCTGGTCGACCTGGGACCAGGACGGATTTCTCGTCGACAAATACGACACCGCCTATCTGGAGGCGTGCCATCAGGCAAACATCCGTTTCATCGGCGGCGCCAATCTGGCGGCCCTGTTCACCGATCAGTTCCCGGATCAATGGGACGCCGCCGACACGTTCACGGACTTCGCCACCCGGGACCCGCGCGACCAGACAGTCTCCCATGACGGCATCTATCCGAAGCTCTCCTGGGCGTCGCTGGCAAACCCCCGCGTGCGCGCCCGCGCCGTCCAGATCGCCGAGATGCAGATCGACCTGGGCGTCGACGGATTGCAGTTCGTCAGCCTCGAGTCCGACGTCGAGGCCGTCCAGGTCGACGGCGTCGATGGCCGCGACGGCTACGACGACTACCACCTGGCCGACTTCAACGCCTATCTGCTGGCCAAGTATCCGAGCGAGACCGACTTCGCCACGCGCTTCTCGATGATGCCGCCCAATGTTCTCGAGCGAGATCGTGCGCCGGGTGATCTCTCCGGCAACTTCAATTACCGGACCTACCTCCACGACCTGGGCGTGTCGGACGATCCGTCCTCATCGAACAACCCGCTGGCCGGCGAATGGGGCGTCGTGAACGGCGGGCGCGCGGCCATCGGTCCGCAGACTTTCCTGGAGACGGCCGGGGACTACGTCTATTGGCGGCAGATCGTCGCCGAGCTGCACGCCTACGCGCAGGCTCGCGGGCACGACGTCTTCATCAACGCCACCGGCGTCTACCCCTTCGTCGACTTCCAGGCGGTCGGCCTGTTCGACAACACCATCGACGCGCCGAACGGCGAGACGGCGACCTACGTTCCGGTCGACGCCGGCGGGCGCCTCGACGGCACGGTGTCGCTGGCGCCGGCCTTCGCGGGCCTCAGGGCGCGCGCCCAGGCGCTCTCGCCCGGCGCGCCCGTGGTGGTGTTTCTCGACGGGGATTGGCCGCAATACGATGGTTTAACCGCCAGCGAGCTGCAGGACTACTGGCGCCTTTACACCGCCGAGGCCTACGCCAGCGGCCTCTTCTTCGCGTTCGATCTCTATAGCCCGGGCGATCCCCAGCATACGGCGACGGGGACCGGTCTCATGCAGCTCTACCAAGGCCTGGCCGCATTCTACCGAGCGCACGCCGGGCTCTATCGGGGCGTCGTCGCTTCGACCGAACAATCGAGCGACCTGCCGGCTGCGACGGTGACCCTCGCCGATCAGCCGGATCCGGCGAACGCCGGCCGCATCTCCCGCCGCATCGTGCACGTGGTGAACCACCAGTACGAAGGTGGCATCGTGACCAGGACAGGCATCCCGCTGGCCGTCTCCTCGAGCGCCGCGCCCGTCGCGGTCGCGCTGGCGTCGCCCGACGAGACCGCCGACGCGCCGCTCCCCTTTTCGTACGCGGGTGGGCAGATCGCGCTCACCTTGCCCAGCCTGGCCGCCTACGACGTGGTCGTCATCGACTACTGAACCGCGCGGCGCAATTTTTGTTGGTCCAAACCGAGGGGGCGGGCCGTTCCCTCTGCATGCGTATCTCAACCACGTCTTTCTTGGCGCTCAGCCTGGTGTCGCTCTCGGGACTCGGCTGCGGCGGCGCCCCGGAGGCGCCGCGCAAGCCGACTTCCGGTACCGGCACCGATGCCGGCTCTCCCGAGGCGAGCGCGCCGGCCTGCGTCTCCGACGGTGGCGTCCTCGAGGCCGACGGCGGGCCGTTCGTCCTGACGGTCACCCCGACCGCGCCAGTCGCCATGGACGACGTGACCGTGTTCGCCCACAGCCAGGTGGTGGACCAGGCCGGCGATCCGCAGGTCACCGCGCTCGCGCCCGACATGACCATCCGCGCCCTGAACCACTGGGACGTCTACGGGCGGCAGGCCGCCGACTACGACGCGACCTACATCGACGCCTGCCACACCGGGGGGATCCGCATCATGGGCGGCCAGACGACGGTCACCTTCGCCGACGAATGGAGCAGCGCCACCTTTCCCACCGTGGTGACCCGCGATTCCGGCGGCGCGCCGATCGAGCACGACGACATCTATCCGAAGCTCTACTTCGGCTCCTGGGCCAGCCCCACGTTCCGCGCCGATCTGACCGCCATCGGCGAGCTGCAGATCGACGCCGGGCTGGACGGCATCTTCTTCGACGTCGCCGACGGAGACTTCACCGGGGCCTCGTACGACGGGGACGAGGGCTTCGACGACGGCCACCTCGCCGACTTCAACGCCTACCTGCTGGCCAAGTATCCGGGCGCCGACTTCGCCGCCCTGTTCGACATGCCCCCCAACAATCGATTGCGCGCCGATTTCCCTGCCGGGGACCTCACCTGCAACTTCAACTACCGCCGCTACCTGGCCAGCAAGGGCTGGGCCGGCACCCCGTTCTCACTGGACAATCCGCTCGGCGCCGAATGGCAGCGGGCCGTCAACAACCGCGCGCCGACCAGCGCCGGTCTCTCCTTCGAGCCCGCGGTCACCTACCGGCAATTCCTGCAGGTCACCACGGAGCTGCGCCAGTACGCCCAGCAAAGGTACGGGCGCAACATCTACATCACCTCGAACGGGATCTTCCCCTACGTCGACTTCCAGAGCGTCGGCCTCTACGACGGAAACGACGACGGCGACGGCGGGGCCCAAGCCGACTACGTGCCGCTCTCGAACGGCCACCTCGCCGGGGCCACCTCGCTCAAGCCGACGTTTCTCCGGCTGGCCGCCGAGTCGGCCTCGCTGGCCCCGGGCGCGCCGGTGGTCCTCTTCATCGACTGGCCGAGCGGCCCGATGACCCGCTTCATCGGACTCCCTGCCAACGAGCGGGAGGACTACTGGCGCATCTACGCCGCCGAGGCTTACGCGAATGGTCTCTATTTCGCCTTCTTCCTGGCCGACACCGTCGGCGATCCCACCGCCACCGACCTCGGCCTCATGCCGCTCTACGGAAGCCTCACCGCCTTCTATCGCGCCCAGGCGTCGCTGTATCACCACCAGACGGTGTCCAGCCTCGACCTCGGCATCGCCAACGTCATGTCCACCGTCACCGATCAAGCGCAGCCGCGGCGCCGCGTCGTC
>DASYEX010000011.1:0-11850 GCA_036498765.1 Polyangia bacterium
CTGCAGGGTCGATGACCACGGTCCGCCTCCAAGGTGTTCGAAAATCCGATCCACCGGAACTCTACCTGAATGCGCTTCCGGTGCATTCCGCATCACCCTCGGACCGTCACCCTCCTCCGGATGCTCGCGGACTGAAGAGGACTGCCCTGGATGGACGGTTAGGTGGCCTCCTTTGCGACAGTCATCTCCTGTGCGACAAAGCCGGCTCGCGCCTGCTCCCGGTTCGCTTCATCGACAGCCCACCAACCTGTAGGTTCGACAGCCCGACCGAGCCGGCAAAGCCCGCCGTCGCTCACGCGATCTCTGGCCATTCTGCTGCCGTCAGGGCGTGGCGGGGTAGGGCTCGCAGCCCCAGTACTGCGTGTCGGTCAGCGTCGCGTCGTAGCTGTGCGCGGTCGTCGAGAGCGCGGTGCAGCTGGGGTAGGGGGCGGTGCCGGTCCCGGCCTTGTTGCCGGTGTACTTCGTGTAGTCGATGCAGAACCCCATCGTGTTGCTGAGCGCGTCGGGGAACGAGGCGAGGGTGGTGTTCTCCAGCCACCACCAGTAGCGGCACTCGTGCGGGGACGCCGCGCCGGCGGCGGCACAGGTCGCGGGCGCGACCCCGCCGGCGTTGGCCGGCGTCGCCTGCGAGGTCGGGCCGGGCTGGCAGAGCGCGACGCAGATCTGCTGCGTGCTGCTGGTCGCCGCCGTGAGCACTGGCAGGTAACCGGGCGCGCAGCCGTTCAGGTAGAAGCCGCCGCTGCTGGGGCCGGCGGCCGGCGCGTCCGCCTTGTTGTTGGGATAGACGATCTTCGAGCAGGTGAAGACGCTCTTGCCGTAGCAGCCGAGCGTGGGCGACGCGGGGGTCGGGCTGCCGCAGGCGGGCGCGCCGTCGTAGTCGCGCGCCTGGGTGAGCGGGTTGCAAGTCGGATCGCAGACGCCCGCGATGGTCGATCCACCCGAGGAGAAGACGCTCGAGTAGCTGGTGCAGACGGCGTGCGCGCCGCAGGTATCGTTCGACGTCTTGCAGATCGGCTGACATTGCGCGTTCGCGCACGCTAGCCCGCGCTTGCAGTCGTCGTACCCGGTCGCGCCGTACTGACCCGCCGCGCAGGCGCCCCCCTGAGCGACCGTCCCGTCGGGGACGCAGGCCGAGAAGCCCGCGCTGGCGCTGGTGGCGATCCAGGCGCAACGCTGGATCGCCGGGCAGGTCGTCTGGTCGTTGGGATCGCAGGTCACGAAGCCGCCGCCTCCGCCGCCGTCTCCGCCCGAGCCAGCCGACCCTCCGGAGGTGCCGCCGTTGCCGCCGCCGCCCGACGTGCCGGCGTGGCCGGCCATGCCGCCCGCGCCCGCGCCGCCGGCCGCGCCAGCGCTGCCGCTCGCACCGCCCGCGCCGGCAGAGCCGGTCATCCCGGCAGAGCCGGCGGCTCCCGCGCCGCCGCCAACCCCGGCGCCCGCAGCGCCACCGGCTGCCGTTGCCCCGGCACCGCCGCCTGCGCCCGCGCGACCGACTGCGCCCGAGGCGCCGGCGGAGCCCCCCGAGGCGCCGCCCGTGCCGGTGGGGGCCACGGCGTTGCTGCCGCAGCTCATCGTCGACGCGACGACGCCGCCCGCCACGAAGACCCACGCCCCAAGCCGCATCGGGCGGATGCTATCACGAGGTCGCGCGTGCGAAGACCAGCCCGCCTGCGCTATGACAGGGGCTGAATGCGCGCCGTCTTTCTACGGCTGGGGCTCTCGTTGCTGGCGGGGGTGCTGCTTTTCCTCGCCGTCCCGACCTACGGCCTGTGGCCGCTCATGTGGATCGCCACGGTGCCGGAGCTGTGGGTGGCGCGAAACGCGGCCACGCCGAAGCGCGCCTTTCTCTACGGCTGGCTGACCGGCTTCGTCGCCAACGCGGGCGGGTTCTACTGGATGGACGGCCTGCTCGAGCGGTTTGGCCACATGCCGGCGCTCGAGGCGCTTCCCATCATGGCGCTCCTGGTCGGCTATCAGGGGCTGGCGTTCGCGTTCTTCTCCTGGGGCGTGCGCCGCGCATGGACTCGGACGGGCGCGCCGCTGGTGTTGCTGGCGCCGCTGGTCATGGTCACCGTCGAGCTGGTGATGCCGCAGATCTTTCCCTACTACCTGGGCTTCTCGCAGGCGTTCGTTCCGGTGCTGATCCAGATCGCCGACATCACCGGACCCCTCGGCGTGACGGCGCTGATGCTGGCCCTCAGCGGCGCGGTGGCCGACGCGATCTTCGCCCCCTCCCGGCGCGGCTGGCCCGCTTGGCGTGGCTTGACCGTCGTCGCGGTCCTGATCGTCGCCGATCTCGGCTACGGCGGGCTGCGGATGCGGCAGGCCGATGCGCGCCGCGCCGCCGCGCCCAAGGTCAAGACGGGGCTCGTGCAGGCCAACGTGGGCATCCTCGAGAAGTGGGATCCGGTCGAGTTCGCCCGCCTGCTGGCGCTGCACCAGCGCGCCTCCGCCGATCTCCAGCACGCGGGCGCCGAGTTTGTCGTCTGGCCCGAGTCGTCGTACCCCTACGCGCTGCCGCGCACGTTCTCGCGCGACTTCGGCGAGGACGACGCGCGCAGGGTGCGGCGCGGGTTCGACACGCCGCTGCTCTACGGCGCGCTCACGCGTACCGTGGGACCGCCCCAGACCCGCAAGGACCGCTATCCCTACAACACGGCGCTCATGATGGACGCCGCCGGCCACGCGACGGGCAGCTACGACAAGGTCTTCCTGATGATGTTCGGGGAGTACATCCCGTTCTACGACCAGATCCCCTGGTTCACGGAGATCTTCCCCGAGGCTTCGAACTTCTCGCGCGGCAGTGAGCCGGCCTCGTTCCCGCTGCACACGGCGGCCGGCGACTTCAAGCTGGGCCCGCTCATCTGTTACGAGGACATCCTGCCGTCGTTCGCGCGCCGGGTGGCCAAGCTCGGACCGAACGCCTTCGTGAACATCACCAACGACGCCTGGTTCGGCCGCACCGCCGAGCCGTACCAGCACCTGGCGCTGGCGGTGTTCCGCTCGGTCGAGCACCGGCTGGAGATGGTCCGCGCCGTCAACACCGGCGTCTCCGCCCACATCGACGCGGCCGGCCGCGTGCGGGCCCAGACCGAATCGGTCGATCCGGCCGCCGAGCCGCCTCGGCCACCCACGACGTTGCTGGTCGACCTGGCCATGCTCCCCGGCGGAGGCCTCTACCGCACCGTCGGCGATCTGTTCGGGTTCCTCTGCCTGCTCGGGCTCGCCGCGCTCCTGGTGCGGCCGGGGCCAACGAGGGGTCAGGAGCGGCGCAGGTAGAACATGTACTTGAACGTCTGACGCTCGTGCTTGAAGGCGGGGAAGCGCATCTCCTTGGCCACCTCCATCGCGCACGAGCCGGTCGGCGTTCCGGCGAACGTGGAACCGATCTGCACCGACTGCACGGTGCCGTTCCCACCGACCACGTAGTTGAGCACCAGCGCGCCCGGGGTGTGGAACTTCTGGAAGCAGTCGTAGAACTGGGGACGGATCTTCTCCATCACCTCGTTGATGGCCGCCTTGGTGAGCTCCTCGGGGCGCTTGTCGGCGGCCAGCTCGTCGTCGGACATCGGCCGTGGCTGGCCGGCGGTCTTGCAGGCCGGGTCCTCGTGACCGGGCGGCGGCCGGTCGGCGAACCCCGTCGACGGCGGCTGCGAGACGACGATCTCGCCCGTGCAGCGGTTGTAGACGCGCGCGCCCACCAGCTTGAGCGCTATCCCCGGCGCCATGCCGACGGTGAAGTCCGACCCCTCGGCCTGCGGCTGGAACAGGAACTCGGCGCGCAGGAAGGGCTTCTCGACCTCGGCCCAGCGCTTGGCCGCCGCGAAGTCGGCGAAGGCCACCACGCTCTTCGTGACCTGGACGCCGGCGGCCAGCGAGGCCGCGCCCTTGTCCGGCGTGGCCAGCGTGACGAACCGGGGCTCGCGCCGGCTGCCGATCGCCATCGGCTCGGTGCAGGCGATGCAGCCGGACAGTGCCAGGTGGTACCCCTTGGCCGCGGCGTCGTAGCTCGAGACCTCGATCGCCGCCGGATCGTTCGACTCGGCGATGAACGTCTGCTGGGGCAGCTTCTTGCGCAGGAAGGCGGTGGTGCCGCGGCAGCGCGCGCGATCGAGCTCGCGCATGTCGCCGCCGCACGAGTCGATGAACGGCGCCAGCAGCGTGGCCACGTCCTGGGTCTTGACCGCGCCGTGCGCGAGCTTCTCGAAACTCTCCGTGCCTGTCTCGGCCGGCTTTTTGGCCTCCTCGCCCGCCCGGACGACCACCGGCGCCAGCCCGGGCCCGAGCAGCGCGATCGCCAGCGGCAGCCATTTTCGCGGGGCGGGGCGCATCGGGCGGACTATAGATGAGCCCGCCGCTTGTCGGCTAGCCCCTCCACCAGATAATCGCGGACCAGCCGCCCCACGACCGGGTCGTCCGGGATGCTCTGGTCGAGGGGGATGATGCGGTTTTCGAACCAGCTTCCGGTGAGGACGGCCGGCAGGGCAGCCAGGGCCCGCGCCTCGAGGGCGATCTGGGCCGTGAGCGCCTGGCGGCGCTGCTGGTAATAGGCCTCGAGCGACGCCGGGTCGATCCCGGAGATCGACCGGTCGTATCCCTCGAGCTGGCGCCGGTGGTCGGCCAGCGTCGCGGCCAGCTCGGCGCGCGCCCCCCGGTCGGCGAAGACCACGCTGCCACCGACGACGTGCAGGTCGAGGCGGCCGAGGTTCTTCCCCTCGGACATCGCCTCCAGAAGGAGCGCGCCGTCGGCCCCTTCGGGCCGTTCCAGGTTGAGCGCGCTGTGCCCCAGCACCGCCCAGTCGATCCCTTTCGCGGCCTGGACCAGCCGACGATTTTCGGCCGGCAGGCCCGCGTGGACCAGAGCGACGACGACGGCGGCGCCGCGGGCGCGGAGCGAGGCGATCGCTTCGCGCGCCGCGTCGGCCGGGTCGCGTACGGTGATGCCCGCCGCGCGCCATCCGTTCGCGTCGGCGGCGGTGGGCGGCGCGGTGACGCCGAAGATCCCGATGCGGGTGCCGGCCGCTTCGACCAGCCGATCGGCCGGGAACAGCCGCTGGCCGTCGCGCCCGTAGAGGTTGGCCGAGACGACCGGGATCTTGTTGGCCGCGGTCAGCGCCTTGAGCCGGGCGACACCGATCGCCAGGTCGCGATCACCGGGGGTGAAGGCGTCGATCCCGGCGCGCCCCACGCCGGCCGCCAGCAGGCGGGATTGCCGCTCGGTCTCGGCCGGGGTCCCCTCGGGCACGAACAGATCGCCGGCGTCGACGACGACGGTCGCGTCCGCTTCGGCCCGCGCCCGGGCGATGACGGTGGCCCGCCGTCCGAGGCCGCCCAGCGGCAAGACGGCGCAGTGGCAGGGCGTGAATTTGCCCAGCAAGTTCGACGAATAGAGGAGGGCGATCTCCCGACCGCGCACCGCGACGGGCTCGGTCGCGCCGCCGTCGGGTCCGGCCACCGAGACGGCCGTGGGCGCGCCCGGACGAGACGCCCCCGGCCGTGAAGGGTCCGCGGGCACCGGTCCCGAGCCCCGGCATCCAAACAACGCGAGACCCACGACAACCGCCCCCAGGCGGGGATGAGCTTTCGATGCTAGAGACACAACGCCACTTTCGACCAGGAATAGTATCTCCCTCTGCGCGGAATTCCCGCGCGGGACGACCGATGCCTGCCAAGCCCCACCAGGACGACAGCGAAACGCTCGACGAGGAGGCGGTCGTCTCCGAGGCGGGCGCGGCCGGGCCGGAGGCGGCGCAGCCGGTGCTCGACGCAGACGAGGTGATGCCGCCGGCGGCCGGGGCGCTGACCCCGCAGCGCGACCCGGTGGGACGGTTCCTGTCCGAGGCGCGCCGCTACCGCCGCCTCAGCGACGAGGAAGAGCGGGCGCTCGGCAAGGCGGTCCGCGAGCGGGGGGACATGAACGCGGCGCGCACGCTGGTGGTGCACAACCTGAGGTTGGTGATCGCCATCGCCTACCAGTACCGGCGGGCCTGGGCGAGCATCCTCGATCTCTTCCAGGAGGGGAGCGTGGGGCTCATGGAGGCGGTCAAGCGCTGGGAGCCGTCGCTGGGCCCCCGGTTCGGTACCTACGCGGCGTACTGGATTCGCGCCTACGTGCTGAAGTTCCTGATGACCAACTCGCGCCTCATCCACGTCGGCAACACGCGGGCGGGGCGGAAGCTCTTCTTCCGGCTCGAGAAGGAGCGTCAGAAGCTGCTGGCGGCCGGGTTCGAGGTGACCCCCAAGCTGCTGGCGGCCAAGCTGGACGTCGACGAGCGGGAGCTCGACGAGGTCCGGCAGCACCTCGAGTCGCGCGAGGTGTCCATCGACCCGGGCGCCTCCAAGGACGGTGACGAAGGGTTCCCCTTGGCCGAGCGGATCGCGGCCGCTGGACCGTCGCCGGAGTCGGAGGCGGCGCACGCCGAGCTGGCGGACGCCCTTCGTCACTTCGTGACGGGCTTCCGCGACGCGCTCGAGGACCCGCGCGAGCGCGCGGTCTGGCACGAGCACCTGGCCACGGAGGACCCGGTCGCGCTGGGCGAGCTGGGGGCGCGGTTCGGCGTCTCCAAGCAGCGCATGGGCCAGATCGCCGACCAGCTCAAGAAGCGCTTCCGGGCCGAGATCCTCGACAAGTTGGGCCCCGACGTCCGCACCGACTGGCTGGGCGCCGCCGAGGACTGAGTCGACGGTGGCGGGTGAATCCGCTTGACGTGGGCGCGTCCCGCCGCAGATATATGGTCTCCCATGCATTCCGGACGCGCCGAACATGACGGCTTCCTGGCCGTCGAGGCCCTCCGGAAGCTCGTCCGCTTGCTGCGCGACTCGGCGCACATCGTGGAAAAGCGGGCCGGCGTGACCGGCGCGCAGCTCTTCGTCTTGCGGGTGCTGGCGGACCATCCGGGACTCTCGATCAACGAGCTGGCCCGCCTGACCATGACCCACCAGAGCTCGGTCTCCGTCGTCGTGAGCCGGCTGGTGGCGCGCGGGCTGGTCGCACGCGTGCCCGCCGCCGACGACCGCCGGCGATCGATCGTCAGCCTCACATCGCGCGGCCGGCTCCTTCACCGCGACGCTCCGGCCGTCGCGCAGGAGCTGATCGTCGACGCCGTGCGCCGCCTCGTGCCGGGGCACCGCCGGGGGCTGGCCGACGGCCTGCGCGCGCTGACCGAGGCCCTGGGCGCCTCCGGCGGGCGGGCGTCGATGTTCTTCGAGGACGAGGAGCGCCCGCGCGCGCCCCGGCCTCGCCGTGAAAACAGCAAACAGAAAAGGACGTCCGCCCTCCATGTCTGACCAGCCCGACGGTTCTGTGACGATCGAGGGGGCCCTCCCCATCGCCCCCTCGCTGGGCCCCGCGCTCGACGCGGCCGAGATGCCGATGGAGATCCGGCCGGTCGACGGGCGCGTCGCCTGGATCAGCGCGATGGCCATCCTCGTCGCCATCGCCTCCGGCTTCATCGCGCAGATCCTGGTGCGCCTCATCGGCCTCATCACCAACATCGCCTTCTACGGGCGCTTCGCCAGCGACTTCGTCTCCCCGGCGGACAACCACCTCGGGTGGACCGTCGTCCTCGTCCCGGTCGTGGGTGGGATCATCGTGGGCCTCATGGCCCGCTACGGCTCGAAGGCGATCCGCGGCCACGGCATCCCCGAGGCGATGGAGCAGGTCCTGACCAACCAGAGCCGGATCCCGGCCCGGATGACGTTCCTGAAGCCGCTGTCCGCGGCCATCTCCATCGGCACCGGCGGGCCGTTCGGCGCCGAGGGCCCGATCATCGCCACCGGCGGCGCGCTCGGCTCGCTGGTCGGGCAGATCTTCAAGACCACCGCTTCCGAGCGGAAGACGCTGCTGGCCGCCGGCGCCGCCGCCGGCATGGCGGCCACCTTCGGCTGCCCGGTCGCGGCCGTGCTGTTGGCGGTCGAGCTCCTGCTGTTCGAGCTGCGCGCCCGCTCGCTCATCCCGGTGGCGCTGGCGGCGGCCGCGGCGACGGCGGTACGCATCGCGCTGGTGGGGACGGCGCCCGCCTTTTCCGCCAGCGACTTCCTGCCCGCCAACGCCACCAACCTGGCCGTCTACGCGATCGTCGGCGCGCTGGTGGGCGTCTCCTCCGTGGGGGTGACCAAGCTGGTCTACGCCGTCGAGGACGGCTTCGAGAAGCTCCCCATCCACTGGATGTGGTGGCCCGCCCTGGGCGGGATCGCCGTCGGGCTGGTCGGCGTCATCTCGCCGCACACGCTGGGCGTCGGCTACGACAACATCGACCACATCCTGTCGGGACGGCTGACCATCGCGGCGATGGCCATCCTCTGCGGCTGGAAGATGGTCTCCTGGATGATCTCGCTGGGGAGCGGGACCTCGGGGGGGACGCTGGCGCCGCTCTTCACCATCGGCGGCGGCGTGGGCGCGGTGCTGGGCGCGGCGTTCGCCTGGCTGGCGCCGCACAGCGGGATCGACGTGCGCGTGGCGGCGCTGGTGGGGATGGCCTCGATGTTCGCCGGCGCCTCGCGCGCCGTGCTCGCCTCGATCGTGTTTGCCTTCGAGACCACGCGGCAGCCGATCGCGCTCCTGCCTCTTCTCGCCGGCGGGATCACCGCCCACTTCCTGTCGTCGCTGCTGATGCGGAACTCGATCATGACCGAGAAGATCGCCCGCCGCGGCGTCCGCGTGAGCGGTGACTACTCCGCCGACCTGCTCGAGCAGGCGACCGTGCGCGACCGGGCCTCGCGCCACGTGTTCGCGCTCCCTGCCACCGGCACCATCGAGTCGATCCGGCAGTGGCTGACGTCGGGCGCCGAGGGGGCCGGCCACCAGGGCTACCCGCTCGTCGATGCGGCGGGCAAGCTGGTGGGCCTGCTGACCCGGCGCGATCTGCTGGCCCCGGCCGCCGCCGGTGAGCTGCGCGCCCTCGTCAAGCGCGCGCCCGTGATCGTCTACGGCGAGAGCTCCCTGCGACAGGCGCTCGATCTGATGGTCCGCGCCCGCGTCGGACGCTTGGTCGTCGTCGAGAAGGCCAACCCCGGCGTACCGGTCGGCATCCTCACCCGCAGCGACATCCTGGGCGCCCACGTCGGCGAGCACGCCGCGCGCACCACGCTCACGAACATCGTCATCGCCACCCCCGCCCCGGTGTCCGACATCGACGCCTCGGCCTGAGCCGCGCGCTCAGTGCGGGCCGGCGCCCGACTGGACCTCGCTCTGGACGCTGCTGGCGGCGTCGAGGGTATAGGGAAAGGGCGGGGTGAAGGCCGTCGAGCCCTTGTTGGCGGTCATGCCGCGCGTGCCGCTGTAGAGGTTTCCCTTCGACACCACGATGGTCGCCGAGTTCGAGTAGTCGGTGCTGTCGATCGGGTCGCCGGATCCGGTGACTGCAGTCGCCGCACCGTCGACGGCGATCGGCGCGGCCGTCAGCGTCCGCTCGTCAGGGTCCGTTCTTTTGGGCGATCACGAAGCGGGCCAGGTCCTCGATCTCGGCGGGGGTCAGCTTGCCCGCGAACTTCGGCATCTTGTTCTTCTCGCCGAAGAGGCGCCCCCGCCCGGCGTCGGCGATGACCGCTTCGGTCCAGGCCAGCGTCCCGCGTCCCTTGAGGTTGGGGCCGGCGTTCTCGCCCTCACCGTCGAGCTCGTGGCAGCTGTCGCAGTCCTTCTGGTCGACCAGGCTCCGGCCGCGCGCGGCCTTGGCCGGATCGGCGTCGGGCGCGCCCGTCTCGACGTAGACCATCTCGGTGAGCGCGTCGAGCTCCTCGGGCGTCCCGGGCACCGCGATCATCCCCTTTTCGATCTTGGCCGTCCCCATGTAGAGCGGCCCCTCGGGGTTCTCGAGGAAGCCGCGAATCCAGGCGCGCGAGTCGTAGCCCTTGAAGTCGGGGCCCTTGTCGCCGCCGGTGCCGGCCAGAGCATGGCAGCCCGAGCAACGTTCGTCCCAGATGGCGCGCGCGTGGTTGAGGGGGTCGTTGCGGAAGACCGCCAGACCTCCCTCGGCGGGGATCCCTTTCAGCGCCAGGCGGCGAGCCTCGCGGGCGCGCGCTTCCTCGGCGGCCCGCGCCTTGGCGTAGAGCGGATCGTGCGCGTCCTTGCCGAGCGCGATCGCCGACAACGCGCCGACCACGACGACGGCCAGGCCCGCGGCGATCATCACCGGCTTGCGGTCCACGGGCCGGTTCGAGGGGGCGCGGTCGAGAAACGGCAGCGCCATCAGCAGCGCCGTGCAGAGGCCGGGGATCACCATGGTGGCCACGATCTCCAGCGGCCCCTCGAAGTACATGCGGAGCTGGAACAGCGGCAGCGCGTACCACTCGGGGCGCGCCAGGTAGCTCGACGTCGGATCGGCCGGCGACTCGAGCGCGGCGCCGTGGCGGGCCGCCACCTGACAAACCACGACCAGCACCACGAACAGCCCGGCGCCGGCGTCGCGCACCGACTGATACGGCCAGGCCGGGACGGTGCGCGCCGCGATCTGCTCGGGCGAGAGCCACCACTTCGGCGTCGGGCCGTGCTTGCGATAGAGATAGATGTGGAGCACCACCAGCGCCACGAACACCGCCGGCAGCGCCAGCGCGTGCGCCGCGAAGGCGTGCGTCACGGTCAGGTTCCCGAATGCGGTGCCCCCCTGCACGACCTGCTGGGCGGCGCCGCCCACCACCGGTGCGCTGCCGGTGATGGTGGCCTCGACCAGCTTGGCCCAATAGCCCTTCTGGTCCCAGGGGAGGAGATACCCCGACAGCGCGAAGAGCGTCGAGACGCCGAACAGCGCCAGGCCGATGATCCAGTTGAGCTCGCGCGGCTTGCGGTAGGCGCCGAAGAGGAGGACCTGCAGGAGGTGCAGCCCCACGACGACGATCAGCGCCGAGGAGCCGAAGCTGTGCAGCCCGCGCACGAACCAGCCCAGGGGCAGCTGATCCTGAATGAAGGCGACCGAGGCCCACGCGGTCTGCACCGATGGCGCGTAGTAGAGCGACAGAAAGATCCCGGTCACCGCCTCCAGCACGAAGAGGCCGGCGGCGACCGAGCCGAGCGCGTGCCACAGGCTGGCGCCGCCCGGCATCTGGCCGCCTAGGATCGCCTGCTCGAGCGCCGCCAGCCCCAGCCGCTCCTCGAGCCAGCTCCGCTTGCCGAGCGGCGCGACGCCGCCGGTCGGCTTGCGCGCCGGCTGAAGAACGGGGACCGGCCCGGTGTTCATCCGATCGGTTCCTTCTTGGCGATTCCGGTGCGGAAGCGCTGGTAGCGGACCAGCACGTCGTGCCCGTCGGCGCTGACGTCCAGCTCGTCGAGGCCGCGCGGGGCTGGGCCGGAGAGGCAACGTCCGCTGAGGTCGAACGTCGAGGCGTGGCAGGGGCAGTTGAACTTGGTGCTCTTCTCGTCGAAGTCGATGCCGCACCCGAGGTGCGGGCAGACCGTCGAGAAGGCGCGGATGGGCGCCCCTTCGGTGGCGCGCACCAGCCAGCACGACCCGACGGTGACGTGATCGAGGCGGAGCCAGGCGTCCTCCTGCTCGCCCACGGCGGTCACCCGGATCGGCTTCTCCGGCTTGACGTCATGATCGACCGCCACCCGCAGCGGCTGCCCGGCCCCGCGGACGGTGGTCTTGCGCAGCGGCGCCGCCAGGAGACCAAGACCGGGGATGACGGCGATCGCTCCCGCGATCGCGCCGAGGCCTTTGGTCACCAGCGCGAGAAACCTACGTCGCGTGTCGGTGGGCTCTACTGACATCTTCGGGAAAGGCGAAAAGTCTGCGCGCCCGGTGTGCGAACGGTCAAGGCAGGTTAACTGCCGATCCCCCATGCTAATTATCGGACCATGTCGGAGCTAACACACATCGAGGAGCGCGAGTTCACGTTGCGCATCCAAGTACGCTGCTCGTT
>DASYEX010000012.1:0-2397 GCA_036498765.1 Polyangia bacterium
GCGACCATCATCGGCAGCGAGCGCGCCAGGCCGCACAGCGCCGAGCCGACCACGAAGAGCCCGAGGCAGAAGAGATAGACGCGCTTCTGGCCGAAGAATCGGCCGAGGAAGGCGGTGAGGGGCATGACCACCACCGTGGCGATGACGAACCCGGTGGTCACCCAGGTGATCTCCTCGACGGTGGCGCCGAGCGAGCCCGAGAGGTGCGGCGTGGCGACCGCCACGATCGAGGTATCGATGGCCCCCATCAGCGTCCCGAAGGTGACCGACAGCGTGACCAACCACTTGTTGACCGGCGCGCGCGCGGGCGCGACGGCGAAGGTTCCGGCGGCCGCGCTCATGATCCCCTTCCCACGCCGCCCAGAAAAGCCGCCAGCAGGCGATCGGCCTCAACCACCAGCCCCTTGTTCGGCTCGTGGTAGAGGCGGCGCATCACCAGCGACCGCAGCATGCCGATCAGGAAGAACGCCGCCAGGTCGCTGGCCTCGGCGCGGATGGCCTTCTCCTTCACGCCCTGGGCGATGAGCTTTTCGACCCGGGTGCGAACCTCGCGCATCTTGTGGTGCATCGCCGCTACCAGCGTGGGGAACGTCCGCTGGTAGCGGCCGGTCTCTCCCTGCAAGAAGATCTGCATGAACTTCCAGTGCCGCTCGTAGTAGGTGAGCATCGCGATCACCAGCGCGCGGGCGCGCGGCTCGAAGCGCTGCTCGGCGGTGGCCTTGAGGGCGCCGTCCATGTCGGCGATCATCTCCTTGAAGCGCGCCTCGGCCAGGCCGGCCAGCAGCGCCTCCCGATCGGCGAAGTGGTTGTAGAGCGTCCCCACCGCCACGCCGGCGCGCTCGGCGATCTCGCCCATGTGCGCGGCGTGGAGCCCGGCGTCGGCGAAGACCTCCTCGGCTGCGCCGAGCACGGCCTGGAGGGTGGTCTCTTTGAACCGTTCGCGCAGGCTCTGCGGTTGGCGTTCAGCAGTTGAACGGCGATTCATACTTTGAATAAGTTCCACTTTTCAGCCCCGTCTGTCAAGCGCCGTCGCGCGCCGGCTCTCCGGGAGCGCGGGTTGGATGCTCAGGCGGCGGGCGGGTTCCAGGCGCCGTCGGTGCCGAGCAAGGTCGGCTCGGGAGAGAGCGTGACGCCGAACCGCAGGCGGACGGCCGCCGCCACCTGGCCGGCCAGGGCCAGCAGCGCCGCCGTGGTCCCGCCGCCGTGATGGACCAGCGCCAGCGCATGAGCGCTGGAGATCCCCACCGCCCCGCGCCGGAGGCCCCGGGTGATTCCGGCCCGCTCGATGAGCCATCCGGCCGAGAGTTTGATGCGGCCGTCGGGGACGGGCCAGCGCGGCATGGCGGCGCCGTCCGCCCCGGCCCGAGCCGCCACCTGGTCGGCCTCTGCCGCGCTGACCAAGGGGTTGGTGAAGAAAGAGCCAGCGCTGCGCCGGTTGGGATCGCCGGGGACGACCAGCATCGACTTTCGCGCCCGCAGGGCCAGCACCGTGGATCGCGCGTCGGCCAGCGTGGGATGGGTGTTGGCGGCCAGCGCGTCCGCCAGCTCGCGATAGCGCAGCGCCGGAGCAGCCGCCGGCCCGAGCGCGAAGCTGACGCCCAACACGACGTGCCGCTCGGGTTCGTGCTTGAACGCGCTGTCACGGTAGCCGAACCGGCACGCCTCGGGGCTGAGCTCCCGCACCTGCCAGGTTCCTCGCTCCAGCACCCGCACCGACCGGATCGTCTCCGCGACCTCCTGCCCGTAGGCGCCCACGTTTTGGATGGGCGTCGCGCCGACGAGGCCCGGGATGCCGGACAGGCACTCGATCCCGCCCAGGCCACGTCCGACGGTCTCGGCGACCAGCGGATCCCACGGCTCGCCGGCGGCCACGGTGAGCAGCACCTCGCCGCCCTTCGGCTCGAACCGGAGCCCGCGGGTCTCGATCCGGACGACCAGACCGTCGAACCCGGCGTCTCCCACGACCAGGTTGGAGCCACCGCCCAGGATGGCGGCCGGCAGCCCGCGCGCTGCCGCCCAGCGCAGCGCTTCGACGATCGTGCCGTCGTCAGCGGCGTCGACGAAGTGCCGCGCGGGTCCGCCCAACTCCAGCGTCGTCAGAGGCGCGAGCGGGACGGCCTCGCGGATGAGCATTGCCACGCCGCCAGGATACGCCGTCTCATCGCCGCCTGCGCCCGTCCGCCGCTTGGGTCCGGGCGGGCGATCGATCGTTGTGGCCCCTAGGTCTTCTCGGGCTCCCAAAGCGGTTCGGGCTCACCGTAGAGGCGAGCGGCGTGGCGGCTCATCACGAACAGGGCGTCCGAGAGGCGGTTCACGTAGGGGATCACCGCGGCGCCGATCGGCTCGGCGTCGCCGAGCGCGACGATCAGGCGCTCGGCGCGGCGGCAGACGGTGCGC
>DASYEX010000013.1:0-2038 GCA_036498765.1 Polyangia bacterium
GGGCGAGGGGGCGGGCATTGTCTTGCGGGGACGTGTGAGCGCGCTCCGGCCGCAGGCCGGACGCCAGCGCGAACCCGAGTGGCCACGTGGCCGTCTGCGGCCACTTAGGCCACGTTCCCCGCAAGGCAATGCCCCGGCCCCCGAGCAGGCCCGACTGGGTCGCGTTCGGCGAGGGCGGGCCGGGCGAACGTAGGGGGGCGGGGCGGGGTTCAGAGGCCCGCGAGCTCGACCAGGGCGGCCAGCGGGATGGCGGCGGTCTGGGCGCCGTGGTCGAGCTCGTCGCGCAGCTCGTGCAGCGCCTTTCGGATGAGATGCGTGTCGAGGATGAGCGGCTGGTCCTCGGGGGTGGCGAGGAAGGGCATCCCGGCCGTCGCCTCCAGATAGGCGCGCAGGTAGGCGCCCGAGACCCAGCGGTACCAGGCGTCCGCCCAGGGTTCGGCGATCGGGCGATCCTCAGGGCGGATCACGGCGGTCTCGAGCAGGGCGGTGAAGGCGGCGTAGTGGAATGAACGAATCATCGCGGCGACGTCGCGCAGGCACTCGTGCTTGCGGCGGCGCTCGGCGATCGTCTCGGTCGGCGGGCCCTCGAAGTCGATGATGACGACGTCCTTGCCGGTGTAGAGGACCTGCTCGAGGTGGAGATCGCCGTGGGTACGAATCCGCAGGCCGCTCCAGCGCCGGTGCAGGAACGGCTCGAACACCTTCAACAGCGTGTCGTGGCCGTCGAGCAGGCGGTGCGCCATCGGGGTGGCCTCCGGGGAGAGCTGGGCCAGGCTCCCCCGCAGGAGCCGGAGCGTCCGGCCGACCAGGTTGCGCATGCTCTGGTACTTCGAGCGGCGGTCGAGCGCGGTGTAGGGCTCGGGGGCGAAGCTGGGATCGTCGCTCTGGGAAGCGAGCGCGATGTGCATCGCGGCGGTGCGGCGCCCGAGGAGGGCGGCCAGATCGAGGTAGGCGCCGATCGCCTCGCCGGCCGCCGCCGGTCGCTCGGACGCCGCCAGCTCGAGCATCGCGCGCGGCGTCCGCTCGGGCGGCGGATCCTGTCGGTGCCGGGTGAGCGTCCGTTCGAAGTAACGGCGCAGCTCCTCGCGCGCGTGCGCCCAGGCGGTCCCTTCGTTGACCACGAACGACTCGAGGACGGCGAGGGTGGTCGGCTCGGCGCCCGCCCGCCGGTACTCGATCGCGCCGACGACGGCCGGGGCGACGCCGGGCGCGCGCGAATCGAGGAAGCGCGGAATCTCCAGCTCCGGGCTGATGCCCTCGGCCACCCGCCGGAACATCTTGAGCAGGTAGCGATCGCCGTAGCGGACGGCGGCGGCGGCATGTCCGGCGCTGATGTTGGTCGGCTCTGCGGCTGGCGCCTCGAGCGGCAGGTAGGGGATGGCCTCAACGGTCCCGGCGAGCCCGGAGCCGCGGCGGCGGTTGGCGATCGCGGCCAGCACGGCGCGGGCCGATTCGCCGTCCTCCATCGCGTCCACCAGCGTGGCGTCGCCGCCCCCGAGCTTGAGGGCAGCCACCATCGCCTGGGAAGAGACGGCCCGCTGCTCCGCCGCGTGCACGACGGCCAGCGGGATGAGGTAGCGCTCGGCGTCTCGGTCGGCGTACTCGACACGCACCACCATCAGGGTTGCGCCGCCCAGCGGGACCGCGTCCTCGATCTGAAGGCCGCTGAGGCGAAAGGCGCGCCCGCCGAACCAGTGGCGCGTGTCGAGGAAGGCCGGCAACGCTTCCTCTAGAAGGGGACGATCCTCGCCGACGAGCAGGCTCTCGCTGCTGCCGCAGGTGATCGCGGGCGGCTGGTAGCCGGCGGCCAGATCGGCCGCCGCCGTCGCGGGCGGCGCCTCGATGGAGAACCAATGAAAGGCGTGTCCCCCCAGCGTCAGCAGGTAGGGGAGATCGCCGATGGGGGGAAACTCGGTGTGGCCGAACAGCTCGGTCGGCCGCATTCCCTTCCACTTGGCGAGGTCGAGCTCGACGTACTGGGGGAAACGCGAGAGGTTGGCAACCACCAGGATCGTCTCGTCGCCCAGCTGGCGCATGA
>DASYEX010000014.1:0-14516 GCA_036498765.1 Polyangia bacterium
GTAATCGACGAGCGGCTCGAGGTCGGCGGCCTTGACCTCGTCGATCGCCTTGCCGACGACCAGCCGCCGCTTGGACATCATCGGCAGCGTGCGCGCCGTGGCCAGCGCCGCGGCGAGGCCCTTCTCCTTGAGGTCGAAGACGTCGTTGTTGAAGGCGGCGCCGGCGCCCGCCTCGGCCAGCACGGCCGCGCGGATGGCGGCCGCGGTCGCGTCGACCAGATAGCGCTCGCCCGAGAGGCAATAGACCGGATCGATCTCGCCGCGCGCCACGGCGGCGAGGAGATCGGGCGGGGGCGGCGGCGGGGCCACGCTCTCGTTGTACTACACTGCGGGCCTCCATGATCCGTCTCGCCACGGCGCTGCTTCGCTGGTACGACCGGCAGCGGCGAGACCTGCCGTGGCGGCGGGAGCCGTCGCCCTACAAGACGCTGGTCTCCGAGCTGATGCTGCAGCAGACGACCGTCGCCACGGTGATTCCGTACTTCGAGCGGTTCCTGGCGCGCTTTCCCACGCTGGCCGCGCTGGCGTCCGCGGGCGAGGACGAGGTGACGGCGCTCTGGTCCGGCCTCGGCTACTACGCCCGCGCGCGCAACCTCCGGCGAGCGGCCGCGGCGTCGATGACCGAGCACGCGGGCGCGCTGCCGCGCACCGAGGAGGAGCTCCGCGCCTTGCCGGGGGTCGGCCCCTACACCGCCGCGGCGGTGGCCTCGATCGCCTTCGGCGTCCCGACCTTCGCGCTCGACGGGAACGGGGCCCGGGTGATGGCCCGCCTCGGCGGCGTGTCCGACTCGATCGACGAACCGGCCACGCGCGCGCGCCTGCGCGCGGCCGGTCAGCGCGAGGTGCCGTCCGATCGGCCGGGCGACTTCACGCAGGCGGTGATGGAGCTGGGGGCCACCCTCTGCACCCCGCGGAGCCCGCGCTGTGGAGAGTGTCCCGTGCGCCGGGCCTGCAGCGCCTTGGCGGCGGGCACCGTCGACCAGATCCCGCGCCGGTCGCGCAAGCCGGCGCGCCCGCTCGTGCGTGTCGCTTGCGCCTGCGTGACGGACGGCGCGCGCGTGCTGATGGTCAAGCGCGGGCGGGGGCTGCTGGCAGGGACCTGGTCGCTGCCCGAGGAGGTCGTCACCTCGGGGGCGGCTCGGGAGGTGGCCCGGCGGCTGGCGGTCGCCGCCGGGGTGGGGGCCGCCCGGGTCGAGCACCGCGGGGCGGTCCGACACGTCTTCACCCACCGCGACGTGACCGCGGACGTCTTCCGCATCGAGATCGCGCGCGCCGGGCGCTCGCGCTTGGACCGGCGCTGGGTCGCCGTCGACGGCCTCGGCGCGCTCGGCGTCTCGACCTTCACCCGCAAGACGCTGGCGCTGGCGCTGGATGGCGTCGAGCATAGAACGGCTTCGCCGGTCGGCGCTCATCGCGAGAGGTCCGCAAAACGGGACAACCGGCCGGTTCGGTCGTAGAAAGGATCGTGGTGCGCGTCGCCATCTACGCCGTCCTGCTCCCGCTGTTGCTCTTCACGGCCTGCGCGGCGTCGGGGCAGACCGCTCCCGCGCTGCCGGGGACCTACGGCCAGGGCGAGCCGCTGCCGGCGCCCGTCGTCCCCGAGCCGGGGAAGTCCGCGCCCACCCAGAACGGCCCCGAGCTGTCGGCCGGCGCCAGCGACGATCCCGGTGGCGACGCCGACTTCGCGGCGGCCAAGGCCCGCTTCGACGCGGGTGACGCCGCCGCCCGCCCGCTGCTGGAGGCGTTCCACGAGCACCACGCGCAGCACCCGGCGCGGCCGGCGGCCGATCTCATGCTGGCCCGGCTGGCGCTGGCCCGCGGCGAGGCGGAGACGGCGCGCGGGCTGCTGGAGCCGCTCACCTCACCGCCCCCCGACGAGGGGACCGGCGCCAGTGCCCGCTACTACCTCGGCCTGGCGTTCACGCGCCTCGGCCAGTTCGCCCGCGCGCGCGAGATGCTCTTGCCGTTCCTGCCGCCGTCGGGCGCCGCCGGTCCGGGCGACGATGCGCTCGTCGAGCTGCGGGGCGCGCTCGCCGAGGCGACGGCGGGTGTGGGCGAGCTGCCCGCCGCCATCGAGCTGTGGGACGCCTACGCGCGCGGCGGTCGCGACGCCGAGAAGGCCTACGCGCGCGAGCGAATCACCGAGCTCGCCGCCAAGCTCGCCCCGGAGGTCTTGTTGCAAACCTTCCGGGCGGCGCCGACCAAGGGGCTCGCGCGCGCGCTGCTGGCGGACGGCGCGGCGGCGGCTCTGAGCACACGCGGCGACACCGCGGGGGCGGCCGAGATCGCCTCGGAGGGCGCCGACGCGAAGCGCGCGGCCGGGTTGGACGTCGCCTCCGGTCGTGGAGCGAGCGCCGGCGATCCCGGGCGGCTGGGGCTGGCGCTGGCGCTGTCGGGCAAGTTCCAGCCGGTCGGCGAGGCGGCGCTGCGCGCGGCCATGCTGGCGACCGGGGCGCCGGCGGCGCCGGCGATGCAGCTCGACGTTCGCGATCCCGGCGCCGACCACCTGCGCGCCCAGCAGCGCCTCGACGACCTGGCGGCGGACGCCGTCATCGGCGTGGTGATGGCCTCCGATCCGCGCGACGAGCAGAGCGCGCCTCTGGCGGCGCCGGACGGCTTGCCGGTGTTGATGCTCGACAACAGCGCGCCCGGCGGGTTGCAACCGACGGTCTTCTCGCTGGTCCATTCGTCGTCGGCGCGCGCGGCGGTGCTGGCCAAGACGGCCCTCAATCTCGGCGCGCGCAGCTTTGCGCTCGTCGGCCCCGACACGACGGTCGGCAAAGCCCTGCGCGCCGCCTTCAGGAAGGCGGTGACGGACGGCGGGGGGCGGGTGGCCGCCGACGCCAGCTACCCGCCGGGGTCGACGTCGTTCAGCGCGGTCGTGGCGACGATCAAGAAGGCGCAGCCGCAGGTGGTGTTCGTCGCCGACGGCGCCGACCGACTGGAGCTGATCGCGCCCGCGTTGGCGGCGGCCGATCTCTGGTCCGCCCCCTGGGGCGCGCCGCGTCCGGCAGGGGCGCCCGGGCAGCCGAAGCCGCGCAACGTGCTGCTGCTCTCGACCGCTGCCGACCTCTCGCCGCGCTTGCTCCAGAGCTCGGGACGCTACGTGCAGGGCGCGCTGCTGGCGCCGGGGTTCTATGCGGGGGCCGACGACGCGCGCGCGCGTGGCTTCGTCGACGCCTACCGGGCCGCCTACGGGCAGGACCCCCACGCGACCGAGGCGTACGCCTACGACGGCGTCAACGCGATCCGAACCGCCGTCGCGGCAGGCGCCAAGACGCGAAGCGAGCTGGCCCGGTCGCTGGCGGAGGGGACGTTCCAGGGACTGACGGGCGCGCTGCACTTCGGCGCCGCGCACGAGCGGGCCGACGCGCCGGTTGTCTACGTGGTCAACGGCGACGCCATCAAGCCGCGAGACTGACGGTCACCCAGCCGGCGCGCGCGTCGTAGTGGGAATCGGCGCGGCGCGAGACCATCGCGGTGATGCCCAGCTGGGCGGCCGCCCGGCGGAAGTCGGCGCCGGAGCCGGCAACGTCGTCCAGGTAGCGGAGGGCGGTGCGCTCGGCGACCCTGCGGACGAGCGTGGCGAGCAGCTCCTTGCGGCGCGCCAGCGGCGTGCCGCGCAGATCGTGGCCGTCGAGGTAAGGGAGGTCGTAGAGGTAGTAGGTGAGGACGGCCGGCCCCTCGCCGGCGAGCGTCCGGGCCAGCGCCTTGGGGTTGGCGTGGCCGTCGGGGGCGACGGCGGCCAGGGTGCCGTCGACGATCAGGTTGGCGGAGGGAAGCAGTCGGACGGCGTCGGCGACCGCCTGGCGCTTGCGGGCAGCCGCCGGCGCCAGGGGCGCGCCGGTGGGCCCGAAGAGACGCACCTCGCCGCCCTCGGCGCGGGCCAGCAGGCGCTCGCCGGGGATGCCCATCTCGTGCAGCCAGCCGTCGCCCGCGGGCGGCGCCTTGCGGGCGGCGGGCCGGGGCGGGCGGAGCGTCTTGGGGAGGGGGGCCTGCTGGGCGCCGGCGATGCCCGAGAGGTCGAGCTCGGCCCGGTTCGAGTGCCAGACGTGCGAGCGGTCGCCGGCGATCTCCTCGAGCGTCCGCTGGGTGGAGACGCTCTCCGGCCGGTCGTCGGTGATGATCCCGGCCGCCTCGTCGCGGACCTCGGCGTCGCGCTCCTTGATGAGGAGCCAGCTGCGGCCGTCGTCCTGCCCGCGCGGCACCCCACGCGGCTTGATGCGAATCAACGCGAATCCGCCCTGCAGCTTCGTACCCTTCAAGCGGAACTTTAAGTTTCCGGCGGCGAACTCCTGGTGGGGATCGCCCTCCAGCGGCTCCCAGGTCCCCCGGTCCCAGAGCAGGACCGTCCCGCCGCCGTATTGGCCCTTGGGGATGATCCCCTCGAACTCGGCGTAGGCCATGGGGTGGTCCTCGGTCATCATCGCCAGCCGCTTCACCTGGGGGTCGAGGCTGGGGCCCTTGGGGACCGACCAGCTCTTGAGGACGCCCCCGAGCTCCAGCCGGAAGTCGTAGTGCAGGCGGGTGGCGGCGTGCTTCTGGATGACGAACTGGCGGGCCCGGACAGCCGCATCAGACTGGCGCCCCGCGTGCGCCACCTCCGCGCCGGGGGGCTCGCGGGTGAGCGCGAAGTTTCGCTTCCGGTTGTATTCGCCAAGGCCCATCGGGTCGCCCGTCCTATGTTAAACACTTCTCCCCATGCGGATGTCCCAGAGTCTCATCCCCACGCTCAAGGAAGCCCCCTCGGAGGCGGAGGTCCCCTCGCACATCTTCATGGTGCGCGGCGGCTACCTGCGGAAGGTCGCGGCGGGCGTCTACTCGTTCCTGCCGCTCGGCTGGCGCGTCGTGAAGAAGGTCGAGAAGATCATCCGCGAGGAGCTGGACCGCGCCGGCTGCTTGGAGGTCTTCCTGCCGGCGGTCATCCCCGCCGAGCTCTGGCAAGAGTCCGGGCGCTGGGAGAAGTACGGCGCGCAGCTGCTGCGCTTCAAGGACCGCAAGGGGGCCGACTTCGTGATCGGCCCGACCCACGAGGAGGTGATCTGCGCGCTGGTGCGCGACGACGTGCGGAGCTGGCGCCAGCTGCCGCTCAACCTCTATCAGATCCAGACCAAGTTCCGCGACGAGCTGCGGCCGCGCGCCGGCCTCATGCGCGGGCGCGAGTTCATCATGAAGGACGGCTACTCGTTCCACGTCGACGAGGCCGACACGCAGCGCGAGTACAAGAAGATGTACGACACGTATTCGCGCATCTTCACCCGCTGCGGCCTGGCTTTTCGCGCCGTCGAGGCCGACACCGGGAACATCGGCGGCTCGTCGTCGCACGAGTTCCAGGTGCTGACCGAGACCGGCGAGGACGCGCTGGTCGCCTGCGACAATTGCGACTACGCGGCCAACGTCGAGCAGGCGGTGGGGCGGCACACGCCCGTCAAGCCGAACCCCACCCAGCCGGTGAAGAAGGTGGCCACGCCCGGCAAGCACACGATCGCCGAGGTGTCCGGCTTCTTTGGCGTCCCGCCCGAGAAGCTGGTCAAGACGCTGGTCTATCTCGCTAACGGCAAGCCGGTGGCGGTCATGGTCCGCGGCGACCGCGACGTCAACGAGATCAAGCTCGCCAAGGCGCTCTCCGTCGAGGCGCTGGCGCTGGCCGGCGACGCGGCGGTCAAGGAGGTCACCGGCGCGGCGGTCGGCTTCGCCGGGCCGGTGGGGCTCAAGCTGCCGGTGCCGGTCTACGTCGACGTCGAGGTGGCGTCCTTGTCGGACTTCATCGTGGGCGCCAACGAGGACGACGCGCACCTGACGGGCGTCAATCTGGACCGCGACTTCAAACCGACCGCCGTCGGCGACTACCGGACCGCGGCGGCCGGCGACGCCTGCGCGCGCTGCGAGACGGGGCACCTCAAGGCCTACCGCGGGATCGAGGTCGGCCAGGTCTTCTTCCTGGGGACCAAGTACTCGAAGCCGATGAAGGTGACCTTCCTCGACCAGGACGGCCAGGAGAAGCCGGCGGTGATGGGGACCTACGGCATCGGCGTCACCCGCATTGTCGCCTCGGCCATCGAGCAGAACCACGACAAGGACGGGATCATCTGGCCGGTGCCGCTGGCGCCCTTCGAGGTGACGGTGCTGGCGCTGCAGCAGGACCAAGAGGTGCTGGCGACGGCGCAGAAGGTCTACGACGAGCTGACGGCGGCCGGCATCGAAGTCCTCTACGACGACCGGGACGAGCGCGCGGGCGTGAAGTTCAAGGACGCCGATCTCATCGGCATCCCGTTCCGCATCGCCGTCGGCAAGAAGGGGGTGGCCGAGGGCGTGGTGGAGCTCAAACGGCGCAACGCCGCCCTTGTCCGGAAGCTGAAGATCGACGAGGCAGGCAGGACCGTCGTCGCCGAGGTCCAGAAGGAGCGCAAATGACCGCCCCCGTGAAGAAGTCGCTGCACATCCCGGCCCGTGAGCGGGTCATCGTGGCGCTCGACGTCCCCGACTGCGGCGCCCTTGGCAAGCTGCTCGATCGCCTCGACGGACGGCCGGCCTTTTACAAGGTCGGTCTCGAGCTGTTCGTCGCCGAGGGGGAGCGCGCGGTCGAGCTGGTGCGGGCGCGCGGCGGCAAGGTGTTCCTCGATCTCAAGCTGCACGACATCCCCGAGACGGTCGCGCGCGCGGTCGCCTCGGCGGCCCGCGTGCAGGCGGACCTGCTGACGCTGCACACCTCGGGCGGCTACGAGATGCTGGCCCGCGCGGCCGAGGCCGCCGCGGGGCGCATCAAGCTGCTGGGCGTGACCGTGCTGACCAGCCTGGCCGAAGACGATCTGCGCGCCGAGGGGGTCGAGCAGACGATCCCGGAGATGGTGCGGGCGCGCGCCCGCATCGCCGCGCGCGCCGGGATCGACGGCCTGGTCTGCTCGCCACACGAGATCGAGGCGGCACACGGCGCCGCGCCGGGGCTGCTCATCGTCGTTCCCGGGATCCGGCCGGCGGGCGCGCCGGGCGCCGCCAAGCTGCAAGGACGCCAGGACGACCAGAAGCGCGTCGCCACCGCCGGTCAGGCGATCACCAACGGCGCCGACTACCTGGTCGTCGGGCGGCCGGTCCGCGACGCCGCCGAGCCCGCGGCGGCGTTCGACGAGCTGGTCCGCGAGGTCGAGGCGGGCGTCTGACCGACCCGGATCGCGACCAGCGGATCGTCTTCGGCGTGCGGCCGGTCGACGAGCTCGTGCGGGCTCGCCCGCGCGAGGTGAGCGTCCTCTACGTGGCCGAGGGGACGCAATCGCCCGAGCTCGAACGGGCGGTGCAGGCCGCCAAGGAGCGCGGGATCGCGGTCGAGCTCCGGCCGCGCCGACTGGTGGCGGAGCTGGCGGGCGGCGGCGTCCACCAGGGGCTGGTCGCGATCACGGGGCGTTTTCGCTACGTCACGATCGACGACATCCTGGCCGCCGCCACCAGCGCCAACGAGCCGCCGCTGGTGGTGCTGCTGGACGGCATCACCGATCCGCACAACCTGGGCGCGATCGTCCGCAGCGCGGAGGTGCTGGGCGCCCACGGCGTGGTGATCCCGGCGCGCGGCGCCGCGCCGGTGACGGCCGGCGCGGTGAAGGCCTCCGCGGGCGCGACGGAGCGCGTGCGCATCACCGAGGTCCAGAACCTCCTGCGCATCATCGACTACCTGCGCGAGCGCGGGTTGCGCGTGCTGGGCGCCGGGGCCGGCGCGGGCGAGCGGCTCGACCAGTCTGACCTGAAGGGTCCGGTGGGACTGGTGGTGGGCGCCGAAGGGAAGGGGATGCGCGAGGCGGTCGCGCGCCGGTGCACGGGTCTCCTCCACATCCCGCAGCGCGGGACGGTCTCATCGCTCAACGCCTCGGTCGCCGCCGCCATCGCCCTCTACGAGGTCGCGCGGCAACGCGGGTGGTAAGATCGCTCGAAACCTGGCCCGCCGTTTGTCCGACAAGGCGGGGAAATGGGAGCGGTCATGACCAAGCTAACTCTGTGGAGCAGCACGGACATGGACAACGCCGCGTCCGGGCTCATCAACCCCGAGGACGTTCGCAGGCACGAAATAGAGGCGTTGGTCGACACCGGCGCCACGACCCTGGTCATCCCCGTCGACGTCTGTCGCCGGCTTGGATTGCGACCCTTCCGGACCACGCAGGTGGAGTTGGCTGATGGCAGCCTCTGCGAGATGACGTACTTCCGCGGTTTGTGGATCGAGATCCTGGGGCGCGGGATGAGCTGCGACGCGCTGGCAGCGCCCGAAGGGACCACGGCCCTCATCGGCCAGATCCCGCTCGAGGGGCTGGATCTCGTCGTCGATCCGCGGTCGCGCGAGGTCCGCCCGAATCCGGAGCACCCGGACGGCCCGCTCTACTACGCGCGGCGCGCGGCTTAGCCGGCTGGCGAAAACGCCGGGCCTGCTGCTAAACTGCGCGGCCCGGAGGTTCGAAGAAGCAGATGTCGTCACGTATCCCTGTCGCCGTGGTGGGTGCAACCGGTCTCGCCGGACAACAATTTCTGGCCTCGCTGGCCGGGCACCCGATGTTCGAGATCCGCAAGCTGGCGGCGTCGAGCCGCTCGGCCGGCAAGAAGTTCGCCGACGCGGTGAAGGACGACAAGGGCGCATCGAAGTGGCTCTGCAGCGAGCCGCTGTCGGCCGAGCACGCCGGCATCACCGTCGAGGACTCGGCGCACCTGACGAACGACGGCATCCGGCTGGTGTTCTCGGCCGTCGAGGCCGACGTAGCCAAGGTGATCGAGCCCAAGTGCGCGGCCGACATCCCGGTCATCTCCACCGCCAGCGCCTTCCGCTACGAGCCCGACGTGCCGGTGTTTCTCCCCGGCGTGAACTGGGACCATGCCGCGCTCATCGATGTCCAGCGCAAGAAGCGCGGCTGGAAGGGGTTCGTCTCGCCCGGCCCGAACTGCACGACGGTCGGCCTGGCCATGACGCTCAAGCCGCTCGACGACGCGTTCGGCGTCTCGCGCGTCATCATGACCTCGATGCAGGCGCTGTCGGGCGCCGGCCGCTCGCCGGGCGTCTCGGCGATGGACATCCTCGACAACATCGTCCCCTACATCCCCAAGGAAGAAGAGAAGGTCGAGACCGAGACGCACAAGATCCTCGGCAAGCTCTCGGGCGACAAGATCGTCCCCGCGCCGGTGACGGTGTCGTGCACCTGCACGCGCGTCAACGTCATGGAGGGGCACACCGAGTCTGTCTTCGTCGAGCTGAAGAAGAAGGCGGGGCTCGACGAGGTCAAGTCGGCCTGGCGTGAGTTCGGCGCCGAGATGGCCGCGCTGGAGCTGCCGTCCGCGCCCAAGCACCTCATCTCGGTCAGCGACGACCCGTTCCGCCCGCAGGTGCGCCTCGACCGCGACGCCGAGGGCGGGATGTCGACCGTCGTCGGCCGCCTGCGCTCGGACCCCGTGTTGACGAACGGCATCAAGTACCTGCTCGTCTCGCACAACACCCGCATGGGCGCCGCCCGCGGCGCGATCCTGGTGGCCGAGTACCTGACCCAAAAGGGCTACATCAAGTAGCCCGTAACGGCCCGGCGCGCGCGCCGAAAGCTCGTTGTCCGACCGCCTTCCGCGGGGCAAAATGCCCATCGAAGGAGGCGCTCATGGGTTTGACGAGAGCGTTCGGCGCGGCGGCCCTGGTCGGGATCTGGATGTCGGGGGCCTCCGCCGCGGCGCTGGTGGCAGGGGGAGCGCCGGACGCGCGCGCACCGGAGTCGGGGCCTACCGCACCGGCAAAAGCGCCTGCGACGGCGGGCCGGCCGCACAAGTGGAAGCCGCTCCGTTCCGCTGAAGCGACCGCCACCTCGTACCTGCAGAACAACTGGAACAAGTACGAGGAGAATTATCACCCGAGCTACGTGCTCGACGGGAACCCGGCCACGGCCTGGGTCGAAGGGGCCCAGGGGTTCGGCGAGGGCGAGTCGATCACGATCCCGCTCTCCGTCATCCCGCACGCGCGTGCGCTGCGCCTCCGGATCTGGAACGGCTACCAGAAGTCGATGCACCTCTGGACCAAGAACGCCATGCCCGAGAACGTGGAGATCACCGTGAGCGGGCCGCACGAAGACGACGTGGTGCGCACCGTGCGGACGCTGGGCAAGACCTGGGGTCCGCAGGAGCTCGTCATCGACATCCCTCCCAAGCGGGCGGTCGCGTCGGTGAAGCTCGAGATCGGCACCGTGTATGAGGGAGAGAGGTTCGACGACACCTGCATCTCGGACATCCTCGTCGACGTCGACTCGGACGTGGCCTACAACGCGACGGCCGAGCAGGCCAAGTTCGACGCGCTCCTCGCCTGGAGCGGACGTCGAAAAGAGGCGGCCGCGTACTTCGCCGCGAAGCCGGCCGCGTTCCCGTTCGCCTTCACCAAGTACCAGGCCAAGAAGACCACGTTCGACCCGAACGACTTCAAACAACGGTTTGCCGCCCGGGACGCGATTCAAAAGACGCTCGGCCCCACGCGCTACCAGGCGTTCGGCAACGGTGCTGTCCGCGTGCTGCCGGACGGGCTGGGGGACCAGGACCTGCATGTCGACGAGTTTGCGCAGCTCCTGAAGAACGACCAGCTAGCCTTGGTGGAGGCGAAGGACGAGATCGTCGCCCACACCACGCGGGAAGGCGGGGAGGATCAGATCTGGATATCCGCGGCCCGCGTCGTTCGGGGCGACGACCCAAAGATCGTCAAGTCGGTCGCCCTCGACATCCATGACGTCTTCACGGAGCGAACGACCACCGACTACAAGCGGAGCCTCTTGCTGACCTACGGTCAGGGCGGCCGTCTTGAGTCGCTGTACAGGACCACGGTGACGGCGGACGAGGAACCGGGCGACGGGTACGGGACACTAACGACCGCTAACGAGATCTGGTCGTTTACCTACGACCCTGCCGGCAAGGTGAAGTCGATCGTGGTTGACTCGCTGGGGCACTATCACCGCACCTACGACACCCACGACGGGCGCGAGCGCGAGGACAAGCGGGCCAAGCGCGTCGTCTTCACAGGCGTGCCCGACAAGAGCTCGTGACATGACCCGACTCGTTCTCCTGTTCGGTCTCGTGGCATCTCCAGGAGCGGGAGGTATGCCCGCCGGCGCTCCCACGACCTCCGTTTCGCAGCCCGCGGGAGCCGAAGGGCGAGCCCGGGTGTGGAAGCCGTTGCGGTCTGCCGAGGCCACCGCGACCTCGTATCTCATCAACGACTGGAACCTTCACCTGGAGAACTACCACCCCAGCTACGTCCTCGACGAGAACCCGGCCACCGCCTGGGTCGAAGGAACCAACGACTCGGGCGAGAATGAGGCGATCACGCTGCCGCTCTCGGCGGTCCGGGTTGCCCGGGCCATCCGGCTCCGCATCTGGAACGGGTACCAGAAGTCGAAGCACGTCTGGACGGAGAACGCGATGCCTCGAGGCGTCCGGGTCACGGTGCTCGACGACGACGAGAACGAGGTGGTCTCGGCGGAGCGCGAGCTGACGCGGACGATGGGGCCGCAGGAGGTGGTCGTCGACTTGCCGCCCCGGCGTGGGCTGGCCGCGGTCCGCCTCACGACCCTCAGCGTCTACCCGGGACAGCGGTTCAAGGACACCTGCATCTCCGACATCCTGGTCGACGTCGACTCCGACGTCCCTTACAACCCTGCGGCCGAGAACGCCAAGCACGAGGCGTTGCTCAAGTGGGCCGCCGGTCAAAAGGCAGAGGGGAGTTACTTCGCCTCCCGGCCGCCTGAGCTCCCGTTCGCGTTCTCCCGCTACGTTTCCAAGAGATCGAGCGCCGACCGAGAGGCGTTCAAGCAGCGTCTGGCTGCGCGCGAGGCGATCGAGAAGACCGTTGGGCCGGCGCGGTTTCGGCCGGTGATCAAGCAATCGGTCAAGGTTCTCCCGGACGGATTGGCGAACCAGAGCCTCCACGCCGACGACTTCGCGCAGCTGTTCAGCACGGAGCGCGTCGCGCTGCACGAGACGAAGGACCAGGTGGTCTCGCACATCAGGACCGAGGATACCCTCGGACAGATATGGACCTCGTCGGTACGGGTGGCGCGCGGCGCCGACCAGAAGAGCCTCAAGGTGCTCGCCTTCGACCTTCGGGACGTCACCACCGAGCGGACGACGTGGAGCGACGATCGCAAGCTGCTCCTGGTCTACGGCGCCGAGGGACGTCTGGAGACTCTCTATCGGAGTAGGAGCGGCTTTGCCGAGTCCGAGGGCGGGGAAGACTACGACAGCGTCACCGACACCGACGAGATCTGGTCGTTCGCCTACGACGCTGCCGGGAAGGTTCGGGAGATCGACATCGACTCGCTGGCCCGCCACCACAACATGTACGGAAAGAAGGCCGGCCCGGAGCGTGAGGATTCCAAGGTGAAGCATGTGGTCTACCGCGGGCTGGCGGACAAGAGCGGCTGACATGCGGGCGCTCGCCTCATTGCTCGCGTTCTTGGCGCCCAGCCTGGCGGCCGCAGCCGCGCCGGGAGACGCGATCCTCTGCGGGGACTGCCATGGCGCCGCGTTCGAGAGCTGGCGAACGTCCGCCCACGCGCTGGCGGCGACCAATCCCATCTACCAGGCGGGGTTCCGGGTCGAACCGCGGCGGTTCTGCGTCGACTGCCACACCTCGGCCGGCGCGCGGGCGGAGGAGGGGATCGGCTGCGCGAGCTGTCACGCGGCCCCGACGTCGACGACCCCTCCAGCGACCGGTCATCCCGTGGCGCTGCGCCCGCGCGCCGAGCTCCGCGATCCGGCGCTCTGCCGCGATTGCCACGAGTTCGCGACGCCCGCCTTCGAGGGGGGCGCCATGCGGACGACGGACCTGCCGATGCAGCGCACGTACAGCGAGTGGCTCGCCTACCGGGCGGGCGGCGGCGAGGGGACCTGCCAGTCCTGCCACCTGCCGGGCGGCGATCACCGGATGCGCGGCGCGCACGACGTCGAGCTGCTCCGGCGCTCGCTCGCGGTGACGGTGGCGACGGATGGCGCCGGCGAGCGGCTCACGCTCGCCAGCGTCGGCGTGGGGCACGGCTTCCCGACCGGCGATCTCTTCCGCCACCTGACCGTCGAGGTGCGCTCGCTCGACGACGCGCGCGAGCAGGCCTGGCGCGTCGTCGATCGGATGGGCCGTCTGTTCGATACCCGGCTCGACGGGGCGACGATGCGGGCCTACAAGGTCGAGACGGCGGACACGGCGCTCGTCCCGGGCGTGCCGCGCGTCGTTCGACTACCGGCGAGTGACGGGGCCCTGGCCTGGCGCGTCCGCTACCACTACGGCTCCGAACGGGACGAGAGGCGGGGCTTCGTGTCGGCCGAGGCGTTGTTCGCGACGCTGGCAAGCGGTACGGTCGCTGCGGCCCCACCGGCGGCCCGGCAAGGTTGCTACCGCGCGCCGGACTGGCTGGCCTTCTCTTGCGCCAGGTCGCGGCGGCGGCGGGCGGAGGCGTCGCCGGGATCTCGGGCCAGGGCGGCGTTGTATTCGCGGACGGCCTCCCGGTAACGCTCGAGGTGGAAGTAGACGTCGCCGACCAGCAGGCGGCCGTTGATCTCGGCGCCGGCGGCGATGGCCTTCCGGCCCTGGCGGATCGCTTCTTGGTAGTCGCCGCGATCGAAGGCGGACTGGCCGTGGTCCAAAATCGCCGTGGTGTCGACGAGCGAGGCGGGGGGGAGCGGCGGGGCGGAGGGTGGCGCGGGCTTCACCGCGCCCGGTTCGGGGGCGGCGATGGGCGCGCTGTGGCGCGCGGCCGGCGCGCGCAGGACGGCCGGCGTCGGATCGGCGGGCTCGACGTGCCGGGCCGAGGCGGCCAGGGTCTTTCGACCCTCGCTGGCGGCCGGCAGCATCGCGGGGAGGGCGGCGGCCAGCGCGGGGGCGGCGGCGGGCGGCGGGGCCGGTGCAGCGGCGATCGGGGTTGGGGGCGGAGGAGTCGAGGGGCGTCCGTTGAGATAGGCGACGCCGGCGATCGCCACGCCGACCACGAGGATGGCGGCCGCCACCGTCGCGCCGCCCAGCCGGATGCGCTTGACGGGCGCGGTGGTGATCCCGGTGATCGGCTGCGCGGTCGCCGCAGCGGCGCTCCCCAGCGGCGGGCGCGACGGGCCGGGCGAGCCACCGAATCCGCGCACGGGCGAGGGGGCGCCACCGACGCTCGTCAGGCAGGCGAGGATCTGCTCCTTGAACGCCGTCATCGACCAGTGGCGGTCGTTCGGCGCGCGGGCCAGCGCGCGTGTCACCAGCTTCTGGACGTCGCGCGGAAGGTCGGGGCGGACCTCGCCGATCGGGCGCGGGTCCTCCGTCGCCTTTCGCTGCAGCACCTCCATGGCGTCGTCGCCGCGGCAGGGGGGCTCTGCGGTCAGCATCTCGTAGAGCAGGCCGCCGACGGCGTAGACGTCGGTGAGCGCGTCGGCGCTCTTGCCGGCCGCCTGCTCGGGAGCCATGTAGACCGGCGTGCCGATGGCGATGTCCGGGCGGGTGAGCGCGGCGCCGACCGCCGCGTCGAGGTCCTTGGAGATGCCGAAGTCGAGCA
>DASYEX010000015.1:0-5752 GCA_036498765.1 Polyangia bacterium
CCCGAACCGTCTCGATACTGGTGGAACCGCTCGCGGAATTCGCTCCTGAGGCACTAGAAGGTGCCCTCTTGATCGAGGAGGGCGTCACGAACCATGCGTTCGCGGCATGTGTAACAGGAGCAACGACATCCGGTCCGACGGCGGCGCGATTTGATTTCGGCGACGACCGCGGGTACGGACTTGTGCGGACAGCGCGAGGCTTGCTCGATGGCGTTCTCGTCGGTGGCGGCCTTGGTGATCGCAACTTCTGGGATGCTTTGAAGGCCATTGAGCCTGTCTCCGGCGACCGAATCGCTCGCGATGATCTCCAGCCTCTGGAGGGAGCATTGCCCGTTTGGGCGATTCCCACCCTCCGCAGCTACCCGTCGGGAGACGACACGGAATGGCTTGTCCTCAGGTCGGTCGGACCGGTCGGCATCCGCGAGAAAGAAGTTTCGATTGACGGCGATTGGAGAGACGCGGGCATCATTCAAAACTCCGGCGGGCGGATTACGCAGCTGCATGTTGCCAGTGGTCCCGGATCGGCCGTAGCACACGTGGTTGTTCCGTTTCGTACTGCGGCCTGACCCATGGCCGATGTTAAAAAAGAGGGGAAAGTCGTTCGGATCCTGAGCAAGCACGAGATCGTGGTGAATCTTGGGCTGACTGACGGCGTCCTGAACCATCACGAATTTCTCGTTTATCGTCCCGGCGACGAGCTCAGAGACCCCGACACAGGCGAGAGTCTCGGGACTCTGGAGATCGTAAAAGGGCGCGGTATGCCGAAGCACATTCAGGAGCGTCTCACGACCTTGCGATCGTCTGAAACGCGCACGACCCGAACCCATGAATCATCGGTTTTCAAGTTGGCGGGACTTTCACGCGACGTCCAGACCGAGGTCCCTTTCAGTGACGTCGAGATAGGAGATCTGGTCAGGCCGCTCTGAAGCGTCCAGTCAGTGTAGGAGCGTCGGCTCGTTGGCTGGCGCCGCGTGCATTCCCAGGGGCGCCAGGTGCGGCAGGATCCAGCGCGGCAGCGTGCAATCGGACGTGGCGGGCAGGAGGCCCAGTGACTCCGCCTCCTGATCCTGTGGCCGGGTGGTGCCGGCGGCGGTGGTCTGGGCCGAGGCGGTGAGGGCCTGGCGCCAGAGGGCGCGGCGCTCGCGCGCGGTCCAGCGGCGGATCACCCAGGCGGCGGTCTTGGCGCCGAACGTCGCGTGGCGGGCCTCGTCGTGCAGCAGCTCGGTGTAGGCCCAGGCAAAAAGCGGCTCGCGGCTCAGGGCGCGCGCGGCGGCGAACGCGGCTGCCGACGCCGGTTTTCCGAGCGCGTAGTCGGCGATCAGCGTGCGGGCCACCGCGGCTTCTCCGGCCGTCGCGCGGGGGACGAGGTCGAGGCGCTCTGACGACGCGCTCCGCAGCAGGCGGCCGCGATTTCCCGGCTCCAGCTCGTCGAGGACGGCGGCGCAGACGTCCAGGTGATGGATCTCGTCGGCGATCACGCGCGCGGCGGCCGACAGCAGGGCGGGCGGGGCGTTGAGGGCGGCCAGCTCGGCGGCGACGTGTGCCGCGCTCGCCACGCCACGCCGTTCGTCGTTGGCGATCCGCTGCCAACCCGCCGCCACGCGTGCGAGCAGGGCGGGGGAGTACCGTGAGCGGGGCAGGGTGTGGAAGGCCATGCGCAAGAGAGCAGCAAGCCGCATGCCCTGCGTCGCGGCGAAGATGTCCGCGATTTCCGGCCCCCTCTCTCAGATCTTCGACGGCCGATCTGTGAAAACTGGCGGGGTCCGTGACACCGTTGTCACGGCAATCCCGTTGGCGGGCCGGGGAACCGTCAGCGGGACCGGAGCCGTCGCAGCTCCTCGGCGATCTCGACGGCGCCAGGATCGAGCGCCAGCAGGCGTTCCAGCTCCGTGACGGCCGCCTCGGCCTGGCCGGTCTGCGCGTAGATCTCGGCGAGGTGCTGGGCCGCCACGCGATTCCGCTCGTCGATCTGGGTCGCGCGACGCAGCTCGGCGATGGCCGCCCGGGCCGCCCGCGCGTCGGCGGGCGCCTGTCGGAACAGCGCCCACCCCAGCGCCGCGCGGTAGTCGGCCTCGTTGGGGACGAGGCGCGCCGCCTGGCGCAACACCTCGACCGCCTCGTGGTGGCGCCGGGCCCGCAGGTGCTCGAGACCGACCTCGTAGAGCGAGGCCGCAGCGCCGCCCGGCGAGGACGAAACTGCGCGGATCGGCGTCGGGATCGGCTCGACGACCGCGTCGTGCCTCGGCTCGGGCACACCGTCCTCCTCGTCCCGTCCCAGCTTGGCGACGTAGCCGCGCCGCTGCGCCGGATCGTGGAGGATCCGGTGAGCTTGGGCGAGCGACTCGAAGATCTCCTGCGCCATCCGCCGGTCGTCGTCGGGGGCCAGCCGGTAGCGATCGGCGTGAAAGCTGCGCGCCAGCGCCTCGTAGGCGCGGTCGATGTCCGCGGTCGACGCCTCGCGCGAGACCCCGAGCGCCCAGAAGTGATCCTGCGTGCGCGCCATCTGCAACATCATCGAGAGCTCGCCGCTGCCGAGCGGGGGCGGCTGGCTGTCGGAGGGGGAGCGCGAGGGGGGCGGCGGGGCGGCGGGCGGGACCGTCGGGCGGCGACGCCGCGACGTTCCTTCGACCGGCTCGATCATGCCCGCCTCGGAGAGCGCCACCAGGAGGAGGCGCGCCTTGGGCACCGGGATCGTCGCGCCGGCGACGATCGTTTCCAGCTGGCGCGTGCCGTCCAGCCCCTGAATGAAGGCCAGCTCGCTCGGCTCGCCGGTCATCTCTTGCAGGCGCAGCATCGGATCGGCGCTCAGCGCCACGATCTGCCCGGCGTAGCGCGCCAGCACCGCCCTCTGGCGGGCTTCGTCGTAGTGACGGCGGATCCCTTCCAGGATGAGCGCGGCCGGGGGGCGCTCGAGCCGCGTCGCGCCGACCGGGATCTCGTCCCCCGCCTTGAACATGAATTTGCCGTCGGGCCAGGAGAAGATCTCGAGCAGCTTGGCCTCGAGCTGCTCGACCAGCGCGCGTTGGAGGTTGTACGGGGAGAGCTCCCCCATCTCGACCAGGATCTGGCCCTGCTGGCGTTTTTCCTTCTGCATGCGGGCCACCGAGGCCGCCAGTGCCTGGCCGGTGATGAGCTTCTTCTCGAGCAGGATCTGACCGAGGCACTCGCTGAGCAGGTTCGAGCGCACCGACACCGGATAGCCCTCGGCCAGGACGACGATCTTCTTCGTGCTGTCGCGGAGGAGCAGCAGCGAGCCGGTAGCCCGCGTCGCGTAGAGGCGCTGGAGCACGCGGCCGAGCGGCGTTCGCTTGAGCGTCCCGGCCAGCTCCGCCTGCGCCGGATCGTCGACCAGGCTCTTGGCGCTCCGCTCGACGTCGCGCTTCTCGCGCTGCTGCACCGGATCTCGCAGGCTGGTCTTGGCCACCGCCTCCGCGATCGGCAGGGGAAGCGGCGTGTCCTCGCCGCCGAGCGGCGGGAGGGGCGGCGCCGCCGCCAGCTCGGCCAACCGAAGCGCGATGACCTGCGGATCGATCGGCGTCGCCAGATAGTCCGCGGGCGCGAACCGCCGCCGCGCCTCGGCCCGATGGCTGGTCCCGCGGTGGGTGGTGGCGATGAAGACGATCGGCAGCGCGCGCGTGTCGGGGTCTCGCCGCAGCTCGTCCGCCAGGCCGAACCCGTCGCCGTCGCCGAGGCGCGTTCCCAGGACGACGGCGTCGGGCCGGCGCACGGCGATGCTCCGGCGGGCCCAGGACCCCTCCGTCTCCGCGGCCAGCTCGTAGCCAGCCTCGCGGAGCGCGGCGCCGATGCGCTGCTGCAGCTCGGCGTCTTTCTCGACGATGAGGACGTACCCGGCCATCGCAGACGGCAGTCTATCAGCATCCGCCGGCTCGATCGTGACGGTGGACAAAGGGCGCGCGCGTGGTTAAGTACGGCGAACCTCGGAGCCTCTACCAATGGCGGCGCGCGCGAAAAAGAACGGAACCGCCCGACGGGGCCGCGCGGCGCGTGGCAGCCTGGCGGTCATCGTGCTGGCCGCCGGCAAGGGGACCCGGATGCGCTCGTCGCGGGCCAAGGTGCTGCACGAGATCCTGGGGCGGCCGCTGGGCGCTTATCCGATCGACCTCGGCCGCGCCATGGGCGCCGATCCGATCGTCGCCGTGCTCGGGCACCAGCGCGCCGCGGTCGAGGCGGCGCTGCTCGACCGCTTCGGGGCCGGGACGGTGACCGTCATCGAACAGAGCGAGCAGCGCGGCACGGGCCACGCGGTCCGGCTGGCGATGCCGGCGCTCAAGAGCTTCCGCGGCGACCTGGTGCTGGTCCTCTACGGCGACGTGCCGCTCTTGCGGCGCGAGACGCTGGCCGCGCTGGTGGGGACGGCCCGCCGGTACAAGTGTCTGGCGGTGGTGACCGCCACGCCGCCCGATGCGACCGGCTATGGGCGCATCCTGCGCGACGAGCGCGGACACGTCATCGGTGTGGTCGAGCAGAAGGACGCCACGTCCGAGGAGCGGGCGCTCACCGAGGTGAACGCGGGGATCTACTGCGGTCCGGCCGCGTTCTTCCGCGAGGCGACCGCCGGGCTCTCGCCCCGCAACGCCCAGCGCGAATACTACCTGACCGACATCGTGGCCCGGGCCGCCGAGACGATCGGCGTCACCGCGGTAGAGGCCGACTTTCGTGATGTCGCCGGCGTCAACGATCGGCGGCAGCTGGCCGAGGCCGAGGCCGCCATGCGGGCGCGCATCAACGCCGCCTTCATGTCGCACGTGAGCTTCCGCGATCCGGCCAGCACCGACGTCGAGCCGGGGGTCGAGATCGGCGTTGACGTCGAGCTGGGCCGCGGGGTAGCGCTGCGGGGCCGCACCAAGATCGGCCACGGCACGCGCATCGGCGACGGGGTCATCCTCACCGACACCGAGGTGGGGGCGGGGGCGCTCATCCGCCCCTACTGCGTGGCGACCGAGGCGGTCATCGGCGCCGGCGCGACGGTCGGGCCGTTCGCGCACCTGCGCCCCGGGACCGACATCGGCCCCGACGCCCACGTCGGCAACTTCGTCGAGACCAAGAAGACGACGCTCGGCCGCGGCAGCAAGGCCAACCACCTGACCTACCTGGGCGACACCACCGTCGGTGAGAAGGTGAACATCGGCGCCGGCACCATCACCTGCAACTACAACGGCTACGAGAAGTTCAAGACGGTGATCGACGACGGCGCGTTCATCGGGTCCGACACCCAGCTCGTCGCGCCGGTGCGGGTCGGCAAGGGGGCGATCGTCGGTGCGGGGACGACCGTGCAGGAAGACGTGCCGGCAGGAGCGCTGGTGATCACGCGCGGGCCGCGGATCGAAAAGCCGGGCTACGCGCAAAAGGTCGCGAAGAAGTACGCCGCCACGCGCAAGTCCGGTTAGGATTGCCCTCGGAGGTTCCGATGCCCACGTCCGTCAAGGCGTTCTTCGATCAGAAAGTCCCCGCCGTTCTCGCCACCAGCCCCGAGAAGGCCAAGGACGTGGCCGCCGTCTACCTGTTCAAGATCAGCGGCGCCGACGGCGGGACCTGGACCGTCGATCTGGTGTCGACCCCGCCGACCTGCGTCGCCGGCGAGTCGGGGACCCCGCAGTGCACGATCGAGGCGAGCGATGACGACTTCCGCGGCATGATCGACGGCGGCATGCAGGCCGCGATGTCGCTCTTCTTCAGCGGCAAGCTGAAGGTCGCAGGAGATCCGATGCTGGCGACCAAGCTGTCGAAGCTG
>DASYEX010000016.1:0-39490 GCA_036498765.1 Polyangia bacterium
CCTACGACTACCTGACCAAGCCGTTCGACATCGACGAGGTCGTGCTGCAGCTGCAGCGGATCGCCACCCAGCGGGCGCTCAAGCGGGAGCTCGAGCAGGCTCGCGCCGAGCTGTCGCAGCGCAAGTCGAACGGCCTCGGCCAGGGGGCGGGCGCCATCATCGGGCGCAGCCCCCCCATGCTGCGGCTGCTCGACCGGATCGAGACCATCGCCCAGAGCGACGCGCCGGTGCTCATCACCGGCGAGAGCGGCACCGGCAAGGAGCTGGTGGCACGCACGCTGCACGAGCGCAGCACCCGCCGGCCGAAGCCGTTCATCGCCGTCAACTGCGCCGCTTTTCCCGAAACCCTGCTGGAGGCCGAGCTGTTCGGCCACGAGCGGGGCGCCTTCACCGGCGCGGTCAAGCGACGCGACGGGCGGTTCAAGGCGGCGGACGGGGGCACGCTGCTGCTCGACGAGATCGCCGAGGTCCCGCTGCCGGCCCAGGCCAAGCTGCTGCGCGTGCTGCAGGAGGGGACCGTCGAGCCCCTCGGCACCAACGAGTCGACGCGGGTGGACGTCCGGATCATCTCGGCCACGCACCGCAACCTGCGCGACCGGATCAAGGAGGGGCGCTTCCGCGAGGACCTCTACTACCGCCTCAACGTCCTCGACATCGAGATCCCGCCTTTGCGCGAGCGGCGCGGCGATCTCCCCGTGCTGTTGCAGTTTTTTCTGAACAAGTTCACCCAGCCCGGCAAAGCGCCGTCGACCATCTCGCCGCGTGCCTGGGCGGTCCTCTCGCAGTACCACTTCCCCGGCAACGTCCGCGAGTTCGCCCACGCTATCGAGCACGCCGTCGTGCTGGCGGGCGGCGGCGAGATCGAGGTCGAGCACCTGCCGGGCGGGATCACGGGGACGCTGGAGGGGAGCGGCAGCACGCCGGCCGGCTCGCTCCGCTCGCTGTCGGCCGCGCTCAAGGAGTTCGAGCACGAGTACCTGATGCGCGCCCTCGCCCAGGCCAACGGCAAGAAGATGAAGGCGGCCGAGATCCTGGGGATCTCGCGCAAGAACCTCTGGGAGAAGCTCCGCCTCCACGGCATCGCCTCCGAGGCGGAAGCGGAAGACTAGAAAGAAGACTAGAAGTACTTCTCGAAGATGGCGCGGACGCGGAGCATCCGCGTGTCGAGATCGGCGGCCAGGGCGGCGGGGGCGGTGGCGAGGCTGCGGGCCAGCGGGGGGAGATCGCGGGGTGAGATCACCGCCTGCGGGCGATCGAGCAGGAGGCGCAGGCGCAGGGCCACCCGCCGCAACACCTGGTAGTCGTCGCGGAGCGCGGCCGGCCAGCCCAGCGCGACGAGCCGCTCCAGGATCTCCGCCGTGGACGTCGTGCGGAGCTCGAGGTCCTGCGCGTGGCGCAACTGACCGAGCGCCACCAGCAGCTCGACGTCCATGATCCCGCCCGGATCGAACTGGAGGTGGCGCGACCCCTCGGGCACCTTGCCGCGCTCGCGCTCCACCCGCCCCCGCACCCGGCGCAGGTCGGTCCGGAAGGCGGCCTCGTCGAGCGGCAGATCGAAGGCCAGCGTCGCCAGCGCCTGCTCGCGGCCCGCCCGCGCCGCCGGCTCTTCGTCGCTCCAGACGACACGCGCACGCAGCAGCGCGACCCGCTCCCAGGCGGCCGCGTCCTCGCGGTGATAGCGCTCGAACGCGGTCCACGAGGTGACCAGCAGCCCCTGCTCACCCGACGGGCGCAGCCGCGTGTCGACCTGGTAGAGGCGCCCCTCCTCCAATATCGTCTCCATGGTGGCGATGAAGCGTTGTGAGGCGCGCGCGAACCACTCGCGGTGATCCACACCCGTGTCGCTCTCGCCGTCGGCGCCGTAGAGAAACACCAGATCGAGATCCGACCCGTAGCGCATCTCGCGGGCGCCCAGGCTGCCGAGCCCCAGCACGGTGAGCGCGGTGCGCGGGCGGCCCATCCGGGCGGTCAGCGCCGGCACCGCCGCCGCGATCCCGGCCGAGAGGCACACCTGGGCGAGATCGGTGAGCTGAGCGCAGACCTCCAGCGGGTCGAGGCTCCCCGCCACGTCGTGCAGGCCGATGCGCAGCAGCTCCTCGGCCTGGAAGGTCCGGATCTCGCGCAGCGACGTCTCTTCGTCCCCCTCGTCCGCCGCCAGCCGCTCCCCGAGGCGCCCCTCGAGCCGTTGAGCCAGCTCGCGCGCCGAGCGGACGCGCGCCCCCAGCCCGTCGACGAACGGCTCCCACATCTCCGGGTGTCGCACCAACAGCTCCGCCAGGCGATCGCTGGTCCCGAACAGCGTCCCCAGCATGCGGACCAGGCGCGGCTGATCGCGCAGGAGCGCCATCAGCCCCACCGAGCCTCGAAGCGCCAGATCGCGAAAGTGGCCCAGCGCGCGATCGGGATCCGGCGAGGCGATCGCCTCCTCGAGGAACGCGACGGGCATGCGCGCGCCGACCAGCTCCAGCATGTCGGCCACCGCCTCGACGTCGCGGAAGCCGGCCAGGCCGGCCCGCCTTTCGAGCTCGCCCCGATCGCGCATCGGATCGAGCAACCGCGCCGCCGCCAGGTGCGCCTCGGGCGGCGGCTCGCCCAGCGTCGCGGCGATCGCCTCGACGGCGGCGCGCGTGGCGGCCACCTCGGCATCGAAGGCGGCGACCTCCGCGAACCCCAGCCCGCGCGCAAAGGCGGCGCGGTCTGCGTCGCCCGCCGGCAGGCGATGGCGCTGCGCCCCCGTGGCCACCTGCACCCGGTGCTCGAGGCGCCGCCAAAATCGATAGGCGCCGAGCAACGTCTCCGCCTCGCGCGCCCCGAGCAGGCCCGCCACCACCAGCCGCGGGACGGCGCGCGGCGTGTTCCGCTCGCGCAGGTCGGGCCGCTTGCCGGCGTGCAGGAGCTGCAGCGCCTGCACCACCATCTCGACGTCGCGGATGCCGCCCGAGCCGAGCTTGACGTCGAACCCCGTCTCGCCGAGCGCCCCCGCGCTGTCGGCGGGATCGCGGAACAGCGCCCGCAGCCCCCGCACCTCCTCGACCATCCGCGGCTCGACGTGGCGCGGATAGATGAAGGGGTCGAGCGCCTCCAGGAGGTCGTCGCCGAGCGCGCGATCGCCGGCCGCCGGGCGCGCGCGCAGCCAGGCCTGCCGCTCCCAGGTCCGCCCGAACGTCTCGTAGTAGCGCTCCGCCGCCGGCAAGGCGTTGCAGATCGGCCCGCTGCGCCCCTCGGGCCGCAGCCGCAAGTCGACGCGGAAGATCATCCCCTCGGCGGTGGGCTCCTCGATCACCGCCGTCACCCGGCGCGAGAGCTCGCTGTAATAGTGGTGCAGCGTCCACTCTCCTATCGCGCCCGCCGCGCCGGCGTCGGTCGAGTAGAAGTAGCAGACGTCGATGTCGGAGGAGAAATTCAGCTCCTCGCCGCCCAGCTTCCCCATCGCCATCACCACGAACCGCGCCTCGCCGCCGCTGTCGGCCTGCGGTGGACCGAGCTCACGGGTCAGCGCGGCGTCACAGAAGGAGACCGCGACGTCCAGGCAGACGTCGGCGAACGCCGACAGCTCGCGGGCCACCTCCTCGGTGGTCCCCCAGCCGAGCTCGCGCACGCCGAGACGCAACATCTCGTAACGGCGCACCAGACGCAGCCGGCGCTGCAGATCGGGCAAATCCCGCGCGCCGGCCGCCGCCGCGCGCACCTCCTGGCCCGTCACCTCGGGCGGTTTGGGGCGGCGCAAATACAGCTCGGTGGCCAGCGCCGGCAACGCGCGGACGTCGGCCAGCAGGAGCTCGGGGAGAAACTCGCCGCTCGCGAAGATCGCGTCCAGGAGCGCGCTCCCCTCCCCCTCCGGCACGACGCCCCCCAGCTCGACGAAGCGCCCCCGCCGCGGATCCACGCTCTCGGACATGACCGGCGGGCCTAGCTCACAAATCTGCCTGCGCCAGCGAAAACTTGTTGTTGCTGTCGTCGATGATCTTGAACGACGCCCGCGCCTCGGGCGGCAGGTCGTCGGTGACGCGCCCCTGCTGGTAGTGCTCGAAGATGAAGAACGCGCGCCGGCCGCGGTGGCTCTGGGCCCAGGCCTTGAGCCGTTCGTCGGCCCCCTCCTGATCGAACACCGTTCGCTCCTCGCTCGGCCCCTCGTAGATCTCGTTCGAGGTGTAGAACGTCTCGCCGCGCCAGTAGAGCATATAGGCGCACAGGCGCTCCTCGGGCGAGCGGCGCACGCGGTAGTAGGTGGCGATGGGCCCCTTCTGCGACCAGAACGGCGCGACCTTCGGCATGAAGTCGTCGAGCATGTAAAACGTGAAGACGATCGCCGCCACGGGGAGCGCCCAGAAACCGATGCGGCGCGCGCGCGGCCAGGCCCACAGCGCCGACGCCACCGCGAACAGGATCGCAAACGCGACGAGCGCGTGGGAGAAATCGAGCGACGGTGGCCAGGCGCGACCGTTCGGGCTCTGGACGTAGTCGTACGAGAACAGCCAGAGCAGCCGCTCGGAGGCGTGCTTGGAATCGACGAGGTCGAGCGTCACCAGCACCAGGAGCGGCAGGCCCACCGCCAGCGCGGCCACGCCGGTCCGGAAGGCCCTGCGCTCGAGCACGTCGTCGAGGAAGGCGCCGACGACGATGGCCAGCCCAGGGATGGCCGGCAGCACGTAGTGGTGGAACTTGGTCATCGACAGCGAGACGATCCCGTACGAGGAGACGAACCAGATCGCCCCCAGCCAGAGCACCTGCTGCTTGCGATCTTCGTTGCGATCTTCGTTGCGATCCTCGCCGCCCCCGGGACCGGCCGCCCCGGCTGACGCGCCGGCGTTCCGGCGCCGCAGGACCGCCCAGCCGAGCGCGGCCGGCGCCACCGCGACCCAGGGCCACATTCCGTAGCCGAGCTCGCGCAGGAAGTATTCGAACGATCCGCGATCGCCGTGGCGGCCGATCACCATCCGCCGCCAGTGGTTGTCGCCGAACAGCTCGTTCCAGAACGGCATCCCGTGGCGGATGAGCATCGCGTGGTGCCAGGGGACCGCCACCACGGCGAAGCCGAGCAGCGCCAGCAGGACGCCGAACAGCATCTGCGGCTGGCGGAGCCGCCACCAGCTCCAGGTGAAGCCGAGATAGGCCAGCAGGATGATGAGCGGCAGCCCCAACCCCGCCAGCCCCTTGGCCAGGACAGCCAGCGCGCAAAGGATCCCCGCCAGCGCCAGGTAGAGCGGCGCGCGGGTGCGCGTGCGCGCGGCCAAAAAGACGAACAGCGCGAAGCCGAGGAAGTAGGGAATCATCGGCACCGCGCCGTAGACGATGAAGACCTTCTGCCCCCAGGGGATCTCCGCCCTGAGCTCGATCGAGTTCACCACCAACTGAGGGACGACGGTGACCGCGAACAACGCCAACGTGCCGTAGAAGAGCCCGTGATGCGGCCAGCTCCGCCACCCGCGCCCGCGCCGCGGGACATTGACGCTCGGCTCCTCAAACAGAGCGAGCGCGGCCAGCGCCAACGCCATCGCCATCGGACCGACGAAGGCCATGTCGGTCATCGCCTGGCGCGCCACCATGCTGTACATCGGCGCGGTCGCCACGACGATCGCCGCCAGCACGCCCGCCCGCCGCGAGACGAAGCGGGAGGTCACCAGGTAGACGGCGTAGATCCCGAGGACGCCGGTCAGGCAGAACGGCACCCGCGCCGCCCACTCGGCGCGGTGCCCCAGCGCCATCTCGCCGGCCGGGCCGCCCGGCAGCCCGATCCCGGCGACGTGCATCGCCAGGCTCATCAACCAGAACGACAGCACCGGCTTGGACCAGAAGACCTCGGGATCGCGCGGCGACCCCGGCCACCAGAGGCTGATGTAGTCGCCCCGGTGGGTCATCTGGCGCGCCACCTCCGCGTAGTGCGTCTCCCACGGGTCCCAGAGGCCGTAGCTGCCGGCGAACGGAATGTAGAGCAGCAGCCCGAACAGGATCACGAGCAGCGCCATCTGGCGCTCGCTCAAACGTTCCAGCCAGCTCAAACGATCACTGAGCCAAGACCTTCTGGAGCTGGAGCAGCTTGAGATCGATGGTCTTGCCGGCGCCGACCACCTCGGCGAGCGGCGTGGTGCGCACCTCCCCGCGGATGAGGCCGACCAGGCAGCCGTGCTCGCCGCGGTCGAGGCACTCGGTGGCGGCCGCCGCCAGCCGCGTCGCCAGCAGCCGATCGAACGCCCCCGGCTCGCCGCCGCGCTGCACGTGTCCCAGCGTCGTCACCCGCAGGTCGAACCCCAGGCGCCCCTTTTCGCGCTCGAAGTGCTGCGCCAGCTTGACGGCGTTGTGGCGGGCTCCTTCGGCGACCACCACCATCGCGTGGGCCTTCCCGCGTTGCCAGGCCGCCTCCAGGTTGCGCGCGATCTGGACGGGTTCGACGTCCGCCTCGGGGATCACCACCGAGTCGGCGCCGCCCGCGATGCCGGCCATCAGCGCCAGGTAGCCGCAATTGCGCCCCATCACCTCCACGAGAAACGCCCGCTTGTGCGAGGAGGCCGTCACCCGCAACCGATCGATCGCTTCCAAGGCGATGTTCAGCGCCGTGTCGACGCCGATGGTCATCTCCGACCCGGCGAGATCGTTGTCGATGGTCGAGGCGACGCCGACGACCGGCAGGCCCGCCTTCGACAGCGCCAGCGCGCCCGTCTGCGTCCCGTTGCCGCCGATGACGACCAGGCCGTCGATCCCCCGCGCCGACAGATGGGCGAGCCCGCGCGCCCGCACCGCCTCCTCCTTGAACTCCGGCAACCGCGCGCTGCCGAGGAAGGTCCCTCCCCGGGCCAGGATGTTGCCGACGTCGCGCGCGCCGAGCGGCTCGATCTGACCCTCGCACATTCCCGCGTAGCCGTTCCGTACCCCGAACACCTCCCAGCCCTTGTCGATTCCGGTGCGGACCACCGCGCGGATGGCGGCGTTCATTCCGGGCGCGTCCCCCCCACTGGTTAAAACCGCGATCTTTCGTTGAGACATGTTCGAGAGTTTCCGTATACCACGGCTGGCCCGCTCCGTTTCCGGCCGAGCTGCAGGTTTCTGCTCGAGATCAGGGCCCCGCGGCCGCCGGACAACTGGCCTCCCGCCGTCGAACGATGTCGCCGGTGACGGTCACCGGAACGCAGCCCGGCCAGGAGGGCAAGGCGTTGACGCCCCGAGGCGATTCCGCGCCGCGTGACGATCGCGCCCGTCACGGGTCCGCGTTAGGCTGCGGCGTGGCCGAGAAGAAGCCGACCGAGATCAACTACATCACGCCCGCCGGGTTCAAGCGGCTGGCGGACGAGCTGACCTTCCTGCGTAGCAAGAAGCGCCCCGAGGTGGTGGGTGCGCTGGGAGACGCTGCCGCCGAGGGAGATCGTTCGGAGAACGCGGAGTACATCTACCGCAAAAAGCAGTTGCGCGAGATCGACAAGCGGCTGCGGTTTCTCTCCAAGCGGCTCGACGACGTGCAGATCGTCGACCCCGCCACGCAGCCGCGCCGCGACCGCGTCTTCTTCGGCGCCACCGTCACGGTCGAGGACGAGGAGGGCGAGGCCGCCACCTACCGGATCGTCGGCGTCGATGAGACCGACGGCGCCGCCGGCGACATCTCCTGGAAATCGCCCGTGGGCCGCGCGCTGCTCGGCAAGACCCAGGGGGACACCGTCACCGCCCGCTGGCACGCCGGCCTGCGCGAGCTCACCATCGCCAAGATCGTCTACCGCTGACCTGGGGCTCTGCTTGCCAGCCCGGGCGCCGTGGCAAGATTCGGAGTGGAGGGCGACGATGAGAAGAGCACTGTGGCGGATGAGGACGGCGCGGGTGGCCTGGCGGTACTTTCCCCTGATCCCGTTGGTTCCGCTGGCGCTGATCGGAGCCTCGCTGGCCAGCTCGATCCGCGCGCTGCGACGCGTGCGGCAGCTCGAGCACCGGCTCGCAACCTAGCTCAAGCCCGCGGAAGAAGCTCCAAGGGCCGGTTGAATGATCGGCCCACCCGGAGCGCGGCAAAGTCGCGCCGGTCCGTGGTCAGCAGGCGGAAGACGTTCCGTCGCTCGGCCACGGCCGCAACGGTGCCGTCGACCAGACCGAGATCGAGGGCCTTGAACTTCGCGTCGAGCTCCATCGCCCGAGCAAGGTCCGCAGGCATCGGCGGCTCGTACTCATAGCGGGTGTCGGGATCGAATATCTCGGCGAGGAGCTTGCGCATCGCCCGGCGGTTGTCCCGCAGAAAGTAGTCCACCTCCGCCAGGACCAGTCCCGGTACGATCACCGCGCGGGCCGAGACCAAGGCGCTTTCGTAGTCAGGAAAGCTGGGCGCTCCTCCCGACGTCGAGGCCAACGCCCGCAAGAGCCCGCCCGTGTCGGCCACGATGGGCGGCGTCACTTCTCCAGATCCGCGAACAGCCCGGACTCGTCGCCCAGCTTGCCGTCGGTCGACTCGTAGAGGCGCGTCGATGGTGGACGGCGTCCCCCGTAGTAGCGCGAAGCGACGACCCGAAGGCCCTTCCGGATCAGATCAGAAGCCGAATATCCATCCGCCCGGGCCTTCTTCAAGGCCTGCACGTCGGCGTCTTCCAGCCGAACCGTGGTCGACACTCGCCGCGCCATACAGTCACCATACAATGAGTATCGCCGACCAGCAATCAGCAAAGGGTCAGGGTGGCCGAATTTCGGAGACGGCCTGGACCGCCGGAACGCCCGGGAGCGCCTCCTTGGCGAGCGCGACGAACGCCGTGTGAGCGTTGTCGACGTCGGCGCCCATCCACGGAAATTCCTTCCGCGGATTGGGGACCGGCCGGAGGACCATCTGATCGCAGCGAAAGCAGAACAGCACGTCGACGGCCCTCGCGCCTGACCAGATCCGGTAGCCCACCCCCGGATCGAACATGCAGCTCTTCATCACGAAGTCATCGAACGGTGGCTGCCTGGCACTATAGGTGCCGTCGTCGAGCACCACGGCCGTCAAACGGCGCGCGAAATCCACCGTGAGCCGTCGCCCAACCGCGTAGACGGGGTGCCCGCCGATGTCGACGGGCGTGCCGGGTGGCAGCTTGGGCGGCGGATCGTTCTCGTGCCCCGGAGGTGGGTAACCGCTCGACCAGGGACGCACCGCGAACGCCTCGATCCGGTCAGGCGCTTGCAGCAACGCCACGGTCTGTGGGCCGAGCCACGCCTCGTACTTCTTGCGGCGCGTGGCTTGGTCCTCGAACAGCAGCACCGCCGAGCGAGGCTGGCGCCGTACGAGCGTCGCGCCGGGCTTCGTACGCGTCGGCCGCCAGGCGGCATACCAGCGCTCGGCGCGCAGCGCCGGCATGGTATCGACCAGCTCGGGGACGAAGAGGTCGATCTCGCGGTAGTCGCCGTGCGTGAGCGCGTCGATGGCCGGGCCGAAGCTGTACTTCGCCAGCTCCGGGTTGGGCAAAAGGTCGTTGTGCAGCGCGCCGCCATAGACCAGCACCAGCGGGCGGTCGGCCGGGCGCGGCAGCGCCAGCGCCTGCTCGATCGCCCGACCGAGGTGCTGGCCGGTCATCGTCAGCAGCCGATCGTAGTCGACGGCGCCGTCCGCACCGACCAGCTTCTGGTACTCGTGGCAGTCGACGTCGAGGACGTGCGGCGCAACGCCGAGCTCCTTGGCCCGGCGCAAGAGGCGGACGATCTCGTTCTCGGTCTCGGCTGGGCGCTCGGTCGTGCGGGCGACGTCCTTGGTGACCTGCTGCTCGGTCTCGCCGCAGGTGCCGCGCGAGATCCAGGTCTCGACGATGAGGTGCGAGGCGCGAGGCGCGACGGCCGGCAGGATCTCGTCGGTGAAGCGCGCGAGCGACGAGCGGATGCCGGCCGTCTTCTCGGTCTGGTGCAGCTCGCCGAAGGCGACGACGCCCGTCGCATGGTCGAGGAACGCGTGCACGGCCCCCGCGGGCGAGACGAACTTCTCGGCGATGAGCGGCCCGTTCGGGTCCATCGGCGACGGCGGATGGGAATAGGCCAGCAGCGCGGCCAGCCCACCCAGCGCCGCCGCCCTCACTGACCGCCGAGCGTGATGTAGCGGAGGCCGCCGGCGGTCGCGAGGCGCACGAGATGCCCGCCCTTGCGGGGCGCTCCCAGCGTCGCCACCGCCGCGTCGGCGCTGGCGACGGGCTGGCGATCGATCTCCAGGATGACGTCCCCCTCGCGCACTCCCGCGGCGGCCGCCTGCCCGCCCGCCGTGACCTCGGCGACCACCGCCCCGCGCGTGCGCGGGTCGAGCCCCAGCGACTCCGCCAGCCGCGGCGTCAGCGTCTGCAGCGCCAGCCCCACCTTGGGTGCGCCGCCCCCGTCCTGCGAAGGGAGCTCGCCCAGCACGACGTCGACCGGCTGCCGCTTGCCGTCGCGCCACACGCCGACCGAGACGTGCGCGCCGATCCCGCGCGTCGAGACGTAGTCGATCACGTCCCCCGCCCCCTCCATCTTCTTGCCGTCGAGGTCGGTGATGAAGTCGCCGGCGCGCAGACCCGCTTTGGCCGCCGGGCCCCCCGGGGTCACCTCGCTGACCAGCGCTCCGCCGCCGGGCGGCGCCGCCTTGACCGCCGGCGCGTCCGCCTCGCCGACGTCGCCGACCAGCACGCCGAGATAGGCGTAGCGGACCCGCCCCTCCTTCATGAGCGACTCGGCGACCCGCCGCACCTGGTTGATCGGAATGGCGAACCCGTAGGCCCCGCCCGGGCCGGTGTTGATGAGCGTGTTGATGCCCACCACTTCGGATGAAAGGTTGACCAGCGGCCCGCCCGAGTTGCCCGGGTTGATCTTGGCGTCGGTCTGGATGTAGTGGCGCACGCGGCCGCCGGACATCCGCACGTGCCGCCCGACCTTCCCCTTGCCGCTGACGATGCCGGCGGTGACCGTCTGATCGAGACCCAACGGGCTCCCGACCGCCAGCACCCATTCACCGACCTCCAGCGCGTCGGAGTCGCCGAGGCGCGCCGCCACCAGATCGCGCGGCGGCTGGTCGAGCCGGATGACCGCCACGTCGGTCTCCGGGTCGGTCCCCAGGGTCTTGGCGGCGAACTCGCGACCGTCGCTGAAGGTCACCTTCACCTTGGTCGCGCCCGAGACGACGTGACGGTTGGTGACGATGTCCCCGCGCCCATCCATCACCACGCCGGAGCCCGTCCCGCGCTGCGGCCCCGGCGACGGCTCGGGCATCCCCGGGCCGAACTGAAAGAACCGGCGCAGGAGGTCGTCCCCGTCGCCGCCGGCCTCGCCGTTCTGGGCCATCTTGGGCGCGATCTCGACGTCGATCCGGACCACCGAAGGGCGCAGCGCCTTCGCCACCGCCGAGAAGGCCGACGACAGGACCCGCGCCTCGTTGGGCGCCTCGGTCTTGGGAGTGACCGGCCCGCTCGGCTGCAGCGCCGACGGACCGGAGGAGCCGGAGGCGGAGGAAGACGGGGAAGACGCCTCGCCTGACGCGGGGGCCGGCGGCTGCGCGGGCTGGGCGCCGCCGTTGGCCGCCAGCCGCGCCTTCAACCGATCGCAGGCGGGGCTCCCCAGCAGCGCCGCCAGCGCGACGGCGCCGACGGCCAAACGGACACTTCGGACGACGGTCTGCATCACGGTATTTAGCGATCGGCCAATGGTCAGCGCAAGGGCCACCAAGAGTTGTTAAAGATCTGTTCCGATGCGCGCCATCACCACCCGCCCCGGCACGGCCGACAGCGCCCGCCTCGAGGACATCCCCGAGCCGGTCGCGGCCCCCGACACGTTGCTCGTCGACGCCGTGGCGATCGGCGTCTGCGGCACCGACCTCGAGATCCTGAGCGGAGCCTACGGTCAGCCCCCGCCGGGACGCGAGCGGCTGGTCATCGGCCACGAGAACCTGGGACGCGTGCGCCAGGCCCCGCCCGGCAGCGGCTTTGCGCCCGGGGATCTGGTGGTGGGCGTCGTGCGCCGCCCCGATCCGGTGCCCTGCGCCAGCTGCGCGGCGGGCGAGTGGGACATGTGCAAGAACGGCGGCTTCACCGAGCGCGGCATCAGCGGCCGCGACGGCTACGCCTCGGAGCGCTACCTCCTCGAGACGGCCTTCGCGGTCCCCGTCCCGGCGTCGCTCGGTGATCTGGCGGTGCTGGTCGAACCGGCGACCATCCTGGCCAAGGCCTGGGAGCAGATCGATCGAATCGGCGCGCGCGCCGTCTGGAATCCCTCGCGCGTGCTGGTGACCGGCGCCGGGCCGATTGGCCTCCTGGCGGCGTTGCTCGGGCGCCAGCGCGGGCTCGAGGTCCACGTCCTCGATCGCGTCACCGAGGGGCCCAAGCCGGCGCTGGTGGCGGCGCTCGGCGCGACCTACCATTCACAATCCGTGAAGGAGATCCCGGTCGCCGACGTGGTGCTCGAGTGCACGGGGGTCGGCGAGCTGGTGTTCGACGTCCTGGAGAACGTCGGACCCGACGGGATCGTCTGCCTGACCGGCGTCTCGTCGGGCGCGCGGTCGATCCCCATCAACCTCACCGCGCTCAACAAGCAGATGGTGCTGGAGAACAACGTCGTGTTCGGCGCGGTGAACGCCAACCTGCGCCACTACCAGGCGGCCGTCGCCGCGCTGGCCCGCGCCGATCGGCACTGGCTCGAGCAGCTCGTGTCGCGCCGCGTGCCGCTCGAGCGCTGGCACGAGGCGCTGGTGCGCGGCCCCGCCGACGTCAAGCCGGTGATCGTCTTCGGTTAGGATGGGAACCCTAGAAGGGTTCCCAAACCCTCCCGCGATGAGCTCCGCGCAGCCTGCGCTGCGCTCGACGCGCTTGAGCTGGCAGGCCCTTCTTCCTGAGCCGTTGGCGCGGCCTTAGCTTTGGGGGGTGAGCTCGCTGTCGAACCACCCCGGCGCCTGGGCGGGCGGCGTCATTCTGGGCGAGACGTACCTGCTCGGCCGGCGCCTCAGCGCGGGTGGGATGGGCGAGGTGTTCGAGGCGACGCACGCGCGCCTGCCCGGCCGCTACGCGGTCAAGGTGCTGCGGCCCGAGCTGCTGGGGAACCGGGAGGCGTTCGGGCGATTCTGCCGCGAGGCGGAGGTGATGTCCGAGCTGCGCCACCCGAACGTCGTCCAGATCTACGACTTCAACACCACCCCCGACGGCCGCCCCTACTTCGTGATGGAGCTGCTGGAGGGGCGCGATCTCGAGACTCGCCTCACGAAGGAGGGCCCGGTGCCGCTGCCGGGCGCGGTGCGGGTCGTCGAGTCGGTCGCCTCGGCGCTGGCCACCGCGCACGCGCACGGGATCATCCACCGCGATCTCAAGCCGGCCAACATCTTCCTCTGCACCATCGACGGCCAGATGGACGAGCTCGTGAAGGTGCTCGACTTCGGCATCTCCAAGATCCGCAGCTCCGGGACGCTGCTCTCGACGCCGACCGACATGCTCGGCTCGCCGGCCTACATGTCGCCCGAGCAGGCGCGCGGCGCCGCCGAGGAGCTCGACGGCCGCAGCGACCAGTTCGCGCTCGGCGCGATCGCCTTCCGCATGCTGACCGGCTGGGACCCGTTCCAGGGCGACGACATCGCTTCGCTCCTCTACCAGGTGGTGCACGAGCCGCCCCCGCCCCTGACACGCTACCTGCCGGCCTGGTGGGACACGCGCGCGCTGCAGGCCGTGCTCGATCGAGCGCTCGCCAAGGATCCGGCCCAGCGCTGGACCGGAATGATGGAATTGGCCCGGGCGTTCGAGGCCGCCTCCGAGCAGACACTCTCGCACGATCCGGCCCGTCGTCAGACCGATCGGTCGGCGGGCACGACGCTCTTCGCCACGCCGCCGCCCCCGCCGCTCCGACCGCCGCTCGACGCCGCGCCCCTGACGCCGGAGCCGGCGCTGGAGATCGAGGACGCGCCCCCGCCCGTCCGCACCCCAACCCCCGAGGTGCTCCGGACGCCGACCCCGGAGGTGCTCCGGCTGGTCCCGAAGCGCCCCCGCACCAACCTCGACCTCCAGGGGAGCGGCGTGGCCGCCCCGACCGGCACCCGAGCCGACGCGGACTTCGACGATCCTTATCTGCACGACGCGCTGCCGGTCACCCACCATCGCCTCGCGCTCGCCCTGCTCGGCCTGCTGGCCATCGCGGCGTTTCTGGGCGTGACCGGCGCGTACCACCGGATCCTCTGGTCGGCGCGGCGGCAGCTCGGCCTCGGCCGGCCGGTCCCCGCCGCGTCGCCGCCAGCGGCACCGGCCAGCGAGGTTCCAGCGGTCAGGGCGCCGGCGACACCGCCCGCCCAGCAGCCGGCGCCGCCGCGGGCGGCATCACCGACGCCACCCGCGCACGCCGCGCAGCCGTCTGCCGCAACACCCGCCAGGCCCAAGGCAGTCGCGTCCGAGCGGCACCACGAGGCCGCCCCGCCGCGCCGCCACCACCGCGACGACGAGCCCAGGATGATCAAGCGCCCGGGGAGCGTCTATCTGACGCCGTCGAGCCCGCCCCCCGAGCCGACACCGGCAGGGCCGGCCCGGTCCGCGGCGACGAAGAACCCGTTCGCCCAGCCGCCCGGCACTACACCGCCGCCGAACCTAGGACCGGACAAAGTTCCCGACCAGTTCAGCATCCCGCCGCCGGCGCCCACGGGCGATTCACCGTCGCGCGATCTCGCACCGCCGCCGCTGCCCGAGGCCGAGCCGTCGTCGCCCGGGCCCAGGATCACCCCAGCGCCCGCCCCGGGGCCCACCCCACCGCCTGGGCCGCCGCCGTCTGCCCCGCCGCCCACCGAGCGGGCGCCGGCCGACCAGCCGATGCCGCCCTCCTTCTGAGATCGCCGCGACGACGCTTGCGTTCGTGACGCATGCGACTACGTTGGGACGGCGCTCACGATGACGTTGCGAATTCCCATTTGCACTTATCGCCTACAGTTCAACAAAGACTTTAACTTTCGGGACGCCACCGCGCTGGTCGACTACCTGGCGGCGCTGGGGATCTCCGACGTCTACGCCTCCCCGCTGCTCACGGCCCGTCCGGGATCGGCCCACGGCTACGACGTCATCGACCACGGCCGGCTCAACCCGGAGCTCGGCACCGAGAGCGACCTTGACGCGCTGGCCGCCGCGCTGGCGGCGCGGGGGATGGGCCTCCTCTTGGACGTGGTCCCCAATCACATGTGCATCGCCAGCCCCAGCAATCACTGGTGGAGCGACGTGCTGGAGAACGGTCGCAGCTCGCCCTACGCCGCCTTCTTCGACATCGACTGGCACCCGCCCAAGTCGGAGCTGGACGAGAAGGTCCTGCTGCCGGTCCTGGGCCGCCAGTACGGCCGCGTGCTCGAGGGGAGCGAGATCCGGATCGGCTACGCCGCGGGCGGCTTCCAGGCGCACTACGGCGACGCCGTCTTCCCGATCGGCCCGCGCACCATCCTGCCGCTGCTGGAGCCGATGGTCGTCGATCTGCGCCGGACGCACCCTGACGATCACCCCGACGTGCTGGAGCTCGAGAGCATCGTCACCGCCACCAAGAACCTCCCCACCCGCTGGGAGACCGACTCCGAGAAGATCCGCGAGCGCCAGCGGGAGAAGGAGATCGTGAAGCGGCGGCTGGACGCGCTGGTGTCGGCCAGCGCCGCCGTGCGCGACGCCCTCGAACGGAGCCTGGTCGCCATCAACGGCGAGCCGGGCAAGGCGCGCAGCTTCGACGCGCTCGAGGCGCTGCTCGCCGACCAGGCCTATCGCCTCTCCTACTGGGGCGTGGCGGCCGAGGAGATCAACTACCGCCGTTTCTTCGACATCAACGACCTGGCGGCCATCCGGGTCGAGGAGCCCAAGGTGCTGGAGGCGGTGCACGAGAAGGCGTTCGCGCTCCTGCGCGCGGGAAAGGTGACCGGCCTGCGCATCGACCATGTCGACGGCTTGTGGGACCCGCGCCGCTATCTGGAGGATCTGCAGCGGCCGCATCCCGGAGACGGGGACGGCCCATCCGACGCGGTCCCCGCCCGCCCGCTCTACGTGGTGGTCGAGAAGATCCTGGTCGGCGCCGAAGAGCTGCCGGAGGAGTGGCCGGTCGCAGGGACCACCGGCTACGAGCTCCTCAACGCCATCAACGGCCTCTTCGTCGATCCCGCGGGGCTGCGGCTCATCGAGCGCAACTACCGCCGCCTGCGCGAGGGGACCGGGACGTTCGACGATCTGCTCTACCGCGCCAAGAAGCTGATCTTGCGAACCGCGATGTCGAGCGAGCTGCACGTGCTGGCGCGCCGCCTCGACCGCATCTCTGAGCAGCACCGCTGGTCGCGGGATTTCACGGCCAGCAGCCTGCACCTGGCGCTGGGCGAGGTGATCGCTTGCTTCCCCGTCTACCGGACCTACGTCAGCGCCGACACGGTCAGCATCAGCGACGGCGATCGCCTGCACGTGCTGCGCGCCGTCCGCGAGGCCAAGCGGCGCAACCGTTCGACCTCCGAGTCCATCTTCGATTTTCTGTGCGACCTGCTCCTGCTGCGCGATCCCGAGGGGATCTCCGAGGCCGACCGGGCCGAGCGGCGGGAGCTGGTCATGCGCCTCCAGCAGCTGACCGGTCCGGTGATGGCCAAGGGGCTCGAGGACACCGTCTTCTACCGCTACTTCCCGCTCGCCTCTCTCAACGAGGTGGGCGGGCGCCCCACCACCGCGCCGATCGAGATCGATCGCTTCCACGTCTTCTGCGCCCGCCGGGCCGAGCGATGGCCGCACGGCCTGTCGGCCACCGCCACCCACGACACCAAGCGCGGCGAGGACATGCGCGCGCGCCTCGACGTCCTCTCCGAGATCCCGCGCGAGTTTCTCGACGCGGTCAAGCGCTGGCAGCGGATGAACCGCCGGTCGAAGCCGCTGGTCGACGAGGCGCGCGTCCCCGGCGCCAACGAGGAGTACCTCATCTACCAGACGCTGATCGGGCTGTGGCCGCTGGAGGCGCTGGAAGGCGAGCTCGACGCCGACGTGCACGCGGCGCTCACCGAGCGCCTCTCCGCCTACCTGCGGAAGGCGCTGCGAGAGGCGAAGGTGCACACGAGCTGGATCAACGTGAACGAGCCGTATGAGCGGGGGTGCGACCAGTTCCTGCAGCGGCTCCTGGCGCGCGAGCCGAAGACGAACCCGTTTCTCGACGACCTCGCTCGGTTCGTGGAAGGGATCGCGAGCGCGGGCCTGTGCAACGCGCTCTGCCAGCTGGTCCTCAAGCTCACCGTCCCCGGGGTGCCCGACCTCTACCAGGGGACCGAGCTCTGGGACTTCACGCTGGTCGATCCCGACAACCGGCGGCCGGTCGACTACGCCACCCGACGCGCGATCCTGGACGAGCTCCGGAACCTGCAAGGCGACGCCCTGCGGGCGCGGATCGCCGCCGCGCGCGAGCGCCCCGCCGACGGCGCGCTCAAGCTGCTGGTCGCGGCCCGGACGCTCGCCCACCGCCGGCGCCGCCAGCAGCTCTACGAGACCGGCGGCTACCTGCCGCTGTCGGTCGAAGGTCCGCACGCGCACCACGTCGTGGCCTTCGCCCGGGTCGGCGCCGACGGGTCGAGCTCGATCACGATCGTCCGGCGGTTTTTTGCCGCGCTCGAGGCAGCCGGCCGCTCACCCGGAGCTCCCGTGTGGGATCAAACGGAGTTGCGTATCCCGGATGAGCTTGCCGCGACCGGCTACCGCGACATCATCAGCGACACCGTCATCGCCGCGCAATGCGACCAGCGATCGGGGTTGCCACTTGCGGGAATACTCTCCATGCTTCCGGTCGCGATTCTTGAACCGATTCGTTCCTGAAACAGCACTGCTCGTTGAACCTCGTTTGACCGTCGTTGGTCACCCGGGGGCTACAAAATCAGCCAGCAATTTGCGTGAACGTGTAGACTGCTGCCACCTCGAAAAGTGCTCTGCAAACAATGAATCCCTTCGTCCATGCCGCGCAGGCCGCGAACCTGCGCGGGCGACACATCTGTCTTCCCTTCGAAACGGAGTCCGAAAAAGAGAACGCCGTCTTGTCCCTCTTCCACGAGGGCTTGGCGCGCGGCAAGCGCTGCCTCTTCGTCGGAACGCGCGCCGAGTACGAGCGGCTCGGTGTGCAGCTGGAAGGAAATGGGATCTGCGCGCTGCGGGCAGAAGCGCGTGGCGCGCTCGTGTACATGACCACCGAGGATGTGTACCTGGACAAGGGCGCCTTCGATCCGAACGTCGTGCTCCGGCGTCTCGACCGCTTCATCAATGAGGCGCTGGCTGACGGGTTCACGGGACTCTGCGCGACCGGCGAGCTCATGGACGTCCCGTCGGACGACCTCTGGCGTCAGATCGTCTGGTACGAGGCCCAGGTAAACGAGCACTTCGCGCGGCTGCCGCTGGTCGGGCTCTGCCGCTACCCGCGGTCGACGGTGCCTCCACACCGGGTCCAGGACGTGCTCCGCAATCATCCGATCGCCATCGTGCGCGGCGAGACCTGCGACAACCCTTTCTATGAGCGCCCCGACGTGGCTCTCTCGGGCGATTCGGAGGCGCGGCTCGACTGGCAGCTTCGCCAGCTGCGGCTCGTCAACCGCGTGCAGCGGCAGCTCGAGGGGAAGACCGCCTCGGCCGTGACGGCTGCGGTCGAGCTCGCCACGGAGCTCGAGGCCCTGCGCTCGGCGATCCGCTCGACCGAAACCCAGTAGTCTCGGGGCCCTGGGCCGACGCATCGGGAGTTGCCATCCGGCCCAAGCCGGGATATGGCCTCTAGGACATGCATATCCTGGTCAACACCGGAGGTGGCGACGCCCCGGGGCTCAACGCCGTCATTCGAGCCGTCACCCTGTCCGCCCTCCGGCGTGGCTGGAAGGTCACCGGCATCCGCCGCGGGTACCACGGGCTGCTCGAGCCCCCGCAGGACGGGCTCATCGACCTGACCCGGGACAAGGTCCGCGGCATCGCCCACCTAGGCGGGACCATCCTGGGGACGGTCAACAAGGGCCACCCGTTCGAGTTCATCACCGAGAAGGACGGCAAGAAGACCACCATCGACGTCTCGGACGAGATCATGCGCCGTTACCGGGAGATCGGCGCCGACGCGGTGATCGCCATCGGCGGCGACGGCGCGTTCCGCATCGCGACCCGATTCATCGCCAAGGGGATGCCCATCGTGGGTGTCCCCAAGACCATCGACAACGATCTCTCCTGCACGCAGGCGACCTTCGGCTTCGACACGGCCGTCACCGTGGCCACCGAGGCGATCGACCGGCTGCACAGCACCGCCGAGTCGCACGAGCGGATCATGGTCGTCGAGGTGATGGGGCGCTACGCGGGCTGGATCGCCATGCACGCCGGCGTGGCCGGGAACGCGCACGTGATCCTCCTGCCCGAGATCCCGTACGACATGGACCGCGTCATCGAGCGCATCAAGACGCGCTACGCCTCGGGCCGCCGTTACTGCATCGTCGTGGTGGCAGAAGGAGCGATCCCCAAAGGGGGGGAGCTCAGCACCATCGGCACCGAGCTCGGGCGCGAGGTGCGCCTCGGCGGCCTGGCCGAGAAGATCGGTCACTACCTCGGGGAAAAGACCGGCTTCGAGACGCGCTCGCTGGTGCTGGGGCATCTGCAGCGCGGCGGGAGTCCCACCCATCGCGACCGGCTCCTCGCCCTGCGTTTCGGCGCTGCCGCGGTTCGCATGGTGGAACAGGGGAAGTTCGGCCACATCGTGGCCTATCAGCCGCCGCACATGGTACCGGTGAAGATGGAGGAGGCGATCGCCGTGATGAAGACGGTGCCGCTCGACTCCGACACCGTCCAGACCGCGCGCGACCTCGGCATCTGCCTGGGGGATTAGGGCCGCGTCTGTTCACAAACCTCGGGGCTGGGGTATCATCGCGCGGTCGTACCTGTCGACCGATGAGCCCAGAGGAGCACGACCCGGCGCCGCAGCGCCTCGACCCCTTGCCGGGGCGGGTGATCGCCGGGAATTTCCGGATTGACGGTCTCATCGGCAGCGGCGCGATGGGGAACGTCTACAAGGCGGAGCAGCTCTCGCTCGGCAAGCAGGTGGCGGTCAAGGTGCTCCACCCGCACCTCATGGGAGACGAGAGGCTGGTCGCGCGATTCAAGCGCGAGGCCAAGAGCGCGTCGCTGCTCAACCACCCCCACTCGATCCAGATCATCGACTCGGGCCAGGATCGCGACGGGACGCTCTACATCGCGATGGAGCTCCTCACTGGGCGCGATCTGGCGCAGGTGATCCGCGACGACTTCCCCCTCCCCTTGCCGCGCGTGGTGCGGATCCTGTCGCAGGTGCTGTCGGCCCTCGAGGAGGCGCACGCGCAGGGGGTGATCCACCGGGACCTCAAGCCGAGCAACATCATGCTCATCCAGCGCCGCGACGAGAAGGACTTCGTCAAGGTGTGCGACTTCGGCATCGCCAAGGCCACCCTCAGCGAGGGAGAGGATCGCGCGGCCATGCTGACGATCCAGGGCCTGGTCTGCGGGACGCCCGAGTACATGGCGCCCGAACAGGCGCGCGCCGAGCCACTCGACGGGCGCGCCGATCTCTATGCCGCCGCCGTCATCCTCTACCAGATGGTCACCGGGGACATCCCGTTCCGCGCCGACTCGCCCATGGCCATCGTGAGCCGCCACCTGGTGGAGATCCCGGTGGCCCCGAGCAAGCGGCGCCCCGACCTGCGGCTCCCCAAGATCGTCGACGACGTCGTCATGCGCGGCCTCGAGAAGGAGCGAGAGATGCGCTACCCGACCGCGGCCGCGTTCCGCGAGGTGCTCGAGGGGGTGCTGGGCGCGACCAGCGGGCCGGCGACGCCGGTCGCCCCCAGCGTGCGGGCGGCGCTGCCGACCGTGCGCGACATCTCCGGGCACGACCTGGCGACCGGACGCACCGCCATGGTCCCCGCGCAGACGCCGGACCAGAGGTTCGGCACCACCACCAACCTGACCAGCCGCCCGCGCGGCAAGGGGCCGTTCGTGCTGGGCGGGGTCGTCGTGCTGGCGGTCTCCGTCGCGGGCGCTATCTTCACCTACCGCGCGCAGACGGCGATGCACCGAGCCGAGCAAGCGAACGAGGCGGCGATCGAGGTGGCTCGCGCCACGCCGCTGCCGCCGGCGGTAAAGCCTGTCGCGGCCCCCGCCCCGGCACCATCGCCAGCCGCGAGACCGCCCGAGCCCGAGGCCGCCGCGCCGGTGGTCGCGGCGCAGGAGCCGGCCAAGGAGGCGGCGCCGCGCGAACACGGCAAGCGCCATCACGCGCCCGCCGCGGCGGCCAAGCCTGCGGCGGTCGCGGTTGCGGTGCCTGTCCCCACGGTGGCGACCGCTCCCGCAGCCCCCGCCCCGGCGCCGGCGCCGGCCGCTCCCGCGCCGCGCGGGGCCAGCGAGGTGCTGGGCGAGGCCGCCAAGCTGCTCGGGCAGGGCGAGGTCGGCGAAGCCTGCGGGCGCGCCGAAGAGGCCAAGCGCATGAGCCCGCGCCTCCCGTCGGTCTACAAGTTTCTCGGCAAATGCTACATGCGCGCCGGCCGCGCCCAGCAGGCCAACGACAACTACAAGAAGTACCTCGAGCTCAGTCCCAACGCGCCCGACGCTCCGTTCGTCAAGAGCATGATCAAGTGAGCGGGCGCCGCGCACTGCCGTGGGTGGGGCTCGCGGGCATCGCCCTCGCGGCCGGCTGCCAGGTCGACCAGCAGGCCTTCGACAACCGCGTCTTCGCGTGCGACCCCTCGGCCAAGGATCCCGGCTGCGGCACCGGCCGGAACGGCCAGGCGATGGTCTGCTACCCGGCCAGCCTCCTCGACGGCAGCGACTTCTGCGCCGAGGGGTGCGACGGCCTGCCGATGTCGCTCCCGGACGGAAACCAGTGCGTCGAGGGGAACGCGGAGCTCAAGGCCTGCGACCCGACGATCGAGGACAGCTGCGGCGGAAGCGCGCTCGGCTGCCTGCGCACCGACGTGACCAGCGACGAGGGGGTCTGCACGACGATGATCCCCTGCACCGCCGACACCGACTGCAAGGATCCCGTCCGCTCGACCTGCGCGACGACCTTCCTCACCCAGCTCTACGCCAAGGACGCCGCGCTCGCCGCGGGCAACGCCAACAACCTCTACTGTCTGCAGAAGAACTGCCAGAGCGGCGCCTCGTCCTGCTCGCCCGGCCAGTCGTGTCTGCCGCTGCTCGTTCCCGCCTCGGCGCACGCGCCCGACATTTGCGTCCCCAACTGCGACGCTGCCCAGAGCTGCCCGCCCAACCACGTCTGCTTCCAGAAGATCTCGGGCCCGGCCAACCCGGCCATCTGCATTCCCGGCCTGCTCGGGTTCATCTGCGAGTCGGACATCAACTGCCTGGTCGGCAAGTGCCTCTCCGACGATGATCCCGTGGCCCCCCTCAACCTCTGCAGCGTCGCGTGCAACAACGACGCGGACTGCGCCGTCTACGACAGCAATCAGGGCACCTTCGCGTGCATCCAGCGGACCGACAGCTCCGGTAGCACGCAGGGCACCTGCGAGGCCCCCTACTCGTACCGCGGCAACGCCTGCCGCACCGACGACGACTGCGTCCGCAACGGCGCGCGCGACACCACCACCTCCTGCTACTTCCAGTCTCCGCCCGAGAAGACGACGGACGTCGGGACCTGCCTGCGCGCTCCCCTCAACGGCGATTGCGCGCCGCGCGCCGGCCTCGGCCAGACGCCGCTCTCCTTCTATACGTCCGACGGCACGCCGGCGACCGCCTGCTTCCCGGGGTTCTTCGGGATCACCTGCCTGGGCGACGGCAACTGTACCGGCGGGATGACCTGCCGCGAGGCGGCCGCGGGCGACGCCAAAACCAACATCTGCACCACGCTCTGCCAGAAGGACGCCGATTGCGACGCGAACCGCTGGACCGCCGGGCAGTCGTTCTGCGCGCCCTCCGGCGTCTGCGCGCCGCTGCTCGCGGGCGGCGGAAAGTGCCTGGCCAGCAACTGGTGCCAGTCGAAGAACTGCCAAATGACCGCCGACGGTGGCGCCCTGGGCGCCTGCGCGGAGCCGACGCCGTGAAGTCGATGACGTCGCCGCGCACCATCGCGCTCTCGGCGCTGGCTGCGCTGGCCCTGGCGGCGGCGCCCAAGCCCGCGCGCGCCGGCGAGAAGATCGCCGTGCTCGTGCTCGGGACCTCGGAGAAGGACGCCGAGCTGGCCGACAACCTGACCGAGGTGCTGATCGCCTACGTGGCCCAGCACGGCGGGTTCGAGATCGCGGGCAAGGAGGAGTTCCGGGCTCGACTGGGGGTGGAGAACGAAAGGCGGGCCCAGGACTGCCTCGACGACATCTCCTGCCTGGGGCGCGCCGGCGTCTCGCTGGGCGTGCGCCGCATCGTCGCCGGGAGCGTCGGAACGCGGGGCAAGCAGTTCCTCTTCAACCTGAACCTCGACGACGTCGAGCAGGGGAAGGTCGAGAGCCGGGTCTTCCGCCTGGTCGAAGGGGGTGTCGAGGATCTCATTCACGCGGTCCAGGAGGCCTCGGGCGAGCTGTTCCGCCCGCACGTCGAGCCGGGGAAGATCAAGGTCGAGACCCAGCCGGACGGCGCGCAGGTCTCGATAGACAACGCCTACCTCGGCGTGACGCCGCTCATCTCCGGGACGCTGCTGTCGGGCAAGCACGCGGTCCGCGTCGAGGCCGACGGGCACTTCCCCTGGGCGTCTCGCGTGGAGGTCCTGCCCGGGCAGGAGCTACAGATCAAGCTGTCGGGGGACAACCTCCCCCGCCGGCGCGGCTGGCCGCCCGGGGTGGCCTACGGGACGGCCATCGCCGCCGGCGCGGCTCTGGCGGTGGGAGGCTTCCTGGGCGAGCTCTCACAGCTGCAGCCGAACGGCTCGACCCGGCAGCAGGCCGCTGACGATCTGGACCAGAAGCGCCACTTCGCGACGGCGGCCACCGTCTCGTTCGTGGCGGCGGGCGTCCTCGCGGCGGTCTCCCTCTACCACTTCATTCGCTACCGAGACGACATCTTCGGGCGTAACGAGCGCTACGAGGAAGCTCCCTGAGAACACGTAAGGTCTGGACGCCGCGGGTCGAAGTGGTTACGTAAGGATCAAGGGCCGAGGGTCGGACGCTACCGGATCGTAACAGCGGCAGTTCCGACGATGTCTAACCGCTGGCAATTCTTGGGATAGCGGTTCGAGGACCTGGCATGGGCCTTGCGATGAAGAGCGGCATGCTCAGCATCGCAACCTCATCATCCAGAAACGGCGCCCGTAAGCGGCGCTTGGCGCAGGTCGAAGCGACGGAGCCGGCTGCCGAGGCGGCCGAATCCAGCGAGAAAGCCCGCCACCTCAAATCGGTGGACTCCGAGGAGGGAGAGGGCGAGTCGGCCGACGCCGAAATCGAAATGGGCGCCAACGGGGCCTCTTCGATCGACGTCGCCGGCCTGCCGATCGAGGCCGGGCCCGAAAGTGAGGCGCCCGTCCCGGCAGCTCCCGCGGCCTCGGCCGGGCTCGAGTCAGGGCCCACCGACTACTCGACCATCGGTGCCTACCTGCACGAGCTGCGGCGCTACCCGCTCATGACCCGCGAGGAGGAGCACGACGTCGCCGTGCAGTACTCGAAGACGGCCGAGCAGCGGCTGGCCGCCCGCCTCGTCACCGCGAACCTCCGCCTGGTTGTGAAGATCGCGCAGGAGTACCGGCGGGCCCACCGCAACATCCTCGACCTCATCCAGGAGGGGAACATCGGCCTCATCCACGCGGTGCAGAAGTACGACCCCTACCGCGGGGTGAAGCTGTCGTCGTACGCCTCGTGGTGGATCCGGGCCTACATCCTGAAGTTCATCCTGGCCAACTGGCGCCTGGTGAAGGTCGGGACGACGCAGGCCCAGCGCAAGCTGTTCTTCAACCTGCGCAAGGAGCGCGAGAAGCTGGAGAAGCAAGGGTTCGAGGTGGAGGCCAAGCACCTGGCGGCCGCGCTCGACGTCACCGAGCAAGAGGTGATCGAGATGGAGCGGCGGCTCAACGCCTCCGAGACCTCGCTCGACGCCCCGATGCGCTCCGACGAGCAGGGTGATCGCACGCAGGGCGACTTCGTGCGGGCCGCTCCGGCCTCACGCCCCGACCTGCAGGTCGAGGCGGGCGAGTTCGGCGCCATCCTGCGCGACAAGCTGCACGCCTTCGGCGCCACGCTGCGCGACCGCGACCTGGAGATCTTCCGCGACCGCCTGCTCAACGACGAGCCGGCGACGCTGGTCCAGATCGCCGAGCGCTTCGGCGTCACGCGCGAGCGGGTCCGTCAGATCGAGGAGCGGCTCAAGAAGCGGCTCCGGCAGTACCTGATGACCGAGCTCGGCGACGGCGTCCAGATCGACGACGCCCTGGATTGAGGCGCCTCGCTCTCTCCGGCCTCCCCGGCTGCGACGCTACTGGGCGCAGCCGGAGGTGGTCATCGACAGGGTGATGGTCCCGGTCGTGGTGATGGCGCTGGTGGCCTGGATGTCGGTGGAACCGGCCGCGAAGCAGTTGGCCTGGATAGCCGCGGTCTGGTCGAACGCGCTGACCACGAAGTGGAGCGTCCCACTGTCCTCGAAGCTCGCGTACTCGAACGTGCCGAGATCGGGGTAGTTCTTCCCGACCGGACAGATCGGCACGCCGGTGTTGGTGTCGTTGTCCGGGAACGTCCACCCGCCGGTGTCGGCGCCCGACACGTTGAGGTTGCAGAGCTGGATCATGCCGGCGTTCTCCAGCGTGAAACCGCCCTCGAACTTCACGTCGACGTCGTAGTAGTGGTACGACTTGCAGCCCATCCCCAGCGTCGCCCCGAGGGCGAGCGCCACGAGGGCCAGCTTTTCCAGGAAACGGCTCGCGCGCATCAATCCGGCTCCCCCTGCCCGTAGCACCCGATGAAGCTCGGATTGCACGGACGCACGTCGCCGCCGTTCAGCGAATGGTAGAGCGCGCTCCCGCCGAGGATGAGCGCGACGGCGCCGACGACGATGCCGCCGGTGATGGCCCAGAACTGCCACTTTTGATAGAAGGCCTCCTGGTCGGCCTGGCCCTTCTGCGCCACCGCGGCATCGGCCGGTTGCTTGGCCAGGAGCGACTTGTCGTGCGGCCGATCGGTGTCCTCGGCCTGTTGCGCTTCGGGAGCGGCGGCCTTCGGCGCCTCGTCGTCGTCGGCCGCGCGGGCCGACGACCAAGGAGTTCCGACGACGACCAGGAGGGTGGCGGCGAACAGCGCCAGGCCAACCCCTACTTGGGACCCTCGGGTCCCGTTTCGGCGGGGCGACGACAGCATGGGCGCATATTACACAAGCTCGTTGGAGTTGGTAGTCCCAGGAACGGGGAAGCGAACAGCCGGGAACCCGCCTCGGGTCGCCCCGCGATGGGAGCGCGCTGCTCTTGCGGCGAAACGCGAGGTGCTTAGCTTTCGCTGCCTGGAGGATTCCATGGCGAAGTCCAATCGAGCGGGCGGCGGCCCGCACCCGGCGCAGGACGAGATCGCACGACGGGCGTACGAGCTCTATTTGCAAAGAGGGTCCGTTCCCGGGCACGAGACCGATGACTGGCTGCAGGCCGAGGCGGAGCTCTCGGCCGACGGAGCGCAGGTCGAGGAGACGGAGGAGACCCCGGCCGCGCGCCGTTCAGGGGCCAGTCGGCGTGAGACCGGCGCGTCGCCCCGGCGGTCGTTGCGTCAATAGTCGGCGGCAGCGGTCGGCGGTAGCAAAAATCGACCGAGGGGCCGAGGGGTCTTGTCACCTCGGCCCGTCCCTGCAACTCTACCTACCAAGCGCCATGGGTGGAGAAACCAAGCTTTCGGGTCCCGATTTCGCGGCCGGCATTCCGGAGAGTGAGGTCCCGGCCGACGGACCGCTCCTCGGTCAGGCCAACGGGGAGTCGGTGCTGCTGGTCCGCAACGGCGAGGAGATCTTCGCTGTCGGCGCGACCTGCACCCACTACGGCGGGCCGCTCGCCGAGGGGCGCGTCGTGGACGGCACCATCCGCTGTCCCTGGCACCACGCCTGCTTCGACCTGCGGACCGGGTCGGTGCTGCGCGCCCCCGCGATGAACCCCCTGCCCTGCTACGACGTCGAGCGGGCGGACGGCAAGATCCGGGTGGCGGGACGCCGCGGTGATCCGATCACCTTGCGGCGCGAGTCGTCGCTGCGGACGATCGCCATCGTGGGTGCGGGGGCGGCCGGTGAATCCGCGGCCGAGACGCTCCGCCGCGAGGGATACGACGGCGAGATCTTGCTCTTCGGCGCCGACGAGGCCCCGCCCGTCGACCGCCCCAACCTCTCCAAGGACTACCTGGCCGGCACGGCGCCCGAGGAGTGGATGCCGCTGCGCCCGCCGTCGTTCTTCGGCGAGAAGAAGATCGCGCTCACGCTGGGGGCGCGCGTGACGGCCGTCGATCCCGCCGCCAAGCGCCTCGCGCTCGAGGACGGACGAGAGGTCGCCTGGGACGCGCTCCTCCTGGCGACCGGCGCGGCGCCCATCCGCCCGCCCCTGCCGGGCGCCGACCTGCCGCACGTCCACACGCTGCGCACGCTGGGCGACAGCCGCGGGATCATCGCCGGCGCCAGCAACGCCAAGCGCGCCGTCGTCATCGGCGCCAGCTTCATCGCCATGGAGGTGGCCGCCTCGCTGCGGGCGCGCGACCTGACCGTCGAGGTGGTAGCGCCCGAAGAGGTCCCGTTCTCGAAGTCGCTCGGACCAGAGCTGGGGAAGCTCCTGCGTTCGGTCCACGAGGAGCACGGCGTGCGCTTCCACCTGGGGACGACGGCGGCGCGCATCGAGGCGAACGGCGTGGTGCTGGCGAACGGTGAGCGGCTGGGCGCCGACCTGGTCGTGCTGGGCGTCGGCGTCAAGCCGGCCATCGAGCTGGCCCAGGCCGCGGGCCTCACCGTCGACCGCGGCGTGGTGGTGGACGACCGCCTGCGCACGAGTGCGCCGGGCGTCTACGCCGCCGGTGACATCGCCCGCTTCCCTTACGCCCCGACGGGAGAGCCGGTCCGGATCGAACACTGGGCGGTCGCGCAGCGGATGGGGCGCGTGGCGGCGCTGAACATGCTGGGCCGCGACCTGGCCTTCACCTCGCCGCCGTTCTTCTGGACCACACAGTTCGACGTGACCATCAACTACGTCGGGCACGCCGAGAACTGGGACCGGATCGACATCTCGGGCGATCTCGACAAGCGCGACGCCACGATCGCCTACCGGCGCGGCGCGGAGACGCTGGCCGTGGCCACCGTGGGCCGCGACCTCGTGAGCCTCGACGCCGAGACGGCGTTCGAGCGCAACGATCAGGCGACGCTGGGCACCTTCGGCCGCACGCGCTGAGGGGTCGCCCTTGAGGCGCGCGCCCGCGCTCGTGGCAGTGCTGGTGGCCGCGGCGGCGGGCGCCTGGTTCGTGGCGCGCTCGTACCAGCAGGACTTCGCCGCTTACTGGATGGCGGCGTGGGCACGGCTTGCGGGCCTAGACCCCTACGTCAACTACGCGGGTCAGGGTCACGATATCCCGCTGCCATGGGATGGTGTCGCCCAGTTTCGGCACAGCCGGTTTCTTTACCCGCCGCTGGTGGTCGAGCTGTTTCGGCCGCTCCTCGGCCTCCCCTACCTCGCCGCCAAGGCGCTCTTCACGGGCGCCATGCTGGCCGCCTGGATCGGGGCCGGCCTGACCGTGACCCGGGATCGGCGCGAGCGGGCCGTCTTCTTCGGGCTGAGCGCGCTGTTCTTTCCCTTCTACCGGCACCTCGAGCGCGGGCAGATCGATCTGCTGATCTTGCTGCTGCTCGCACTGGCCTGGCGCGCGAGAGAGAGCGCCTGGCTGGCGGGCGCGGCGCTGGCGGCGACCGCGGCGCTGAAGCCGGCGTTCGCAGGCATGCTGCCGGTCGTCTGGGCGCTGGGGCGGGCGCGCGCCGCTCTCGCCGCGCTGGCCGTCGGCGGCGCGCTGGTGGGGGTCACGGCGCTCGTCGACGGTCCGGCGGCGCTGCGAGAGTACGTGACCGAGGTCGTCCCGCGCGCGTCGCTCTATGGCGAGGGGGGAACCGAAGAGATGCTGCTGCCGTCCGCGCCCGTCTCCGTCGGCCGCGACGACGGGATGATCGACCTCGACGGGCGAACCTACCGGCTGGCGATCGGCGACGCGCCCGCCAGCGCCAGCATTCCCCGGCTGCTGGCGCCCGGCACCCCGACGCCGACGAGCGCTCGCCTCCCGTTCGCGCTGGCGATCGCCGGCCTGACGTTGCTGGCGCGCCTGCTTCGGAGCGGCGGCGACACGCCTGCCGAGACGCTGCTCTACTGGACGGTGGCCGTCGCCTGCGTGATCACCTCGCCGGCCGGCTGGGTGATGGGGCTCGTCCTCGCGCTGCCGCTCGCGACGCACGGCGTGGCGCTGGCGGTCCGAGGTCGGCTGCCGCGCGGGCCTGTCTTCATTGGCGCGATCGCCTGGATCGCCCTGGCGGTGCCGCAGCCGTTCTCGGGGTGGGCGGCGGCCGCCGCCAGCGCCCTACTCGGCGCGGCCGTCGCAACGGCGACCGCCTTGCGACGGGGCGACGTGCCCGCGTGATCGTCCTCGCCGCTTCCCTCGCCGCGCTGGTTGTCGTCGGGATCCGGCTCGCGCGCGTCGCCGGGGCACGAGACGACGCGCGCGCCACCCGCGTGGTGCGCGCCGCGATCTGGGCGTTCGCGATCCTGGTCGTGGTCGAGGGGGTGTTGGGCGCGGCGGGCCGGCTCGAGGCGCGCGCCGTGCTCGCCGCGCTGGTGACCGTGGCCGCGGCACTCGTGCTCGCGACCCGCGGCCGCTCGCTCCGCGTGGCCACGGCGGCGCGCGAGCCGGTCACCCCGCTCGAGGTCGCCTACCTGACGGCGCTGGCGGCGGCGATCGTCTTTCGGACCTGGGCCGGGCTGCACAAGACGACCTTCCTCTACGACACGCTCTCGTACCACCTGCACGTCCCCGCGACCTGGCTCGCCGATCGACGGCTGGAGATCGTTCCGGCGGTGTTCGGTGATCCGTCGTCGGCCTACGCGCCGGCGAACCTCGAGCTCTGGTTCGCCTTCTTGATGGCGCCGCTCCGTTCGGACGTCCTGGCCGGGTCGGGCCAGCTCCCGTTCGCGGCGCTGGCGGCGGCGGCGATCGTGGCGGCCGTGCGCGAGGGCGGCGGGCGCCGAACCGCGGCCCTGGCGGCCGCGCTCGCCTTCTTGCTCATCCCCGAGCTCTGGCAGCAGGCGCGAACGGCGATGACCGATCTCGGGATGGCCGCGCTGCTGCTGGCCGCGCTGCCGTTCGCCTTCCGGCTGCGGCGAGGCGCCTCGCCCGGAGATCTCCTGGCCGCCGCCGCCGCGCTGGGGCTGGCCATCGGAACGAAGTACGCCGCGCTCCCCCTCGCGGCCCCGTTCGGCCTCGCCATCGCCGTTTCCGCCGGCCGTGGCCGGGTCCGACCCGCCTGGGTGGCGGCCGCCGTCGCGGTGCTGCTGGCGACGGGCGGCTTCTGGTACCTGCGCAACCTGGTGGTGGCCGGCAATCCCCTCTATCCGCTGGCGACCCTGGGGTTTCCGGGGCTCTACGATCGGGCGGCCATGCGCGCCTGGGACTATCACCTGCCCGTCCGCCAGGTCAGCGCGGTCGGCGAGATGCTCGTCGCGGCGGGGCTCGGTTTCGTGCTCGCCGCCGCCCTGGTGCTGCTCGGGCGCCGGCCGCGCCCTGAGAGTTGGCTTCTGGCGGCCCTGGTCGGGCTCTTCTGGCTGGCGATCCCCTATCAGGAGAGCAGGTTCCTGTTTGTCGCTTTCGGCGTGGCCGCGGTGGCGATCGGACGTTCGGCCACCCGCCCGAGCGGGCAGCTCGACTGGCGGCTCGGGGCGTTGCTCCTCGCCGGCCTCGTCGAGTTTCCGACGCTGGAGCGCGCGTTGGTTCTTCCCGCCGGCCTCGCCGGTGGCGGCGCGGCCCTCGCCGCACGCCGGATCTCGGAGCGGTGGCGCCGGCCGCTGGTCACGGGCGGCCTGGCGGCCCTGCTCGCCGCCGGCGCGCTGGCGCTCGCCGTCGGCGTCGAACGCTACCGCGCGCGCGATCCGCACTACGCCCTGGGCGGCGAGCTCGATGATGCGTGGATCTGGTTTCGCGCCAACGTGCGCGGCGCGCGCGTGGCCTACACCGGGACCAACCTGGCCTTCCCGCTTTCCGGCCACGCTCTCTCCAACCGAGTCGGGTACGTGAACGTCGCGGGCGCGCCCGGTGACCGGTTGCACGACTTCGCCCGGCGCGCGCCGCCGGGCCGCGTGGTGACGCCCGAGCCGGCGCCCTATCGCGAGGGCGCAAGCTTCGAGGTCTGGCTGCGCAACCTGCGGGCGGCGCGCGCCGAGGTCCTGTTCGTGGCGGCGCTCGAGGAGATCGTCGCGCGCAACGTGGCGGCCGACAGCGACGGCTTCCCGGTCGAGCGCGCCTGGGCCGACGCCCACCCGGCGCTGTTTCACCTCCGCTACGCGTCGCCGGCCGCGCGGGTTTACGGGATCACGCCGTGAGCGACCGCCAAGCGCGGGTCCCGGAGCTGACGGCGCTGGCGGCGCTGCTGCTCTTCGTCGCCGGACGCTGCCTGGTCCCGATGGACGAGACCGATCTCTTCTTCAACGTGCGGCTCGGCGACCTCGTGCTGGCGCAGCACGCGGTCCCGCGCACGAACCTGCTCTCGTTCACCTGGCCCGACGCGCGCGACCTCAACCTCGCCTGGCTGTTCCAGGTCCTCCTGGCGCTCACGTACCGCGCCGGGGGAATCGCCGGGACGGTGCTGCTCAAGACCGCGTTCGTGCTCGCGACCTGGGCCCTGCTGTTTCGGGTCGCGCTGCGCCGGGGCGCGCACCCGGCGGCGGCCGCGGCGGCGCTGGCGCTCGCGGCCTGGGCAGCGGAGCCGCGCTTCGTGGAGCGCCCGCACCTGGTCACGTTCCTCGGCCTCGGCTATCTGCTCCTGGCGCTCGAGCGCGCGGAGCGCGGCCGACCGCGCGCGCTCTATGCGCTGGTCGCGCTGGCCGTCGTCTGGGCGAACGCGAACTCCTGCTTCTTTCTGGCCCCCGCCCTGCTCGCCCTCTACGCGGCAGGGGCGGCGCTCGACCGGCGTGGGACCGACGCGCGCCGGGCCGGGCTGGTGGCCGTCGCGCTGGTCCCGTTCATCTTCGCCACGCCGTCCGGCGCGGGCGCGCTCGGCTACATCGCCAACCACTGGCGCATGCCCGCGCTGCGGCCGCTGCAAGAGTACCGGACCGCGAGCTGGCCGCTCGACGGGCCCTTCTTCCTCGTGGCCGGGGGCACGGCGCTGGCGCTCGCGCTGCCAGGGCGGCGGCGGCGCTGGCGGCAGGTGCTCCCCGCCCTGGCGCTCGCCCTCCTCGGCGCGCGCCGGATCCGCTTCGTCGCCGAGTTCTCCATCCTGGCCGGTCCGATGCTCGCCGTCGCGCTCAGCGACCTCGGCCGCCGCGCGCGCCACGCCGCCCCCGCCCTCGCCGGGTCCACCCTGACGATCGCGGTCACCGCGGCCCTGGCCGGGGCGACGCTGGTGCCACGGGTCCGGGCCGTGCAGCGGGGCGAGCGTTTCGTCGACCTCGGCCTCGAGCCCGAGCTGGTTCCCGCCGCCGCGATCCGGTTCGTCGACGACAACGGCCTCGGCGACCGGATGTACAACGATCTCGAGGTCGGGTCGTACCTCACCTGGCATTGGGCCGGCCGCCACCGCGTCTTCCAGGATCCGCGCATCAACAGCTACCCGCGCGCGTTTCACGCCACGCTCCGCCGCGACGACCTCACCCGCCCGGAATGGGAGGCGTTCCTGGCCCGGTTCGGCGTCACCACGGCGCTGGTGACCTACCCCGACGTCAACCCGCGAGCGGCGCTGTTCGATCCCGGGCGCTGGGCCCTCGTGTATCGGGATGCCGAGGCGCTGGTGTTCGCCGCGCGGCGGCCGTCGTTCTCGGCGCTCGTCGGCCGCGACGAGATCCCGATGACCTTCGCCTTCACGCGCGCGGCCGGCGTGACGGCGGGCGCGCTGACCGCGGAGCCACCCGGCTCGCCCGTGTCCCCTTGCGACTGGCAGAAGCGCCTCGGCGACGTCGCGTTCGAGCTCGGCGACGAGACGGCCGCGCGCACCGCCTATGCCGCCGCCAGCGCGCCCGGTTGCCTGTCGGCGCCGACGCGCGAGGAGGCGGCCATCGCCCGCGGTGACCTGGCGCTCAAGAACGGCGACGCCGCCGGGGCGGTCGAGGCGTACACGGGGGTGGCGGATCCGCGTGCCCGCGCCAATCGCGGCCTGGCGCTCCTGTCGCTCGGCCGGCCCGCGGAGGCGGAGGCCGATCTCACCGCGGCGCTGGCGGCCGAGCCGAATCAGCCCGAGGCGCGCCTGGCGCAGGGGTTCGCGTTCGAGGCGCTTGGGCGCCTGAGGGAAGCCGCCGCGTCCTTCCGCGCCTTCCTGACCCTGGCGCCGAGCAGCCCCGCGGCCGGCCGCGCGCGCGCCGAGATCGAGCGCCTCGGGCGGTGACGGTTCACCGCCCCGCGCAAAATTGGACGGGCGTCCTCCCGCCTCGGCCGCAAAGGACCCCTGTCCGGATGGCCCACCGTTTGCTCTTCAGGCCCGCCATGCGACTGTCGACGACGATGAAGGACGCGGCGATCATCGGGCTGGCTGTCGTGGCCGCGTGGACCGCGCCGGCGCGCGCGGCCGATGCGCCGGCCCCCGAGCCGTCGGTGAACGTCGAGACGCCGGCTGGCGCCGCCACGTTGCCGCAGGGCCCCCCGCCACTCCTCGGGCCCCCGCCCGCGGCCACCCAGCCGCCCCCGAGCGAAGCCTCCCTCGCCACCTCGCAGATACTTCTGGGGAGCCTGACCACGCTCGGTGTCGGCGGCGGCAGCGCGATCCTCTTCGGCGCGCTCGGCGCGATACCGCTCGATTTCATCGGCCTGGCCGCAGCGCCCGCCATCGGCGCCCGCGTGGTCTGCTCGCTGGGGCGGAACAGCCCCTACTACGACGGCGGCTGCGGGGCATCCGTGCTCGGCGGCTACCTCGGCGCGATCGTCATCGGCGCGGGGCTGGGCCTCGTCTTCTACACCGAGACCGGCCCCGGCTACGACGGTGAAGACAATAAGCCGATCATGTTCGCGATCGGCGCGGCGCTGGGCACCTTCATCGGCACCGGCATCGGGGCCACGATCGGGTGGCACCTCGGCAAGCACCGGCGCGGGACCGGAACCACGGCGGCCCTCACCGCGCCGCCGCTCGCGCCGCCGGCGGCCCTCGCGGACTGGCCGGAGCTGCGGGCACGCACGCCGGCCCACGCCCCCGGGACGGTCATCGGCGTCCCGCTCCTGGCGCTGCGCTTCTGAGGAGCGGCGCTAACCGCCGCGCAGCGCGGTGAGCAGCTTGTTGACGCTCTGGCGCGCGTCGCCGAACAGCATCAGCGTGTTGTCGTTGTAGACGAGGGGGTTGTCGACGCCGGCGTAGCCTGCCGCCATGCCGCGCTTGAGCATCACCACGCGCGCCGCCTTCCAGACCTGCAACACGGGCATGCCGTAGATGGGGCTCGACGGATCCTCCTCGGCGGAGGGATTTACGATGTCGTTGGCGCCGATGACCATCACCACGTCGGTCGACCCGAAGTCCTCGTTGATCTCGTCCATCTCCTTGACGATGTCGTAGGAGACCGAGGCCTCGGCGAGCAGCACGTTCATGTGCCCGGGGAGGCGTCCCGCGACCGGGTGGATCGCGTAGCGGCACTTGATCCCCTTCTCGATCAACACCGAGGAGATCTCCTTGACCGGGTGCTGGGCCTGCGCGACCGCCATGCCGTAGCCGGGGACGATGATGACGCTGCGGGCGGCGAGCAGCAGCTCGGCCACCTGATCGACCGTCGTCTCGTTGACCTTGCCGGCCGGGGCCGCGGCGCCGCCGGCTGCCGGCTTGGCGCCGCTCTCCGCGCCGAAGCCGCCCAGGATGACGTTCCAGATCGACCGGTTCATCGCCTTGCACATGATGTAGCTGAGGATGGCGCCCGAGCTCCCCACCAGCGCGCCGGTGATGATCAGGAGGTCGTTCGAGAGCATGAAGCCGGCCGCGGCGGCCGCCCAGCCCGAGTAGCTGTTGAGCAACGAGACGACGACCGGCATGTCGCCGCCGCCGATCGCCAGCACGAGGTGCATGCCCAGGAGCAGCGCCAGGCCGGTCATGATCAGCAGCGCCGGCATCCCCGCGTCGAAGATGTTCATCCCCGGATCGGGCCAGGCGACGTCCGCGCGCATGAAGACCGTCCCCAGCGCGACACAGAGCATGATGATGAAGGCGTTGAGCAGGTGGCGCCCGGGCAGGAGCAGCGGCTTGCTGCCGATCTTGCCGCGCAGCTTGCCGAACGCGATCAGCGAGCCGCTGAAGGTCACGGCGCCGACCAGCACGCCGACGTAGATCTCACCGAGGTGCGCGCTGCGATCGGCCGCCTCCCCACCCGCCTGCAGGTAGGTGGCGATGCCGACCAGCACCGCCGCCGCGCCCACGAAGCTGTGCAGGATGGCCACCAGCTCGGGCATCGAGGTCATCGCCACGCGCATGGCCAAGAGCGCGCCGATCACGCAGCCGATCCCGAGCGCCCCGCCGAGGACACCGACCACCGTGGTGTCGGGCGCCACTGCGGCGGCGCCGTCGCCCGGAACGAGCAGCGCCAGCGCCGTCATGGCCACGGCGACGATCATGCCGACGAGGCCGAGCCTGTTCCCCTGGCGGGCGCTCTCCTGCGTCGACAGGCCGCGCAGGCTGAGGATGAAGAGCAGGCTGGCGGCGAGGTAGGCGACCGAGCGAAGGGTGATGACCATGCCGCCTACTTCCTAAACATCCGCAGCATCCGCTGCGTGACCAGGAAGCCACCCGCCACGTTGATCGAGGCTACCAGGATGGCCACGCCGCCCAGCACCAGCGCGCCCTGGCCGCCGCCGAACAGCGCCAGCATGCCGCCAATCAGGATGATGCCGCTGATGGCGTTGGTGACGCTCATGAGCGGCGTGTGCAACGCCGGTGTCACGCTCCAGACCAGGTGCCAGCCGACCACGCAGGCCAGGATGAAGACCGTCAGGTGCTGGGTGAAGGACGGCGGCCCGAAGACGGCCGCGGCGCCGAAGGCGACGGCCGCCAGCAGGCCCAGCCACTTGCCGGCGCCCCCGCCCACCGGGGCCGGGTGCGGCGTCGCCTTGGGCTCGAGCACCTTGTGCTTGCCGGTGGGGCCGCCCGCGCGCGGCGGCGGCGGCTTGGGCGGCGGCCACCTGAGCGCGCCGTCCTGCAGGACCAGCACGCCGCGCTGGACCTCGTCCTCCAGCTTGAGGGCGACCTTCCCTTCGGGCGCGACCTCCTTGAGCAGGTTGAACACCGTGGTGGCGTAGAGCTCGCTCGACTGGCGCGCCATCCGGCTCGGCAGGTCGGTGAGGCCGATGATGGTGACGCCGAACTTCTCGACCACCTTGTCGCGCTCGGTGAGCGCGCAGTTCCCCCCCTGCTCCGCCGCCATGTCGACCAGCACCGATCCCTGCGTCATCGCCACCACCGCGCCCGAGGTGATGAGCTGCGGCGCCGGCTTGCCCGGGATGAGCGCCGTCGAGATCACGATGTCCGACTGCTTGGCGTGCTGGGCGATCATCGCCTGCTCGGCCGCGAGGTAGGCGTCGCTCACCTCCTTGGCGTAGCCGCCCGCCCCCTCGCCGGTCTCGGCCTCGAACTTGAACTCGACGAAGGTGCCGCCCAGGCTCTCCACCTGCTCGCGCACCGCGGGGCGCGTGTCGAACGCCTTCACCTGCGCGCCCAACGCCCGGGCCGCGGCGATGGCCGCCAGACCCGCGACGCCGGCGCCGACGATGAACACCTGCGCCGGCTTGACCCGCCCGGCCGCCGTCACCTGGCCCGGGAAGAAGCGCCCGAAGTGCGCCGCCGCCTCGATGACCGCGCGATATCCGGCGATGTTGGCCATCGCCGACAGCGCGTCCATCCGCTGCGCGCGCGTGATGCGCGGGACCGCGTCCATCGCCAGCACCGTCACCTTGCGCGCCGCCATCCGCTCGAGCAGCTCCTTGTTCTGGGCCGGCCAGATGAAGCTGATGAGCGTCGCGCCCTCCTTGAGCAGGTCGACCTCGTGCTTCCCGTCGCCGGTGGCGATCGGCTGCCGCACCTTGAGGACCACGTCCGCCTCGGCGTAGACCGCGGCGGCGTCGGGCGCGATGGTGGCGCCCGCTTCGACGTAGACCGCGTCGGCGAACGACGCCGCGTCGCCCGCGCCTGCCTGCACCACCACGTCGAACCCCAGCTTCTTGATCTTGTGCACCGTATCGGGGACGGCGGCGACGCGCGACTCGTGAGGATAGATCTCCTTGGGGATACCCACCTTCATGGCCCGGCAGCGTACAACGCCGACGGTGCTGATTGCTACCGGTACCGACGGGATTCGGCCATCGGGCCGGCGCACCAAATAGCTCGACGCAACCGACAACCGGCGGCGATGCGAGCGGGCCCCGATGTACCGAATTGGATGGTCCGACCAAAGCCGGGACGAGTTGAGGCGGGTCCGAAGCTTTTACCGGCCGCGAATCCGGGCCGCGGTGCTGGGGCTCGTTCACCAAGCAGAGGTCGCGACACGAAACCGCAAACCACTCCGGTCGGGAGATGACATCCCCGACGGTTACCCAAATCCGACCTGGGAAATTTGCGTCGATGGATACCGCGTCCTCTACACCATTGAAGGAGGGACAGTTTTCGTTCTCGGGGTTAAACTGAAGGGCACGAGACGAACCGGAGAGATCCTGTGAGGCGGCAAAACTCGGACTACAGACCTGAAGAGGGTCGAGAGCTGACGAGGCGTCTCGAGGAAATGCGTCGTACCGGCGGTGTTCCCGACGCCGTCATCCATCAGGACATGCTCGAGGACATGGAGCGGGATTTGCGCCAGATGGCGCGCGACTACGACGGCAGCGATGCCCGCGCCAAGGAGCTCTTGGAGGCGCTGGTCATCGCCCGGGCCAGCGGCGTCAAGGCCTGCGACGAGATCGAGAGCGAGCTCGCGCAACGGCTGCTCAAGACGGCCTGACCCCTACGGCGGCGGGGACCCGGGCTCCCATCCATCCCCGATTGACACGCGTGTTGGAGCACTACCCGAGGGGCGCCGCGCCTCGTGGAGCTTGAAGCACTACCGCGAGGGGCGCCGGGCCTCGTGGAACCAGGCGCGGACCTCCGCCATCTTGGCCTTCTGCTCGGGCGGCGCGTGGCGCTGGCAGGTGGCGGCCTCGGGCGTCCCAGCGGACGCACCCCAGCGGGTCTCGACGCAATCGTTGGGGTTGTAGGCGATTTCCAGGGCGGCGCGCCGGGCGAGCAGATCGGCGACGGTCAGCTTCTGCGCGGAGCCGTCGGTGCGGGTGTAGGTGATCCCCTTGGTCGGGATCAGGCTGCCGTGCAGCTTGACGATCGCGGCGCGCACCGCCTCGGGCTTCTGGCTGCCGAGCTTGAAGAGGTCCGGGTGCTTGACGACCTTGTCGGGCAGCCCCAGCAGCACGTTCATGGCGATGAGGAGGCGCATGTCGCGCGAGGGGGTCGCGTAGTCCTCCCAGGGTCCGGTGGTCTCGAAGATCTTGGCGCCGTCGGGCATGGGGATGACGGTCGGCTTCTCTTTTTCGAACTTCTCCCCGTTGTCGACGGACCCGACGCGCACCGTGAGCTGCTCGGCCAGCGCGTCCAGCGTCTCGCGGTAGGCGGCCTCGGCGTCCAGTCCCTGCGGGTTGATGAGCTTGGCCATCTTCGCGTAGAAGCCGTCGGCCGTCAGCTTCCCCTGCTCGTCGGAGAACGGCGCGTGCGCCGGGTCGGCCGGGCCGCCGATCGCCTTGTTGGGGAGCGACGCCAGCTTGCCGTCGTCGCCGCGCACGACCGGGCGGAAGGCCTTGAAGCCCGGCCCGGCGCTCTTGACGTCGTTGGCATAGAGGAAGGTCCCCTCCCAGAAGCGCTTGCGGCCGATCGAGGTGTCGGGCTGCCCGTCGACCGCCAAGAGGAGGCCGCCGCGAGCCGGCGTCTGCGCCACCCATTTGACGACCATCATGACGTGACCGTAGGGGTCGGCATAGATGGTGCCGGGACGCAGCGCCTTTCGCTCGAGCGCGACCGGGTAGTAGTCGGTGGCGTCGTCGTCCAGCGCCGTGCGGGCGCTGCCCGACTGGACGTGGTTCGACATCAGGCGCAGGAACGCGCGCATGACCGCCAGCGAATCCTTGCCCGAGGGCGAGTCCTCGTTGCTGAAGAAGCCCGAGCAACGCGGCGGGCGCGTGTCCGTGCCGCGATCGCAGTCGCGGAAACCGAACGGCAGCCCCAGCTTCCACGAGAAGTAGGCGCGCAGGAAGTACGGCAGGTCGGCGCAGTCGGGGGTGGCGGCGATGGCGGCCTTGTTCTTGGGATCGTCCTCGCGCAGGCCGAGGAAGTTCATCAGGAAGTTGCGCTTGCCGTCGCGCAGGGCCTGATGCAGCGGCCGAAAGTCGACCGAGGCCTCTGGCGGCGCGTCGAACAGCACGTCGATCCAGGCCGAGAAGAAGTTCTCGTAGCGGCGGTCCCAGGCGTGGACCGCCGGCCAGACCACCTTGCCG
>DASYEX010000017.1:0-16362 GCA_036498765.1 Polyangia bacterium
CGATTTCTCCAGCAGGATCCGGATCTCCTTCCGCAGCTCCTCGTAGTAGACGTCGCGCTTCTCTTGGTTGGCCTCGCCCTGCAGCTCCTCGGGGACCGGCGCGTGGACGAAGGCGTCGTAGAGCTCCTCGTAAAGCGACCCGATCTGGTAGCCCGCCGCGGACGCCCACTGCGGGTTCCCGAGCTTGATGGTCTCGATGTACTGGCGTTGCGCCGCCAGGAGCAGCTTGGCCTTGTCGTTGAGCACCCCCAGGGCCTTCTTGTCCACCGTGGCGATCGACGCCTTCTCGGGCAGGACCAGCTGCAGCGCCCGGAAGCGCTCGTGCGTGATCTCTCCCAGCTCGTAGCGGACGAGGCCCAGGTAGAAGTCGGTCTCGAGGCGCTCCTCGCTGGCGATGCTGTTGTAGTAGTAGACGGCCGACTGAAGCGTCCGCTCGGCGGTGTCGAAGTCCTTGAGCTGGAGCTGCGCGTAGCCCCGCCGCCCCATCGCCTCGATCTTGTCGTCCGCGTTGAGGTCCTTGCGCTCGAGGAGCTGGGCGAAGGTCGTCGCCGACGTCGGCCAGTTGCCGAGCTCCGCGTAGCAGGCGCCGATCTGGAAGAGCGCGTCCTTGGCGTCCGACGAATCGGCGTGGTCGCTGGCCAGCTTGCCGAACCGCGCCACGGCCGTCTGCCAGTCCTTGAGCGCCTGGTAGGCCAGGCCGGCGTTGTAGAGCGCGGCCTTCGTGTAGCGGGTGTCCGGGAACTCCTTGAGCAGCTGGTCGTAGTCGCGCGCGGCGTCCGCCGGCCGCTTGTCCGAGAGCGCCTTCCCCGCCCGCTCGAACAGCTCCGTGACGTCGTAGGTCTCGAGGTGCGTCCCGTCCGGCCCCTTCACCGCCGCGATCTTGATGGGGTCCATCTCGATCTGCTCGACAGGCACGCCCGGCGGCACCACGGTGACGTCGTTCTTCGCCTTGCCGGCGCAGGCGCCGAGCAGCGCGAGCGGAAGAATCCACAGTCGTCTGGTCATTCGGGCCCCCTCGTCAGTTTTAGGGACAACGGGACCCGGTGCCAGGTTCCAACAGACATCCGGGTTCCCTATCGGAGGGTTGGGCCCGAGGTTGACCTTGCCCGTTTACAGCCTCCGCCCGGTCGGGCACCGTGGAGGGCGTGCCGACCTCGCCACTCCGGGAGCTCATCTTTCCCGCCCAGATCGCCAAGCGCGTCGCCGAGTTGGGGGCCGAGGTCGACGCCCGCCTGCCGCCCGGCCCCTTGACGGTGGTGGGGGTGCTGCGGGGGGCCTTTGTCTTCATGGCCGATCTCGTTCGGGCCATTCCTCGAGACCTGACGTGTGACTTCCTGGGGGTGCGCAGCTACGGCGACGCCACCGTCTCGTCAGGGGTCGTGGAGATCACCAGCGACCTGCAGGCGCCCATCGCCGGCCGGCACGTCCTCCTGGTCGAGGACATCGTCGACACGGGGCTGACCCTGCGCTACCTGCTCGACCTCCTGCGCGCGCGCGGGCCGGCCAGCCTTCACGTCTGCGCGCTCCTAGCCAAGCCGTCGTACCAAGATCCCAGCGCGCCGCTCGACTTCGTCGGCTTCCCCGCGCCGGACGCGTTCGTCGTCGGCTACGGGCTCGACGGACGCCAGCTTTACCGAAACCTGCCCGGGATATGCGCCCTGGAGGAGTGACCGGTCCCGCCTAGCGGGCCGGCTATCTGGCCTTTTTCCGGCGGTCGAGCTCTTCCTTGAGCCGGATTTTGAGGCTGTTGTAGCGCTGCAGGAACTCGAAGTGCCTCTGGCGGAACGCCTGCAGGTACCGGCGCTCGTGCGACTTCTGCTTGAGCGCCTCGCGGATCTCGCCCAGCGGCGCGACCAGCTGGCCGGGGTCGGAGTAGCTGCTGAGGAGGCTCATGGCGCGGCCGGCGTCGATCAGCTTGACCTCGCCCGCGCGCCCGCTCTTGCCGGGCGGCGTATAGAGAATCGTCAGGACGTCGGGGGCGCTCGCCTTGACGGTGTTGACCACCATGCTCCCCGGCAGGTCGGGCAGATCCTCCTTCACGATCACGAGCTGCGGGCGCGTCTGGCTGACCACGTCCAGCGCCTCGCCGCCGCTCTGCGCGGCGCGGAACTGCCAGCCTTGCGCGGGCGTCAGCACCTTCTCCAGCTTGGCGATGGCCTCCGGGTCGTCGTCGACCACCACGACGCTGACCGTCGCCGACGTCGCCGCGTCGTCGTCCGTGCGGCCCGACAGACGATCCTCGAGGTCGAGCATCTCGTGCGAGACCTCGCGCAACTTGCGCAGGAACTCCTCGTGGGTCTCGGCGACCTCCTCGAGCAGGCTGTTGCGGTCCGCCGTCGCCTTGATGTCGCCCGCCGCCTCGATCACCCGCTCGCGGAGGTAGGGGACGACTTCCGGGTCCTTGAGGACGACGTCGGCCGCCCCGGCCCGGAACGCCTTGACCGCCGTCTCGTACGACTTGCGCGCGGTCATCACCACGACCGATGTGAGCGGCGACTTGTCCCGCGCGAACTGCAAGAGCTCGATCCCGCCGCCTGGGGTGGGCGTGTCGGCGTCCACCAGCGCGACGGCGTAGAACTTGTTGAGGAGCTGATCGCGCGCCCGCACCGGGTCGTGCGTGCCGGTCACGATCAACCCGACCTTGGTCAGCAGCCGGTCGAGGCCCTTGATGACTTGCTCGTCGGCGTCGACGACCAGGACCTCCTGTCCGGCGGCGGCGGGTTGATTGGCCACGTTCCCATCAACTTAACCTGGAACCCCGCATCGGTTCCAGACCTCACGACCTGGTACTCTTGACGCAGCTTGGGGATCGCGAGGGCCGCTGACATGGATTCCTTCTTCGACAGAGCGTTGCTCGAGGCGCGCCGGCTTGGCGCCTCCGATGTCCACCTCAAACCGGGGCTGGCGCCGGTCCTGCGCATCGCGGGCGAGCTGCGCACCTTGAGCGTGGGCCCGCACCCGCTGCCGCCGCTGTCGCGTGAGTTCCTGCACAGCCTGGGGCTGTCGTTGCTCAACGATCGACGGCGCGAGACGCTGGAGCGGACCGGCGACGTCATCGTGGCGATGGCCACCAGCAACGGCGGCCGCCAGCGCGCCCATCTCTTTCACCACCGGGGCGGGCTCTCCATCTCGCTGCGGCTCATCCCGCCGGAGGTCCCGGGCTTCGACAAGCTGGGGCTGCCGCCGGAGACGCGCGAGCTGACCGACCCCGGTCCGGGCCTGGCCATCGTCGCCAGCGGCCCGGGCAACGGCAGGACGACCACTCTCGCCTCGCTGGTCGAGGACCTGCTCAAGCGCCGCACCTGCCGGGTCGTCACCGTCGAGGAGCCGGTGGAGTACCTCCTGCGCGATCGGGACGGCGTGGTGGTCCAGCGGGAGGTCGGCACCGATGTCCCGTCGGCGGCGGCGGCCCTGCGGGCCTTGAGCCGGCAGGACGTCGACGTGCTGGTCGTCGGCGACCTCGGCGAGCCCGAGACGGCCGAGCTGGCGACCGAGGCCGCCGAGAGCGGCCGCCTCGTGCTGGGCGGAATGAGCGCCGGGGGTGTCGGGCAGGCGCTCGAGCGGCTGCTGCGGCCGACCGACGAGGGGGTCGGCCTCCCGCGCGCGCGCCTGGCGGCCGTCCTGCGCGGCCTGCTGTTCCAGAGGCTGACGTCGGTCGCCCCCAACCGTCGGCGGCCGGTGGGGACGCTCCTGCGCGTCACGCCCGAGACGCGCGCGCGGCTGGGCGAAGAGGCAGGCCCCCTGGCCGGCGTGGAGCTGCCGGGGAGCCTGGCCTTCCAGCCGCCGCCCGAGGAGCCGCGCAAGCGCCGGGGCGGCGAAACGCGCGACGGTGTTGAGGACGAGGCCGCGGGCGACTAGTCTTCGCCTCCGTCCAATGTCCCCAACGTCAGTCCCCACCCTCTCGCTCGACGCGCGCCGCGCCTTCCTCGACTACTTCGCCAAGCGCGATCACCGGGAGACGCCCAGCGCCTCTCTGGTGCCGCAGAACGACCCGACGTTGCTCTTCACCAACGCCGGGATGAACCAGTTCAAGGACTTCTTCACCGGCAAGGCCAAGACCACCTTCTCGCGCGCCACCAGCTCACAGAAGTGCGTCCGCGCCGGCGGCAAGCACAACGACCTCGAGAACGTGGGCCGCACCGCGCGCCACCACACGTTCTTCGAGATGCTGGGGAACTTCTCCTTCGGCGACTACTTCAAGCCCGACGCCATCGCCTTCGCGCACGAGCTGCTCACCAAGACGTTCGCCATCGAGTCCCACCGGCTCGTCTACACGGTGCACGAGTCCGACGCGGAGGCGCGCGCCCTCTGGAAGAAGACGGCCGGCGTGAGCGATGACCGGATCATCTCGCTGGGCGACAAGGACAACTTCTGGGCCATGGGCGAGACCGGCCCCTGCGGGCCCTGCAGCGAGATCCACTACCTGCAGGGCAACGACATCCCCTGCCCCGTCGAGGCGGCGGGTGGAACCTGCCAGGGCCCGGCCTGCGATTGCGATCGCTGGGTCGAGATCTGGAACCTGGTGTTCATGCAGTTCGAGCAGGTGGCCCCCGGCGATCGCCGGCCGCTCCCCAAGCCCTCGGTCGACACCGGGATGGGGCTCGAGCGCCTCTGCGCCGTACTGCAGGGCGTGCGCTCGAACTACGAGACGGATCTGTTGCGGCCGCTCATCGACCGCGTCGCCGAGCTCTCCAAGAAAAAATTCGTCCCCGCCGACTACGAGGGGGAGAGCGTCTCGCTGCGCGCCATCGCCGACCACGCGCGCGCGGCGGCCTTCCTGATCGCCGACGGCGTCTTCCCCGACAAGACCGGGCGCGAGTACGTGCTGCGCCGGATCATGCGGCGCGCCGTCTATCACGGCTGGCTGCTGGGGATCAAAGATACCTTTCTAGATGCCCTCTGCGGCGACGTGATCAAGACCATGAGCGGCGTCTACCCGGAGCTGGCCGAGCGCGCCAGCCTGATCGCCAAGATCACGCACGAGGAAGAAGTCCGCTTCCGCGAGACGCTCGAGCGCGGCGTGCGCCTGCTCGACGAGAAGGTCTTCGCCGCCGCCGGATCGGCCAGCGCCAGCCAGGAGATCCCCGGCGCGACGGCCTTCATGCTCTACGACACCTACGGGTTCCCGCTCGATCTGACGCGCGTGATCGCCGACCAGCACCGGTTCACCCTCGACGAGGCAGGGTTCGCCGAGGCGATGAACGAGCAGCGCCGGCGCAGCGAGTTCCAGGGGTCGGGCGAAGAAGCGGTGGCGGCGGTGTTCCACCAGATCGCGAACCGTGTGGGGCCCACCAAGTTCCTCGGGTACGAGAAGACCGTCGCCTCGTCCAAGGTGGTGGCGCTCGTCGCCGACGGCAAGGAGGTCGACGTCGTCGGCCCATATTCGAAGGACGTCGCGGTCATCGTCGCCGAGACGCCGTTCTACGGCGAGCAGGGTGGCCAGATGGGTGACGCGGGGGCCATCGCCTCGCCGAAGGCGCGGCTCGCCGTGCGCGACTGCAAGCGGCCGGTCTCCACGCTCTGGGTCCACTTCGCCGAGGTCGAGTCGGGTGAGCTCCGCGTGGGCGACGGCGTCGAGCTGACCGTCGACGTCGAACGGCGCGACGACATCCGCCGCAACCACTCGGCCACGCACCTCCTGCACTGGGCGCTGCGCCACGTTCTCGGCACGCACGTCACGCAGAAGGGCTCGCTGGTGGCACCGGATCGACTCCGCTTCGACTTCTCCCACACCGCACCGCTCACGGACGAGGAGAAGCAGAAGGTCGAGGATCTGGTGAACGCGCGCATCCGCAAGAACGTCGCCACCGACACCGCGGTGCTCCCCATCGCCGACGCCAAGCAGGCCGGCGCCATCGCCTTCTTCGGCGAAAAATACGGCGACACCGTCCGCGTCGTCAGCATGGGCGAATCGAAAGAGTTCTGCGGCGGCACCCACGTGGCGCGCACCGGCGACATCGCCCTCTTCAAGATCACCGAGGAGACCGGCATCGCGCAGGGCGTCCGGCGCCTCGAGGCCGCCACGGGCGCCGGCGCGCTCTGGTACGTCCGCAAGATGGAAGGTGAGCTGCGGGAGTCGGGGCGGCTGCTCCGCGCGGGCGAGTTCGAGATCGCCGCGCGCATCGCCAAGCTGCAGGCCGACCAGCGCGCGCTCGAGAAGGAGCTCGAAAAGCTGCGGCGCAAGCTCGCCGCGGGCGGTGGCCGCGATCTTCTCTCCGAGGCGCGCGACGTCGGTGGCGTCCGCGTGCTCGCCGCGCGCGCCGACGTCGCCGATCCCAAGGCGCTGCGCGAGGTGGCCGATCAGCTGCGCGACAAGCTCGGCTCGGGCGTCATCGTCCTGGCCGGCGTCGAGGGCGACAAGATCGCGCTGGTGGCGATGGTCTCGCCCGATCTCGCCGGCAAGCACCACGCCGGCAAGATCGTCGCTGAGGTGGCCAAGATGCTCGGCGGCAAAGGGGGCGGGCGGCCCGACATGGCCCAGGGGGGCGGGTCCGATCCGACCCAACTCGACGCCGCGCTGGCTCGGGTGATCGATCTCGTCCGTGGCTGACGCGCGCGAACGCGGCTTCACCCTCGACGACGCCGACGCCGGCACCACGCTGGCGGCGGCGTTGCGGCGGCGGCTCGAGGGCAAGAGCTGGAGCGACGTCCGCGCGCTCTGCACGACCGGGAAGGTGACGCTCGACGGAGAGCGCGCCCTCGATCCCGCCGTCCGCGTCGCGGCCGGCCAGCAGATCGCCCTCCGGCCCAACGCCCCGAAGCCCCACACCGTGCCGGCCGGTTTCCGCATCGCCCTGGAGGACGCGCACCTGGTGGTGATCGAGAAGCCCTCCGGCATCTCCAGCGTCCCCTACGATCGCAAGGAGACCGGGACCGCGCTCGATCTGGTCCGCGCCGCCTGGCGCCAGGCCGGCAAGCGCGCCACCGCGACGCCGCTCTACACGGTCCACCGGATCGACAAGGACACCTCGGGCCTGCTGGTCTTTGCCAAGACGCGCCTCGCCGAGCGTGGTCTACACGACGTCTTCCAGAAGCACACCGCTGCCCGCGCCTACCTGGCCGTCGCCGAGGGCGAGGTGGCGGCCGCCCGGATCGAATCACAGCTGGTCGCCGACCGCGGCGACGGGATCCGTGGCTCTACCCGTCACGCCGACCAGGGCCAGCTCGCCATCACCTACGTCGAACCGCTCCGCCGCTTCACCGCGGGAACCCTGAAAGGGTTCCCGTACCCTCCCGCGACGGACTCCGGCGAGCGAAGCTCGCCTCCGTCCACGAGATCGGCGCGCCCCGGAAAATCGACGCCGGCGGGGGGGCCAGCCGGCGGGATCATCGCTACACTCTGCCGCGTGCGCCTCGAGACCGGGCGAACCCACCAGATTCGCATCCACCTCTCCGAGCGCGGCCACCCGCTCGTGGGCGAGACCGTCTACATTCGGGATCTGCTGCGCGCCGGGCAGCAACCGCTGCCCGCGTCGCGCCTGATGCTGCACGCCGCGCTGCTCGGGTTTCCGCACCCGGTGACCGGCGCGACCATCGAGCTGCGCGCCGAGCCACCCGCCGATTTCATGTCGGTGATCGAATCGCTGGGGGGCACCCGTGCCGACTGCCGGATCTGACGGGACGATCCGGACCGCCTTGGGGGCGGTCTACGAAGCCATGCGCTCCGCGTATGGGCCGAATGCGCAGAGAGCCGCGGAGCAGCCCGACGCCGGGTACGACCCGGTGTTCGCCGCGCGGACGGCGCCGCTGCTCGAGTTCCTCTGGTCCCGCTACTTCCGGGTGCGCTTGCTCGGCGTCGAGAACGTCCCGGCCACCGGCGCCGCCATGCTGGTCGGCAACCACTCGGGCGGCATCCCTTACGACGGCGCGCTCCTGCTGCATGGCGTGCATCGCGACCATCCCGCCCACCGGCGGGTTCGCCCGCTGGTGGCCAACTTCGCTTTCCGGGCCGGGTGGATGGCCAACGTCGTGGCGCGGGTGGGGGGCGTTCGGGCGTCCCGCGAGACGGCTGTGCCTCTGCTGGCAGCGGGCGAGCTGGTAGCGGTTTTTCCCGAAGGACTGAAAGGGGTTGGAAAACTTTACCGGGAGCGCTACCGGATGGCGCGATTCGGCCGGGGCGGATTCGTTCGACTGGCGGCCGAGGCCCAGGTCCCGCTCATCCCGGTCGCCATCGTCGGCGCCGAGGAGATCCACCCGGTGATCGGCAAGATCACCTCCCTTGCCGAGCCGCTCGGCCTGCCTTACATCCCAATAACGCCGACTTTTCCGTGGCTTGGGCCGCTCGGCTTGCTGCCGGTTCCCACCAAATGGACGATCCAGATTGGGCCTCCGATTCCGCCTCCGGCGACCGGCGACCACGCCGGAACGGCACGAGTGGCCGAGGCCGTCCGTTCGACGATCGACACCATGATCGCCGACCTGCTGGTCCAGCGCCGGTCGATCCTTTTCGGCTGAGCGCGCCCTTTGATCTGTGGCCCCCCCTTTCGCTTGACCGCCGCGAAACGATTGGCTTCTCTTACGTTATATTCGTGCGGCGCTATACAGTTCAGCTATAAACTGGAGGCTTAGTCCCCGGCTTCATGATCGATATCGGGCACACGATCGGGAACTACAAGATCACCGCCAAGCTCGGAGAGGGGGGCATGGGGGTGGTGTACCTGGCGGAGCACCCGGTCATCGGCAAGAAGGTCGCCATGAAGGCGATTCACCCCGAGCTCTCGAAGAACTCGGACGTGGTCTCGCGCTTCATCACCGAGGCGAAGGCGGTCAACCAGATCGGCCACGAGCACATCGTCGACATCGCCGACTTCGGGAACACCCAGGACGGCGAGTTCTATTTCGTCATGGAGTACCTCCAGGGCGAGTCGCTGTCCGACCGCCTCAAGAGGGAAAAACGAATTCCGCTGCACCAGGCCATGTCGATCAGCGCGCAGATCGCCGACGCCTTGAACGCCTCGCACCAGCAAGGGATCATTCACCGGGACCTCAAACCGGAGAACATCTTCCTTTGCACCCGCGGCGCAAACCGCGAGTTCGTGAAGGTGCTCGACTTCGGCCTGGCCAAGCTGACGCAGAACGACCAGAAGGTGACGCACAAGACGCGCACCGGGTCGGTCATGGGGACGCCGTATTACATGTCCCCGGAGCAGTGCGAGGGGAAGACCGAGATCGACTACCGCGCCGACATTTATTCGCTCGGCGTGCTGATCTTCGAGATGCTGACCGGCAAGGTCCCCTTCGGCGGCGAGGGGTACGGCGAGATCATCGTCAAGCATGTCACGATGCCGCCGCCGTCCGTCCGCAGCGTCGTCCCGGAGCTCTCCGAGTTCATGGACCCGATCATGTACCGGGTCCTTGCCAAGGACCGGGACCAGCGGTTCCAGACCATGGCCGACCTGCGCGAGGCGTTGCTCGACCCGGAGCGCTACGCCAGCTCGGCGCCCGAGATCGGCATCCCCGAGGACCTGTCGGGGATCGCGCGCGCGGCAGCCCCGATGGCCCGCGCCGACATCGAGGCGCGGTCGGCGCTGCAGGACCCGGGCAACATCCTCACGCCGCCGCCGCCGGGGGGAACCCCGTCGGGGCGAGGCGAGCTGATCGAGAACATCGACAACCTGATCCGGACCAAGCAGGGGAGCCGCGTGGTCCTGTTCATCGGCGTCGCCTGCGCGACGCTGGCGGCCGTCCTCCTGTTTGGCGGCCGCCACAACGACATGCATCACCAATTCCCGGCGGCGAGCCTGCCGCTGCACCCAGCGACGGTGCGCGTGAACTTCAACTCCGATCCCGATGGCGCGGTGGTGCTGCGCGCCGACGGCCGGACGCTGGGGCTGACGCCGCTGTCGATCGAGGTCGCATACAGCGACTCCGCCGTCGAGTTCCAGTTCAAGAAGCAGGGCTACGAGCCCAAGACGATGTACGTCGTCCCGAACCTCTCGTCGCCGCTGTTCGCGACGCTGCGCCGCGCCGACATCGAACCGCCGCCCCTCGAGGGCGCCGGCGGCAACACGGGCGAGCGCGCTGCGCCCGCGCCCTCCTCTCGTTCCCGCCGCTCGCGCGCCGCCGCGGCGGCCGCCACTCAGCAGCCGCAGCACCCACAAAAGGAAGACGAGGACGGCGTCCTCGAACCGTCTATTAAATAAGGAACCCTGGGAGGGTTCCTTAAACCTCCCGCGATGGGCTCGCGCGAGCGGAGCTCGCGCTCCCCCGACGCGATCAGATTGTCCCGACCCGATCAGGGAGGTCGCGCTCCCCCGACGCGATCAGATTGTCCCGACCCGATCAGATCGTCCGTTTGGAAGTGGAGCCGAGGTTGAACGCGAGTGCGGAGGGACAGGGTGTCGCCTCGGCCGTAGCTGAGGCGGCCGCATCTGTTGTTGCGGCCGCCGATTCCAAGCCCTCGGCTGCGAAGGACGAGGCGACACCCTGTCCCTCCGCACTCGAATGAAACCGAGCGGAGCGAGGTGGAACCGGAGGGCGGTTACGCGCAGACGCGGTTGCGGCCGCTGGCCTTCGCCTCGTAGAGGCGTTCGTCAGCGCGCTTGATGATGGCCGCGGGCTCCGTGAGCTCGGCGTCGACGGTGGAGATCCCCATCGAGATGGTCACCGGGATCTTCACGTTCTCGAACTTGAACTCGGTCTTCTCGACGATCTGCCTGATCTTCTCGGCGAACGGCAGGCAGCTGCCGCCGTCGATCTCGGGCAGGACGATGGCGAACTCCTCGCCACCGTAACGGGCGAAGCAGTCCTCACGCCGGATCTTGGCGCGCACCGTCTGGGCCAGATGCTTGAGCACGTAGTCACCCGCCAGGTGGCCGTAGCCGTCGTTCACCTTCTTGAAGTGATCGATGTCGAACATCACCAGCGAGAGCGGCCGGCGGTAGCGGTGGGCGCGCGCCAGCTCGCGCTCCAGCGTGTCGAGGAAGTAGCGCTTGTTGAAGATCTGCGTGAGCCCATCGATCGTCGTGAGCCGGTAGATCTCCTCGTGGTACGCGTTCTCGATGTTGCCGCCGGTGAGGAATTTGAAGATCGTGCGGCCGATCTTGATCAGATCGCCGTCGCGCATCACGTACTCATCGACGGGCTCGTCATTGACGTACGTCCCGTTGGTCGAGCCCAAATCACGTACCAGAATCGACTTGCCCGTATTGACGATCTTCGAGTGATTGCGGGAGATCGATTCTTGATCGATCTGGATGTCGCATTTCGAAGAGCGGCCAATGACCATTGAAGCCGCGTTGAGATTGTATTTTTTCCCCAGCTCGGAGCCGTAAATCACCACCAGGCAGGCTTCGTTGCCGGCCGGCCGCTCGGTGATCCGACTGATGCTGGTGACGACCGTCTTCGCTCGGACGTGGTCCGATTCGGAGGTGTCGTTGGGATCTCGGGGATGGCGCGCCACGGGGTCCGGCGAAGCAGGCTAGGTCAAAGCCACGAAGGGGGCAAGGGGAGGATAATTTGACACTTCCACCTACATGTATGACGGTGTCATTATGGCACATACCCACCGCTTCGCAACGGTCGCCGCGCTGATTCTGGTTTCTCTGCCCGCGCGTGCCCAGATCCCCTCCGTGAAGCCGGAGTCGATCCGCCTGGCCGGCCGGCACTACGTGGCCGATCTGGCCGACGGCGGCCACGCCGAGCTGACGCTGGATCCCCGCCTGCAGGCGTCGACGGACGACGTGCTGCGAGCTTTTCAGATCCCCTACGCCGGCGCGGTCGTCGTCTCGATCCCCGACGGGCGCGTGTTGGCGATGGTGGGCCGCTCGGCCGCAGACCCCCGCCTCGGCCCCGCCGACCTAGCGCTGCGCGCCTGGGCGCCCTCCGCGTCGGTGTTCAAGGTCGTCTCGGCGACGGCGCTGGTCGAGAGCGGCCTGACGGGCGCCACGCGCATCTGCTACCACGGCGGCGTCTCCGCGGTGCTGCCCGACAACCTGGTCGACATCCCCGCCATCGACAAGAGCTGCGCCTCGCTGGCCTACGGGATCGGCAAGTCGCAGAATGCGATCGTGGCCAAGCTGGTCACCGGCCACCTCACCGCCGAGGACCTCTTGCGCGAGGGGCGCGCCTTCGGGTTCGGCGAGGAGATCCCCTTCGAGATCCCCATCGAGCCCTCGCACCTCGACGTCCCCACGGACAACCGGCTCGAGCTCGCGCGCGCCTCGGCCGGGTTCTGGCACTCGACGCTCTCGCCGATGCACGGCGCGCTGCTGGCGGCGACCATCGCCAACGGCGGCGCGATGCCGGGGCCGACGCTGGTCGAGCGTGCGGTCGACGCGAGCGGTCGCGACGAGGCGCTGCCCGTCGCCGCGACCCGCCGCGTGGCCGATCCCGCCGCCGCCGCCGAGGTGGGCCGGATGATGGAGCTGACCACCCGGATCGGGACGGCCAAGGGGACCTTCCGCAACAAGCGTGGCCAGCGCCTCTTGCCGGTGGAGGTGGCCGGGAAGACCGGCACGCTCAACGCCGAAACTGACCGCGGCCCCCTCGGGTACAGCTGGTTCGTCGGCTATGCCCCCGCGGATCACCCCGCCATCGCCTTCGCGGTGGTGCTGGGCAACGCCCCCAACTGGCGGATCAAGGCCACCTACGTGGGCCGGCACATCGTCAGCACGTATTTGGCCGAGAAGACCTTGGAGAAGAGCGAGCGCGGCGGGACCCACCTCTACGCGGCCCGCTAGCCGGCCAGCCGCCAGAAACGACCAAGGCCCCTTTTCTTGTACGCCCCGACGCTGGGGCCTTGTGGCGGGGAACCGGGCGCGTATACACTGGCCCGCGCTTTCGAAAGGCCTCGCGCCCGAAGATGCAGCTCTACGAATGGCTTTCGAGCTCCGCCTCGAACCAGAGCAGTGGGAAGGCACTGGTGTATCGCGACACGTACCTCTCGTGGCGCGGGCTGCTCCACCGGGTCGACCGCCGCGCGCAGGAGCTGCGCGCGCTGGGGATCGCCTCGGGTTCGTGGGTCGGCCTCATGCTGGGGAACGTCCCCGACTTCGTAATCCTGGCGCTCGCGCTGTCGAAGATCGACTCGGTGATCGTGCCGCTCGATCCGACCACGGGAAACCGCGAGCTGGAGATGGTGCTGGAGGCGGCGCCGCTGCGCGCGCTCATCACCCGGCCCCGCGGCGGCGAAGGGGGCCAGGCGACGGCGGGGCTCCCCTACTACGCCGGGCCGCCGGTCCCTCGGCCGCCCGCGGGCCCGCCCTCGAAGTTCGTGCCGGAGGCGCGCCGCCGGTTGCAGGGAACGCTGCTCACCTGCGGCCTCTACAAGCGCACGGCGCCCGGCAAGCTGGCCAACGGCGCCGGTGAGCCCGAGGTCGTGCAGCTCACGGCGACCGTCGGCGGCGACCCCAAGGGCGTCATCAAGACCGCCGCGAACCTGCAGGCCGGGGCCGAAGCGATCCGGAAGACGCTGGACGCGACCGTCGCCGATCGCATCCTCTGCTCGCTGCCGCTGCACGCGAGCTACGGGTTCGACTTCGGTCTCCTGACCTCGCTGGCCAACGGCGCCACGTTGTTCCTCGAGGACGAAGTGTCGCCCAAGCGCATCGCCAAGCTGCTCCGCGAGCAGCGGATCGATCTGTTCGCCGGCACGCCCGCGCTGTTCGGATCTCTGGTGCGCGTCCCGACGGTCAAGCCGCTCAAGAACAGCGGGGCGCGGTTCCTGAGCTCCGGTTCGCCGCTCCCGGCGACCATCGCGGAGACCTTCCAGCAGAAGTTTGGCGTCCGCCTGCTCTCCTGCTACCACACGACGCAGGCCGGCCCGCTGGCCATCGATCGCGCCGGCAAGGACCCGGAGAGCGTCGGGCGCACCTTCGAGGGCGTCGAGCTGCGCATCGCCGGCCCCACCGGAAACAAGCTGTCGCCGAATGCGTCGGGGCCCATCTGGGTCCGCTCCCGCGCGCTGTCGACGGTCTCCGTGCCCAAGATCCATCTGCCGAAGCACCGGGACGGAACCCCCATCGGCGGCGTCGACGACGGCTGGCTGCGGACGGGCGACCTCGGCCAGCAGGACAAGACCGGCCGCACCGTCATCACCGGCCGCGAGGACGACCTGGTCAAGGTCGACGGCAAGCGGCTGGCGCTCGGCGAGGTGGCGGGCTGCCTGGAGTCGTTTCCCAAGGTCAAGGAGGCCGAGGTCCGGATCGTCACCGACGATCTCGGCGGCCCGATGGTGGTGGCGCGCATCGTCCGGGCCGGCGTCTGCCGCGCCGAGGACATCATCGATCACTGCGCCCGCAACCTGGCGCCCTACAAAGTCCCCCGCCAGATCGAGTTCTGCGAAGCTATTTAGATGGGAACCCTGGAGGGTTTCCCAAACCCCTCCAGCGACGGGCTCCGGTGAGCAAAGCTCACCTGCGCCCACGCGATCGTGCCTCGGCTGAGCACAGCGGCGCAGGCGAGCGCAGTGCGGCTTTGCCGCGCGGAGCGAGGGGGGACCGGGGGGTGCGAGCGGCAGCGAGCCGCCCCCCGTCTAATCCAGCAACTCGCGCAGCTTGGCGTTGACGACGGTGCGGCTGCCGGCCGGCAGGTCGACTTCCTGGAAGAACGAGTAGTACCCGGGGCGGCGGATCTCGATGCGGTGGAAGCCGGCGCGGATCTGGTGCCCCTCGCCCTTCCACTCGGCGGCGCTGCCGGCCAGCAGATCATCGATCCAGACCGTGGCGTCGGGAAGGTTGCACTCGACGCGCACCCCGGCCGCGTAGGCGCCCAGCGTGTGCGCGCAGCCGACGGCGGCCGTCGCCAGCAGCAGGGTCAGAAACCCGACGCGAAGCGCGCGCGCCGCGGCGCGAAGCAGGCTCATGGCGTGGCGCTCCCGGTCTCGGCGGCGGGCGCGCGCAGCCGGGCCCGGAGCCGAATGACGCCGCCAGCGGTTTGCACGTCGCTCAAGCTGATCATCGCGTCGGCATCGCGCGAGAGGGCGGCCGCCAGCGGCGCGGGAGCGGAGCGGGTGCGGGCGCGAATCTCGGCGTGACCACCGCCGACCCGCACCAGGTCGGCCGCGGAGACGGCCCCCACGGCGCGCACGCTCTTCAGCAGCGCCGACACCGCGGCCGGCTCGACGACGTCGGCATCGATGGTGAGGATCGGCAGGTCCCCGCCGCTCGAGGCCACAGCGCCGCCCAGCGCCGAGGCCAGCTCCGGAGCGAGCGCGCCCGCCAGGCGGCCGAGGCAGGCGGCGTGGGCCGCCTCGGGTGTCTCGGCGAACGCGCGGGCGGCGGCGGCGCGCTCGGGCAACGGTGCACCGGCGAATCGTGCGGCCGCCTGACACGCGACCGAGACACGTCCCGTTCCGCGAAGGGCCCCTTCGTCGCGCGCCGTCACCGCCAGCGTCGCGAGAGGGCCGCCGGACGGGGGCGAACCGGCCGACTCGCCATGGGCCCGCACGCCCACCGCGGACAGCGCGGCGCCGAGCTTGGCGATGAAGTCCGGCGTGGCCCCCTCCCCTGCCCTGAGCGCCAGCGCCGGCGCGGACAGCGGGGGCGGCGGAGGTCCCGACGCCGGGTTCGTCCAGCGGTCGACCTTACGCCGCAGCGCCACCAGGTCGACCTCGGCTTGGATGCGAACCGAGTAGATTCCGTTCAGCTCCCCTTCCTCGAGCGTGCGATAGCTCCCCACGAAGCTGCGCGCCTTGGCCTCGAGGGCGCGGAGCGCCTTGGCCTGGGTGGCGCGGGTCTGCGGATCGATGAGCTCGGCGAGCGCCTGGTCGACCACCTGGCGAATCGCGTCCTCGAGCGCACGCTCCCGGGCGCCCGCCGCATTCCCCCCGACGACGGGCGCCTGGCCGGTGGCCACGTGGGCGCCCGGGCCCAGCGTCGGTTCGGCGGGCGCTGCGGGCGGGGGCGCAGCGGGAGGCACCTGGGCAGCGGCCGAGGCGCCCACGAACAGGGCCAGAGCGCACGCGAAGGAGAGTGTCGGGAGGATCTTCACCGCAGCACCTTCTGAACGTAGATCAGGGCCGGGCCGCGGGCGAGCTTTGCGGCCAGCTCGGCGCCCCCCTCGATGAGCAATCGGCCGCCGTGATCGACGCGGGCTGAGCGCGCTCCCGCGGCGGCCGGCGGCGGCCCGGTCCGATAGGTCGCCGCCCCCAGCGCGATCTCCTGGCCGCCGACCAGGGCCTTGGGAGAGGCGCCGAGATGCGCCTCGTGGACGGCGAGGACCGTGGGCGGCGCCGCGGGGTCCTCGAGCCAGTCGGCGAACCCGACCTCCATCCGGATCACCGCCCCGCCGTTCGACTGGTACTGCACGTCGGCAGTGCGCGCCCGGTTGAGCGCGCGGTCGATGCGATCGGGGTCGAGCTTGTGTCCACCACCCGCCGGCAAGGCGCCGAGCGCGTTCCGCAGCTTGGCCGTGGCCGCGGCG
>DASYEX010000018.1:0-6137 GCA_036498765.1 Polyangia bacterium
ACTTTCTGAAGCGGCCGGGTTGGTCGATTGCACGGCGTATGCCCGGGGAGCGGACCGTTTCGTTCGACCGTGGACGGCCCGACAACCTTGGGCCGCGTATCGCCCGTGAGGGAGACGCTGGGAAGGGGGGGCCACCCGAAGACCAACGCTCGTCACTTCCCCGGAACGAAAACACAAGAACCCGACGCGAGGACCCTACGGGCTGGCCGTGGGATCGGTCACGTGGGTCGGTCGAGCCCGTGGGCGGGACGACCCCAGGCGAGAAAGGCGGGTCGCCGACCGTGTCATGAACCCCGGCGATCTCGTGGAGAGAACCCGGTGGATGCCGGCCAGCGTGAAGATCGCCAGCGCCAGCGACAGGATCCAGGCGATTCCGATCGCAACGATCCGGGTCACCGTGGACATGTCGACATCTCGATAGACTCGAAGTTAATCACCCGACGGATCGCCGGCCGCAGCTCTGCGGGGCCTCGAGCTCAGCCGTATCTCGAGGGCGCGGTTGTCGACCGCGTGCCGGCTGAGGCTGGTCACCAGGCCGGGCGGGCGCTACCTTGCGACGCATGAAAACACGCGCGGCGGTGGCGTACGCGGCGGGCAAGCCGCTGGTGATCGAAGAGGTCGACCTCGAGGGGCCCAAGGCGGGCGAGGTGCTGGTCGAGATCAAGGCGACCGGCGTCTGCCACACCGACGAGTTCACGCGCTCGGGCGCCGATCCCGAGGGGCTGTTCCCGGTGATCTTCGGCCACGAAGGGGCCGGCATCGTGGTCGACGTCGGTCCCGGCGTGACGTCGGTGCAGAAGGGCGACCACGTCATCCCGCTCTACACGCCGGAGTGCCGGGGCTGCAAGTCGTGCCTGTCGCGCAAGACCAACCTCTGCACGGCGATCCGCGCGACGCAGGGCAAAGGGGTCATGCCCGACGGGACCAGCCGGTTCTCGATCGGCGGCCAGAAGATCCACCACTACATGGGCTGCTCGACGTTCGCGCAGCACACCGTGCTGCCGGAGATCGCGCTGGCCAAGATCCGATCGGACGCGCCCTTCGACAAGGTCTGCTACATCGGCTGCGGCGTGACGACCGGCCTCGGTGCGGTGTTCTGGACCGCCAAGGTGACGCCCGGCGCGACCGTGGCGGTCTTCGGGCTGGGGGGCATCGGCCTCAACGTCGTGCAGGGGGCGCGGATCGCGGGCGCCGACAAGATCATCGGCGTCGACACCAACCCGGGCCGCGAGGCGCTGGCGCGCAAGTTCGGCCTCACCCACTTCGTGAACCCCCAGCAAGTCTCGGGCGATCTCGTGGCCCACCTGGTCGAGCTGACCGGCGGCGGCGCCGACTACAGCTTCGAGTGCGTCGGCAACGTCGACCTGATGCGCCAGGCGCTGGAGTGTTGCCACCGCGGCTGGGGCGAGTCGACGATCATCGGCGTCGCCGGCGCGGGGCAGGAGATCAAGACGCGCCCCTTTCAGCTGGTCACCGGGCGGGTCTGGCGCGGGACCGCGTTCGGCGGGGCGCGCGGCCGCACCGACGTTCCGCGGATCGTCGACTGGTACATGAACGGCAAGATCGACATCGACAGCCTGATCACGCACAAGCTGCCGCTCGAGCGGATCAACGAAGCCTTCGACCTGATGCACGAAGGGAAATCGATCCGGACGGTCGTCGAATTCTAATGGCCGCTGCCGTCGAGACGATCTCGGAGCAGCGGTGCTTCGGCGGTGTGCAGGGCTTCTATCGGCATCCGTCGGCTGCGGCCTCCGGGCCGATGCGCTTCGGCGTGTTCGTTCCGGACCAGGCCGCCGCGGCGCCCCGTCCGGCCCTCTACTACCTGGCCGGGCTGGAGTGCAACGAGCAGACCTTCGCCATCAAGGCCGGAGCCCAGCGCGCCGCCGCGCAGCGGGGGCTCGTGCTCGTCACCTGCGACACGAGCCCGCGCGCCGCGCGCTATCCCGGCGATGACGCGAGCTGGGACTTCGGCCAGAGCGCCAGCTTCTACGTCGACGCCACGCAGGAGCCCTGGCGCGAGGCCTATCGCATGGAGACGTACGTGACCCGCGAGCTGCCGGCCGTCGTCGAGGCGAGCTTCCCGGTCCTGGCCGAGGCACGCGGGATCTTCGGCCACTCGATGGGGGGGCACGGCGCGCTGGCCTTGGCGCTGCGCAACCCGGACCGCTACCGCAGCGTCTCGGCCTTCGCGCCGATCGTCGCGCCGTCGCAAGTCCCCTGGGGACGTAAGGCCTTCGCCGGCTACCTGGGCCCCGACGAGACCGCCTGGTCCGGCTACGACGCCTGCGCGCTGGTGCGGGCGCGGCCGCTGCCTTTTCGGCTGCTGGTCGATCAGGGGACGGCGGATAAATTCCTCGACGTCCAGCTCAAACCGGAGCTGTTCGAGGCGGCCTGCGCCGAATCGGGGCAGAGCCTGCAGCTCCGGCGACACGCCGGTTACGACCACAGCTACTACTTCATCGCCAGCTTCGTCGAAGAGCACCTCGCGCACCACGCGCGCGTGCTCGCCTCTTGAACGATCGGTCAGGCCCGCAACGCGCCGGAGGCCTTGGCCGTCGCGGTCGCGACCGCGTCCATCAGAGGCGGCGACAAGCAGTCGTAGGGCTCGAGCTTCAGCTCCTTGAGGCGGCCGCGGACGGCCTCCATCTGACTGGGCGGTGCCCCCGCTTCGATGATCGAAGAAACGAAGGCCGCGAACCCGGGCGGCGCCCAACCTTGCTCACGCGACAGCTCGGGATGAATGAAGACCAGGCCATCGAAGGCGTGTTTGGCGCGCTCGACCGGCCCGTACATGTGAGCGCCGCAGCCGGTGCAGGCGTGGCGCTGGATGAGGGCGCTCGGGTTGACGACCTTCAGCTTGTCGCCGTTCTGGGTCACCTCGACGTTTGCCTTCGGCACCACGCCGACCATCGAGAACACGGCGCCCTTCGGCTTCCAGCACTGGGTGCAGCCGCAGACGTGGTTGTGCAAAACCTGGGTGGTGATCTTCACCTCGACCGGCCGGTCCTTGCAGAGACAGCGGAGCGTGCCGCCGGAGAAGTCCTTGCCGCCCGATTTGAGACCGCCGTCGACCGCGGGATGAATGGAGATGTCAGCCATGGGCGCACCCTGGGTCGCCCAGCGTTCGCTGGCAATAGGGCCATCTCCTAAATCGTAGGCGATCCGCGCCTGGTCTATCGGCAGACGGCTGCGCGCCTACCTTTCAGCAGATGACGCCCCGCAAGTCGGCTGCCCGCAAGTCGGCCCATCGCTGGTCGGATCGGGTCACGCGGTCGAGCAACGCGCTCGATCTCGAGCCCCGCGTCTTCAAGGGCGACGACCCGCGCAAGATCGCCCGCTCGGTCAAGCGCTCGGCTGACGCGAGCACCCGCCGCAAAGGGCCGCCGTTTCGTTCGGCGATGTCGATGCTGACCTTCTACCTGAACCGCGCGGGCAAGAACCTGCCGGCGGCGCGGCGCCGTACGATCATGCGCGCCAAGGAGGAGCTCCGCCGGCTCTACGGCCGGCCGCCCCGACCGCGCGCCGCCGGCTGATCGCGCGGCAGTAAGTGCGCGCCGCACATCTCGCCGGCCCGCGGTTTCGCCTGGTCGGTCGCGACGACCTTGCTACGCTTGATTGAGGGAACCGCGATCGCAGGTCGCGCGGAGACCGGCATCGCGGCGGCGAAGTACCTTGCCGACCGAGCAGCACGCAGACGATCAAGCCAGACGCAACAAGCGGGGCCGACTGCTGACTGCCGATTTCAGCCTGGCCCGGCACCTGGCGACGTTCGCCGCGCTGGTGACCCTCGGTCTCGCGGCGGCGGGCTGGCTGCTCCGGCGCGCGCAGGTGCGCGATCTCTGGATCGTCCCCGTTTATCTGGTGATCGCCAACCTGACCGAGTACTTCGTGCACCGGGTCCTCATGCACCGGCCGCTGTGGCCGCGGGCGCTCTACCGGGGGCACACGCTGGGACATCACCGCGCCTTTCAACAGGGCTCGATGGCGATTGACGGCTGGCGTGAGATGGAGCTGGTCTTGATGCCGGCCTTGACGATCGGCGTCTTCTTCGCCGCGATCGGGCCCGTCGTCGCGTTGGTCGCCTGGAGCTTCGGACAGGGGGCCGCGGGCTTCTTCCTGCTGACGGCCATCGCCTCGTTCGTCGGCTACGAGGGGTTGCACGCGCTCTACCACCTGCCGGCGCCCGTGCTGGCGCGGACCGGTGTGTCGAGAAACTCGATCTTCGCGTTTCTCGAGCGCCACCACCGGCATCACCACCGGCTGGCGCGGATGCGATGGACGAACTTCAATATCTCGCTGCCGCTCTCGGACCGGCTGTTCGGCACCCTCGAGTCCGAGCGGCGCTGGCTGGCGGCCCGCGATGAATCGGCGCGATGAAAGAGGACGGTCAGCCGAGCGCGAGCACGGCTAAGGCCTGCGCGTCCGTCGCCACCCGCGCCGCGAGCGAGGGGACAAAGCGCCGCAAGGCCACGGCCTCCTGCCCGGAGAGCGCCAGCCGCGGACGTCCGGCGAGCGCCCCGACGACTCGGTCGGTCACGAAGTTGGGATCGCGGTAGGCGTCGGGCACCGGGCCACCGCGCAGGCGAGCAATCAGTCTGCACCAGCGGGACTGGGAGACCTCGTCTCGCCACCGGAAGGGGACGCCGGCCGCGTCGGCCTCGGCGAGGCTGCGGGTGTAGGCGGCGCGCGCCGACGCCTCCACCGCCAGCACGCCGTCGAGGCAGAGCTCGATGCCGACGTGCGCGGCGCCTCGCGCGGCGCCACGGGCGACGCCGTCCTCGATCAGCGACCGCGCGGCCCAGGCGGCGAGCTGCGTGAACGCGGGGTTGGCGTGAAACCGATGGTCGACGGACAGATGATGCGCGCGACCCGCGGCGACGCGTGGCGAGGTCTCTTCGCTGGCCACCGCCCCGCAGAGCGGCAGCAGATCGGGCGCCATCGCGCCGAGGATGAAGGCGGGATGGTCGTCGACGTGGCAGGCGGCGGCCGCGTGGCCGAAGAAGTTCACCCTGCAAGGATAGCGGGAAGGCCGAAGCCGTGCAGGTAACAGGCCCCGATGAAGCTCGTCACCTCGGCGGCTCTTCCGTTCTCGAAACGTATGATCTGGATCGAGTGCAGGCGCTGAAGACCACCGTCGTCCGGGGAATACCAGACCAGGGCCGGCAGTCCGTTGGCGCGCGTGGGCGTCCCGCGCAGGCCGCGCGCCCACCGCACGGAGAACGGCGGAACTTGCAGAAAGGCCCGCACGGCGTCGACGCCGCGGAACCAGGCGGCGTGCGGGGGCATGGCGAAGACGACATCGTGGTGGAGCAGCGCCACCAGCGACGCGAGGTCGCGCGTCTCCCACGACCGGAGGTAGGCGGCCAGAACCTCGGGCGCCGGATCGTCGAGCGGGGTGCGTGGCCGCGCCGCGACCGTCTCGCGCGCGCGATGGAGGGCGCTGTTCACCGAGGAGACCGTCAACTCCAGCGCGGCGGCGATCTCCTCCGCCGGCCAGCCGACCACGTCTTTGAGGAGCAGGGCGGCGCGCTGCCGCGGCGGCAGACGTTGCAGGAGCGCGATGAACGCCAGGGCCACCTCCTCACGCGCCTCGGTGGTCCGCGCCGGATCGGGGTAGAGCCGCGCGTCCGGCGCGGGCGTCACCCAGGTCGCGGCCTCCAGCTCGGCCATCGGCGCGCCGACCGCGACGGGGTCGTGATCGAGCTGGGGGAGAGCGCGCGGCCGGACGCGCGTCAGCACGTTCAGACAGGCGTTGGTGGCGATGCGCATCAGCCAGTGCTCGAGCGGCGCATCCCCGGCGTAGGTGTCGCGTGAGCGCCAGGCCCGCAAGAGGACGTCCTGCACCGTGTCCTCCGCCTCCTCGAACGAGCCCAGCATACGGTAGCAGTGCCGCAGCAGAGCGGGCCGGAGCTCGGCATAGGATTCGCCGAGCTCCGGTAGGGACGATTTGTCGCCTGTGCTCATCGCTTCAAGCTACCGAAGTCGCCCTCGCGCTTCCCGCCGGACTTCCAGCGGGACTTGCCGCCCGTTCCGCGATCGTCGCCATGACCGTCTGCCATGGCTGCCGATCATAGTAGAGATTGATGGCGCGGATGCGGTCTCCGTCGAAGTTCAGCCACTCGATCGTGGGGAGC
>DASYEX010000019.1:0-7317 GCA_036498765.1 Polyangia bacterium
GCCGCGGCGACCGTGCTGCCGAGGACCAGCTGGAGCGAGAACGACGGGAACAGGCCCTGGATCAGTGTCTCGACCGATCCGATGGTGATGACGAGGAAGCCCCAGAAGATCAGAAAGTGGTACTTGCTGCCGAGCGCGCTGACGAACTTTGGCCACCGCTTGGCGGGCAGGGTGGTCTTCTCGACCACCTTCTTCTGCGCGAAGAAGTAGCGCAGCACCGAGTCGACGCGATCCTCCGGTCGATCGGACCGCGGCTCCGGTCGTCCGGCCAGGATCATCCGGGTGAAGCGACGGAGGGTCCAGGCGAACATCCCGAGGGAGGCGCAGAGGAGCGCCGCGAAGAGGACGCGTCTCATTGGGGACGTCATGGTACCGCGAATGCGCTATACACGCCCGTATGCCGCTCAACCGAGAGCTCATCGACATCCTGGCCTGCCCCAAGTGCAAGGGGGCGCTCGACCTGCGCGCCGACGAATCGGCCTTCGAATGCGGCGCCTGCAAGCTCTGCTACGCCGTCGTGGACGATATCCCGAACTTCATCCTGGAAGAGGCTCAGCCTCTACGGGGTTGACGGCGCCCGGTCGCCGGCGCGCTGAGCTTCGGACCGGGCGGCCGACGAGAGATCGGACGAGAGATCGGACGAGAGATCGGTTTTTTTTGCGCTCCTCGGGAGGAGCCTTATCCTCGAAGTATGAGCTTTGATCGCCGCCGGGCCCCCAACGAGCGCCGACAGTCTGATCGCATCCCCGCCGTCTTCGCCGTCAAGAAGGCGATCGCGGGGCATGACGGGACCCCCAGCCGGGAGATCCAGCTCTGCCAGGCCGAGGACATCGCCCCGGCCGGCATTACGATCAAACGGCCGCGCGGCAGCGCGGTGCTGGCGCGGACCGAGCTGGCGCTGTCGTTCTCGCTTCCCGGATCTCGCGACGAGATCTCGGCCCGCGGCGTCGTGGTGAGCGACGCGAGCGCGGGCAGTTTTCGGCGGACGGGCGTTCGGTTCATCGCGCTCGCGCCGCAGCACGCGCAGCTCATCGCCGGGTATTGCCGCCGCGGGCGGAGCTAACAGCCGTTTCTCGCTAGCTGCCAAGCAACGTCCGCCGGCGCAGGGGAACCCGGCGGACGGGCGCGTGACCGACGAGGCGAGCGGCGCCCCAGCCCGAGACGAGATCTCCCTCGAGACCGAGCCCGGGCAGGTTCTCGCGCCCGACCAGGAGGAGGTTCTTCACCCCGCTGGCGTGGGGAAGGCCCGCGACGTCGAAGGGCCCGCCGGTGGCGCGCGCGTAGAGCGGCGGCGGAACGACCGCGACCGAGGTGGCCGGGGCCTTGCTGGGCATCTTGGCGCTGCCGGCGGCCGCGTCGGCGGAACCTCGCTGCGCACCGAGCCCGTCGTAGGGTGAGGCGACCACCAGGATCTCCTTCCCCAGCTCGGGCCAGTGCCGCTCGAGCGTCTGCAAGAGGCGTCCCCGCAGCGCGCGCAAGTAGCTCGGGCCGGCGTCGACGAGGTGGGCCGGGACCGTGCACTCGATCCAGATGGGGATGCGGTCGGGCTCTCGCGGGGCCGGCTGGCCGACGGTGACGGCGATGGCGTTGTCCTCGAGCAACGGGCGCGAAGGATCGCCGACGGCGAGCAGCCGCGCCGGGGTCCCGGAGGGAACGGCCTTGGCACCGACGAGCAGCGACACCGCGTAGCGGTAGCCGGTTACCCGGAGCGCCGCCGGGCGGGCGCGCGCCGGCGCCGGTGGTGCCGCGGGCCCCAGCGTCGTGCGCAGCGCCGCCGACGAACCGGACCAGAGCAGCCACTGGCAACCGATCGTCTCGTCCCGCGGCCGTACGGAGAGCCCCGCGGTGCGGCCCCGCCGGACCACGACGGAGACGGGCTCCAGCCGCCGCCGGCGCTCGCCCCCGAAGGTCTCGATGCGCTGGTAGAGCAGCTCCTGCAGGGCGGCCAGCCCGCCCTCGAGCGGATGCAGCCCGCGGCGCGCCAGCGCGAAGGCGCGCGCCTCGGTCACCGAGCCGACGCCGCCCGGGACGAGGCTGGTGGAGAGCGCCGCCGGTGCGGCCGCCGCCGCGCGAAACGGGTGATCGGTCCCGAGCGGCGCCAGCGGATCGGTGCCGGTTCGCGGCAACAGCGACTCCAATCGGCCGACCTCGCGGCGCTCCCAGAATCCATTCGGCGGCAGCGTCATGGACGTTGCCAGCAGCGGCTCGACGATGCGGCCCAGCGCGTCCATCCGCTCGATCCCCGCCCGCAGCGTCGCGGCCGAGGTCCCGAAGGCGCGCGCGAGCTCTCGCTCGAGCGCCGCCGGATCAGCCGTCAGATCGATCCGGTGCTGGCCGATGACGAGCCGGGTGCCCGGCGCCACGGGCGCGCGACGCTTGACCACCGCCACGCAGTCCAGCTCTTTGAAGACGCGCACGACGTGGGGTTCGTCCAGCGGCGGGAGCAGCGCCGGCGCGCGGGAGAGCGCCGTGCCGCCGGCGTCGAGCGCCGCCTGTTCGGGCTCGTCACCGACGACCAGCACGCGATAGCCGCGGCGCGCGAGCAGCGCTGCCGCGACCAGCCCGGCCGTCTCGCCCCCACAGACGACGACGTCGTAGAAGTTCGTGTCGACCATCTGAGGCTCGAACGACCGCCCGCCCCTAGAGACTGCGCAGCGGCTCGGTCCCCGGCGCGGCGCCCAGGACCCGCACCCGGCGTCCCTCGATTACGACCCGCCGCTCGGCGATGGCGCGGACCACCGCGGGGAGCAGCCGGTGCTCCTCGGCCAGGATCCGCGCCCGCAGCGCCTCGTCGTCGTCGTCCTCCAGCACCGGCACCGCGGTCTGGGCGATGATGGGGCCGGTGTCGACGCCCCGGTCGACGAAGTGGACGGTGCAGCCGGCGACCTTCACCGCGGCGTCATAGGCCTGGCGGACGCCGTGGACGCCGGGGAACGCGGGCAGCAGGGCGGGGTGGATGTTGACCACCCGCCCCGGGAAGGCGTCGAGCAGCTCGCCCGACAGCACGCGCATGAACCCCGCCAGCACGACCAGGTCGACCTGGTGGGCGCGCAAGGCTTCGACCAGGGCGCGATCGAACGAGGCGCGCTCGGGGTGGTCGCGATGGTCGACGATGAAGGTCGGCAGCCCCGCCAGGCGCGCGCGCTGGAGCGCGGCGCAGTCGGGAACGTTGCAGCCCACCACGGCGAGCCGCGCCGGCCCCAGCTCGTTGCGGGTGCCGCGATCGATGAGCGCCTGCAGGTTGGTCCCGCTGCCAGAGACCAGGACGCCGACGTTCATTGCGTGAGGAACTCCACCGGCGCCTCGGGCGCGGCGGCGGCGGCCACCTGACCGACCTCCCAGACCTGCTCGCCAGAGCGCTCGAGCACGGTGATCGCCTCGGAGACGCGGTCGGCGGGGACGCAGACCAGCATGCCGAGGCCCATGTTGAAGGTGCGGCGCATCTCGTCGGGCGCGACGCCGCCGCCGCGGGCCAGGAGCTCGAACAGCGGAGGGATGCGCCAGCTGTCGAGCCGGAGTTGCAGCTTGAGACGCGCGCCGTCGGGGATCATGCGGGGCGGATTGTCGATGAGGCCCCCGCCCGTGATGTGAGCGGCCCCATGCAAGAGCTCGGCGTCGGCCAGCGCGCGCATGGCGCGGACGTAGATGCGGGTCGGCCGCAGCAGCGCCTGGCCGAGCGGCTCGTCGAGCCCGGGCGGCGTGGCGTCGAGGTCGAGGTGCATTTCTTCAAGGAATACTTTACGAACCAGCGAGTACCCGTTGGAGTGAAAGCCGGACGAGGCCAGCCCCAACAGCTTGTCCCCGGCCTGAATGGCGGTCCCATCCACGCGCCGGCTCTTCTCGACGACGCCGACACAGAAACCCGCCAGATCGTACTCGCCGGCGGCGTAGAACCCGGGCAGCTCGGCGGTCTCCCCGCCCAGCAGCGCGCAGCCGGCGGCCTGACATCCGTCGGCGATGCCGCCGATCACCCGCTCGGCCACGCCGACCTCCAGCTTCCCCGAGGCGAAGTAGTCCAGGAAGAACAGGGGCTCGCCGCCGCAAACGACCAGGTCGTTGACGTTCATGGCCACCAGATCGATCCCTACGGTGTCGTGGCGGCCGGTGACAAAGGCCAGCTTCAGCTTGGTCCCCACGCCGTCGGTGCAGGAGACCAGCAGCGGCTCCTTGTAGCGGCCGGGGATGGCGCAGAGGCCGGCGAACCCGCCCAGGCCGCCCATCACCTCCGGGCGCTGCGTGCGCCGGACGTGTCCCTTGATGCGCTCGACCAGGAGGTCGCCGGCGTCGATGTCGACGCCCGCGTCGCGGTAGCTCCAGCGCGGGCTCACGCGGGCTCGCCGTCCGCGGTTGCTCCGGCGCGCCGACTCGTTCCCGCGTTACTGATGGGAAGCGATCCGAAGCGCTCCACGAAGCCCTTGAGCAACCGGTCCAGCTCGCTCTCGGGGTTCGCGGCCTCGGCAAAGCGGATCCATCGCGCCCCGGCGTTCACCGCGCGCTCGATCTGGCGCGCGCCGCGCCCGGCGACGAAGTGCCGCAGCGTCTCGTCCGGCTGCGAGCAAGCGTAGAGGACCATGGCGCTCCGCCCCACCCGATAGTCCATGACTCCCTCGGCGCGCGTCTGCAGCACGCCCGCGGCTTCGGGGGCCGCCGTACGAGCATCGGAGATCTTGTGCCAGGCACCAAAATGCACGCGCGCAGCATAACAAACCACGCGCGGTTCGCTCAGTGTATTCTCGGGTTTCGCACGATGGCCTGGTACAAAAGAGAGAACAAAGACGACGATCTTTCCGAGGAGAAACGGAGCGTCCCGGCTGGGCTGTTCACCAAGTGCCCGGGCTGCCGGGAGACGCTGGACACCAGCACCCTCGAGAAGAACGACAACGTCTGCCCGCAGTGCCAGCACCACTTTCCGGTGTCCGCCGCGCGGCGGCTCGAGATCCTGCTCGACCCGGGGAGCTTCGTCGAGGCCGACGGGTCGATCGAAAGTGTCGACCCACTCAGCTTCCGCGACTCGAAAAAGTACAGCGACCGCCTGCGGGCGGCGCGGCGGTCGGCCGGGGGCGCGGACTCGCTGCTCGCCGGGTCGGGCCGCATCGAGGAGCTTCCGGTCGAGCTGGGGATCTTCGTGTTCGAGTTCATGGGCGGGTCGATGGGCTCCGTGGCCGGTGAGAAGGTGACCCGGGTGTTCGAGCGGGCCCTCGAGCGCAAGGCGCCGGCGCTGATCTTCTCCGCCTCGGGCGGCGCCCGCATGCAGGAGGGCGTCCTCTCCCTCATGCAGATGGCCAAGACGTCGGCCGCGCTCGGGCGGCTGCGCGAGGCCGGTCTGCCGTACATCTCGATCCTGCTCCACCCGACGACCGGCGGCGTGGCGGCCAGCTTCGCCATGCTCGGCGATCTCATCCTGGCCGAGCCCAAGGCGCAGATCGGGTTCGCCGGCGCACGCGTCATCCAGAACACCATCCGCCAGCGCCTGCCGGCCGGCTTCCAGCGCGCCGAGTTCCTGATGGAGCACGGCTTCCTCGACGCCATCGTGCCGCGCCAGGAGATGCGCGCGACGCTGGCCCGCCTGCTGCGTTTTCTGGGTCCGGGCGCGGCCTCGGCGTCTGCGGCCTAGCGAGGTCCGGTGGCGGCTTACGCCGATCTCCTGGCCCGCCTGGACGGCGCGGCGCAGAGCCTCGGCGTCGAGCTGGGGCTCGAGCGGGTGCGCGTCGCCCTGGCGCGGCTCGGCGATCCGCAAAAGCGGTTCGCGGCCGTCCAGCTCGCCGGAACCAACGGCAAGGGCTCGACCGCGGCCATGACCGAGGCCGTCCTGCGCGGCGCCGGCCTGCGCACGGGGCTCACCACTTCGCCCCACCTGGCGCGCTTCACCGAGCGGATCCGCATCGCGGGCGTCGAGGTCGACGGCGACCGGCTGGCCGCGCTGGACGAGCGGATCGTCGCGACCGGCGTCCCGCTGACCTACTTCGAGATCGCCACGGTGCTGGCCTTTCTGGCCTTCGCCGAGGCGGGGGTGGAGATCGCCGTGCTCGAGACCGGGCTCGGGGGCCGCCTCGACGCCGTCACCACCTCGGAGCCGCTGGCCACCGCCATCACCTCGATCGGCTTCGACCACCTGGCCTACCTCGGCGACACGCTGACCGCGATCGCCGGCGAGAAGGCCGGGATCTTGAAGCCCAACGTCCCCTGTTTCTTGGGCCGCCTCCCCGAGGAGGCGCGCGCCGAGATCGCGCGCCGGGCGAACGAGGTCGGCGCGCCCCTGCGTTACTTCGGGCGCGACTTCTCGCCGCCGTCCGGTCCGCTTGGCCTCGCCGGGCCTCACCAGCGCGACAACGCCGCGATCGCCGTGGCCCTGGCGCGCGCCGCTACGGAGCGCCTGGGCCGCCCGCTCGCCGCGCCGACGATTGCCGACGGGCTCGCCCACACCACTTGGCCGGGCCGCCTCGAGCGGATCGGCGACGACGTGCTGCTCGACTGCGCCCACAACGCCGACGGCGCCCGGGCGCTGGCCGCCGCGCTCCCCGCGCTCGCCGCCGGCCGCCGCGTCGTCCTTCTCATGTCGGTCGCCGAAGACAAACAGCCGCGCGCCATCTTCGAGGCGCTGGGCCCGCTGGCGTACGCGCTGGTCGCCACCCGCGCCGACAGTCCCCGGGCAGTGCCGGCCGAGGCGCTGGCGCTCGAGGCCGCCCGCTTCGTCGCCCGCCGCGTCGCCGTCGCCGATCCCTGGGACGCGCTCGCCGAGGCGCGCCGCCGCGCAGCCGGCGGCTTGGTGGTCATCTGCGGCTCGATGTTCCTCGTCGGCCCGCTGCGCGCCCGCCTGCTCGGCGAGCCGCTCGACCCGCGCCGGACCTCGGATCCGGTGTCGCGCGACGTCAGGCGGCGACGGAGCTGAGCGCTACCAGCCGGCGACGTGCAAGCTGCGCGGGACGGCCTTGCGGCGCGGGGGCGGGGGCTGGATGGCCATGGCGGCTTGGGAGGGCGGCGTCGGCTCGGTCTCGATGGTGAAGTAGAAGAGGCGCAGGTAGTTGTGGCGGCCGATCCGCTCGTGGCCGAACAGGCCGCCCAGGACCTCCCACATGAAGTCGCCGGGCCGCTTCACGCCCGCGTCGAAGAACGGGAACAGGTAACGGCGGTAGGTGCCGTCGGGCCGGCCGTCGGGCCCGAGGCCCTTGCTCTGGTAGAAGATCGGGAAGACGTAGGTGCCGACGTGGGTGGCGTCCTGCGAGCGGAAGTAGAACGGGAAGACGACCGTCGTGCGATCGACGCCGCGCTTGAAGTCCCACACCAGAGGGAACCAGACCATGCTCACGTCGGTCGGCG
>DASYEX010000020.1:0-5215 GCA_036498765.1 Polyangia bacterium
AGCGCCTGATCGGCCACCTTCGTCTCGCCGAGCGCCACGCCCAGGTGCTCGAGCAGCACCGGATCGCCGCGGAAGCTGCCGTCGAGGCCGATGGCTTCGCGGTAGCTCCCGATCGCTTCGCCGTGACGATCGTCGGCGAACGCCAGGCGGCCGAGAAAATAGCGAACGCGCGCGTTGCGTGGGTTCTCGGCCATCAGCTGTTCCAGCGCGACGCGCGCCTTCACGTTCTCGCCCGCCGAGAGCAGCCCCTCCACGACGTGAAGCTGGGCCGCCAGCTCGGAAGGCGGGGCCGTGGGCCGGGGGACCCGCGCGGTGGCGACCGTCCTGGGACGGCTTCGCAGGGGGACGATGACCGCAGTGGCCACGATGGCGAGCCCGACCACCGCCGCCGCGATCACCGGACGCCGCTTCGCGCGCGCCGGCGCGGCGCTGGCGAGCGAGGCGGGAGGTGAGACGGCCGGGGACGAAGACGGCGCGCCAAGCGCGGGCGGCGGCGTGGCCCGCCCGTCGGCGACGGCCCCCTGGTGGGCCAGCTGCTCGGCATCCTCCAGCGCGGTCAAGAACGCGGCGGCGGAAGAGAAGCGGTTCTCGCGCTCCTTCTCCATCGCTTGCCGCACGACGTCCTCCAGGGCCGCCGGCACCTCCCCCGCCGGGTAGGCGTCGCGCAGGCGCGGCACGGGATGGGACAGGTGCATCGAGATGATGCGGACCTTGTCCTCCGATTCGAACGGACGGCGCCCCGTCAGCATCTCGAACAGGATCACGCCGGTCGCGTACAGATCGGCCCGCGCGTCGATCTTGTCGCCCAGCGCCTGTTCGGGCGACAGATATTCGGGCGTCCCGAACACCACCCCCGCCTGGGTCAACGCCTCGCGCCCCGGCTCGGGCTCGGTCACCTTGGCGATGCCGAAGTCGAGGATCTTCACGAAGTCGTGCTGCCCCTCGCGGTCGATGAGCATGATGTTGTCGGGCTTGAGATCGCGGTGAACGATCCCCGCGGCATGCGCGCGGGTCAGCGCCGCCAGCATCTGCCGCACGATCGTCACCGCCCGCGTGACCTCGAGCGGCCCCTCGCGAATCAACGAGGTGAGCGAGCGCCCGTCGAGGTACTCCATCACCAGGAACAGCAGCCCCTCGGGGGTGCGGCCGAAGTCGGTGACCGCGATGATGTGCGGGTGGGCGAGCCGGCTCGCCGACTCCGCCTCCCGCTCGAAGCGGCGCACGAACTCTTCCTTGCCGCCGAACTCGGGAAGCAAGACCTTGACGGCCAGGTCGCGCTTCAACGTCGTGTGCTGGGCGCGATACACGACCCCCATCCCGCCGACGCCAATGCGGGAGATCACCCGGTAGCGATCGCCCAGCACCGCGCCGATCAGCGGATCGACGAGCGAGGCCCCGCAACGCGGGCAGAACTGAAGCCCGTCGGGAGCGTCGAGAGCGCAGGAGGGGCAGCTGGGCATCGCAGAACCGCCAATTGTAACCGCGCCGGCCGAGCGCGGGTCAGCGATCTTGTTTTTGCAAAGCCGGGCGGCCGGCCAGCGCGAGCGCGCTCCTGTTCGCCCCGAGGTCCCGCCCGCTGGTGGGGGCGCGCCCCAGCTCGCGCGGTCGCACGACGGTGAGCACTTCGCGTTTCGGCTCGAGGATGCGCCGGGCCACCCGCGCCACATCCTCGAGCTTGAGCTTCGCCAGATCATCGAGGTCGCGCTTGGGTGAGCGCGTCGCGTCGCCCAGCGCCGCCCCCAGCGCCAGCGCCATCGCCACGGCGCCGCGACGCTCGAACGCCAGCGCCCGCCGCGCGATGAGGGCTCGCCGCGCCGTCGCCAGCTCGTCGGGCGTCACGCCCGCTTCGATGAGTCGCGCCAGCTCGGCGCGCACGGCGGCGACCGCCAGGTCGAGCGACTCGGGTCGAGCGGCCACGTGGACTGCGAACGCGCCGCCGTCGACGGCCACCACCGAACGGGCGCCGATCTCCTCGGCGAGGCCGCGCGGCTCGCGCAGCGCCGCCAGCCGGCGCGCCGGTCGGTTCAGGATCTCGGCGATCAGGTCGAGCGCCAGCCGATCGGGATCGGAGGGGGTGACGCCGGGATATCCCAGCACCAGGTGCGCCTGACCGGCCGGTCCGAAGCGGACGATCTCCTTCGGCTCGAGGACCGGCGGCGCGACCGCGGGGGGCGTGGATGTCGCGCCGAGCGCGGCCGCCGGCGCGTCCGCGAACAGCGCCTGGAAGCGGTCGGCCACGCGATCGGCCTCGACCGCACCGACGACGGCGACCGTCAGCCCCCGCAAGGGATAGCCGCTTCGGTAGAAGTCGAGGACCCGCCGGCGGGTCAACGCCGCCACCGACTCGGAGGTCCCCAGCAGATCCTCGTGATACGGGCGCCCCGCGAACAGCGACTCCTCGAACAGACGCTGGGCCACGTTCGCCCCGTCGTTGTCGCGCAGGCGGATCGCCTCGAGCATCACGCGGCGATCTTGCTCGACGTCCTCCTCGGCGAAGCGCGGGTTGCGCAGGCAGTCGACGACCAGGTCGAGCCCGTGCTCCCACCGCGACGCCAGAAAATCGGCGCGCAGCCCCAGGATGTCCAGGCCGGCGAAACCGTCGAGCCGCCCGCCGACGTCGCCCAGCTCGGCGGCGAGCTGATCGGCCGTGCGCGTCTTCGTCCCCCGTACGAACAGACGCGCGATCAACGAAGCCGCGCCGCTGAGGTGCGTGTTCTCGATCCGCGCGCCCCCGGACCACACCGCCCGCACCGAGATCTGGTCGGCCGTGTCGTCGGAAAGGATCAGCAAGCGAACGCCCGAGGGGAGAAGGTAGGTGACGACGTCGCGCACGTCGGCGCCGCGCGCCGCCTTCGCCGTCATCGTCGCGGTTCGCGCGCTGACGCTGGTCACGGCGACCCGCAAGCGGGCCAGCAGCCGCGGTACGCGGTCTTCGCTCCGCGCGCCCCGGAGCACCGGCAAGGTCGCCACGACCGAGAGGTTCGCCGCGCGGAAGCAGCGCGCCGCCACCTGCTGCACGTCGGCCGCGTCGACCTCGCGCAGGCGCTTGAGATAGGCGGCCTCACGCCCCGGCTCACCGGCCACTGTGGCGTAGAGGCCCAGGCGATGCGCGTAGCCTTCCACGCCGGCCTTCTCGGTGACCTCTTGCCGCTCGACGAAGGTGCGCGCGCGCGCCAGCTCCTCGCGGGTCGGTCCTTCGCGGGCCAGACGGCCCACCTCGTCGAGGATGGCCGCCGTCGTCTCCTCGATGGGCCCCGCCCCCAGGGTCGCGCTCGTCACCAGCAGCCCGGCGTCGCGCGCGGCGAACAGGAAAGCGCGGGTGTCACGCGCCATCTGGCGATTGCGCACGAACTCGTCGTCGAGCCGGGTGCGCGGTCCCTGGCCGAGCACCGCCGCCAGCAGCTCGAGCGCGGCGCGATCGTCGGCGCGGAAATCGGCCGTCCTCCAGGCGAGCGCCAGCTCGGCGTCGCCGATGTCGGCCGTCGACACGGCGACGCGCGGCTCGGTCTGCTCCGGCTCGTGCGCGCGCGGCGACGGCGCCGTTCCCCGGCGCCAGGCGCCGAACAGCGACGCGAGCTTCTCGCGGATGGCGCGGGCGTCGAAGTCGCCCACGATCACGAGCGTCGCCTGGGGCGCCCCCCAGGCCTGCTCGTAGAACGCGCGCAGCCGCCCCAGGGTCAGATCGGCGAGGGTGCCGTCGGTGCCCAGCAGCGGACGACGGTACGGGTGGACCGAGAACGCCGTCGCCATCGCCGCCGCGGCTGCCAGGCGCTGGGGATCGCCGCGCGTCGCGCGCAGGTCGGCGCGCGCCTCGGCCCGCGCCGCCTCGAAGTCCGCCGCGGTGGGCGCCGACGGCGAGGTCAGCGCGCTGGAGAGTGCGCGCAGGCCGTCATCGACGAACGGCGCGGCCACCAAGGTGTGCACGACCGTCTCGTCATAGCTGGTCCAGGCCCCCGTGCGTGCCTCGCTGGCGGGGGTGGCTCCGCCGCCGCGGGCCGCCCGCTGCATCAGATGCTGGACCACGTTGGCGGCGCCCTCGAGCCCCGGCGGATCGTCCGCCGAGCCCACCTCCATCCATACCTGCAGCGCGACCACGGGCGCCGCGTGATTCTCCTCGAGGACGACGTGGAGCCCGTCGGACAGCGTGAACGTCGATCGGGTCCCCACGCCGCTCGGCTGGCGCGGCTCCTCGCTGTCGCTGGTGGCCCCGACGTGGCTTGGCCCACCCTTCTGGGGATGACAACCCGTCCCCAATGCGGCGGTCAGCAGACAGGCGGGGATGACCGAGGCCGATCTCACGAAGCGATGACGAATCTAACACAGCGTCGCGCGGACCCCCGAGGCCCGAGTTACCTTGGGGGCACGCCATGAGCGCCCCCTCCCACCTGAGCCCTGCCCGGGGCCGCCGCGGTCTCGCCCTGTCGGTGACGGTGGCGCTCGGGGTGTGGCGCCCCGAAGCGGCGGCGGCCCGCGCCATCCGCCCTCTGTTCGAACCGACGGATCTCGAGCTGGAAGAGACCGGCGTCACCGAGATCGATCTTCAGATCGGCGCCGTGCGCAGTCAGGGCCCCTGGCGGGCCGTGTTGCCGGACTTCGAGCTCGACCTCGGGCTGCTCCCCTGGCTGGAGCTGGACCTCGACGGCGCGTACGCGATCGAGGGGCCGTCCACGGGGCCGTTCTCGTTCGATCACGCGGCGCCCGACAGCCTGTGGCCGTCGGTCAAGGTGGGCCTCTACGACGACCACGACGAGAAGCTGGGTCGCTCCGGCGCGTTCGGGCTCCAGGTCGGTCCCAAGCTGCCGGTGGCGTCGGGCGCCCATGGCGTGGGCGTGGAATCGCTGCTGCTGCTGGGCTACGTGTTCCATCGCCTGCACAGCGTCCTGAACGCGGGGGGCTTCATCGATCCGGCGCCCGACGCCATGTCGGGGCGGCCCATCGGCATCGAGCTGGGGCTCGATCTCGAGCTGGATCTCGACGACATCAACCGCTTCTCGCTGACGGGCGAGTTCTCGGGCGTGGCGTTTCTGTCGAGCGATCCTGATCAGCTGCTGGCGACGACCGGCTTCACCTGGTCGGTGACGAAGTCGCTGGACCTGTCCATCGTCGGATTGTGGGGATTTCTGGCGGGCAGCGATCGCTACGGCGTGCTGCTGGGCGTGTCGCCGAAGTTTCGCTTCTTCGGCACGGCCAAGGGTTCGTGAACGGGCGCGCTCAC
>DASYEX010000021.1:0-9120 GCA_036498765.1 Polyangia bacterium
CGCCGCCGCCGGCAAGAAGCTGAAGCAGACCCAGATCACCACCCCGGCCGAGCACAAGCGCGTGGTCCGGATGGCCGACACCATCGCCGTCGCCGAGCTGGCCAAGAAGATGGGCGTCCAGGGACGCGAGATCGTCAAGAAGCTCTGGGCGCTCGGGATGATGGGCGTGACCATCAACCAGGACATCGACCTCGACACGGCGACGCTCATCGCCAACGAGTTCGGCTACCAGATCGAGTCGACCGCCTTCAACGAGGAGGAGGTCCTCACCGACACCGAGACGCCGGACAACCCCGAGGACGTGGTTCCGCGCGCCCCGGTGGTCACGATCATGGGACACGTCGACCACGGCAAGACCTCGTTGCTCGACGCCATCCGCAAGGCCAACGTCGCCGCCGGCGAGGCGGGGGGCATCACCCAGCACATCGGCGCCTACAAGGTGCACGCCGACAAGGGGGACGTGGTCTTCCTCGATACCCCCGGCCACGAGGCCTTCACCGCCATGCGCGCGCGCGGCGCTCAGATGACCGACATCGTCGTCCTGGTCGTCGCCGCCGACGACGGGCCGATGCCGCAGACGATCGAGGCGATCAACCACGCCAAGGAGGCGAAGGTTCCCATCATCGTCGCCGTCAACAAGATCGACAAGCCGGGCGTCAATCCGGACCAGATCCGCAACAAGCTCTCCGAGCACGGCCTGGTCTCCGAGCAGTGGGGCGGCGACACGATCTTCGTGAACGTGTCGGCGAAGACCAAGCAGGGGATCGACGAGCTGCTGGAGAATCTGTCGGTCCAGGCCGAGGTCCTCGACCTCAAGGCCAACCCCAACAAGCAGGGCAAGGGGCACGTCGTCGAAGCCCGCCTCGATCGGGCGCGTGGGCCGATCTCGACCGTCCTCGTCGAGGACGGAACGCTCAAGCTCGGCGATCTGGTCGTGGCCGGCGAGTATTCCGGAAAGATCCGCGCCATGCTCGGCGACAAGGGACAGTCGATCACCGAGGCCGGCCCCTCGACGCCGGTCGAGGTGCTCGGTCTCGACGGCGTCCCCGACGCGGGCGAAGTGTTCAACGCCGTCACCGACGAGAAGGCTGCCAAGTCGCTGGTCGAGCACCGGCACGAGGCCCGCCGCAAGAAGGAGCTGGCCGGCACCGGCCGCGTGTCGCTGGAGAACATCCTCGACAAGATCAAGAGCGGCGAGGTCAAGGAGGTGAAGGTGATCCTCAAGGCCGACGTGCAAGGGTCGGTCGAGGCGGTGGCCAGCGCGCTCACCAAGCTGTCTACCGAAACGGTGGGGGTCAACGTCATCTCCACGGGCGTCGGCGGCATCACCGAGTCGGACGTCAGCTTGGCCAAGGCGTCGTCCGCCGTGGTGATCGGCTTCAACGTTCGTCCCGCCGGCAAGGCGCAGCAGCTGGCCGAGCAGGAGGACGTCGACATCAAGCTCTACCAGGTCATCTACGACGCCATCGACGACGTGAAGAAGGCGATGGTCGGCATGCTGGCCCCGATCTCGCGCGAGAAGATGCTCGGCAAGGCGGAGGTCCGCCAGGTGTTCACCATTCCCAAGGCCGGCACCATCGGCGGCTGCTTCGTCGTGGAAGGGAAGATCACCCGCAAGGCGTTGCTCCGGCTGGTGCGCGACTCGGTGGTCATCTACACCGGCAAGGTCGGTTCGCTGCGCCGGTTCAAGGACGACGCCTCCGAGGTCGCCCAGGGATACGAGTGCGGTCTGTCGATCGAGGGCTACAACGACCTGCGGCAGGGCGACGTGATCGAGGCGTTCGAGATGGAGACCATCGCCGCCACCCTCGACGCGCCAAAGGCCTCCTAGCGATGATGCGGGAACCCTGGGAGGGTTCCCGCGCCCTCCCGCGACGACTCCGCTCGGCGGAGCCGAGCTCCGTCAACGCGATCGCCGCTCGATGACCGTCGCCATCGCACGGGTCACCCTGGTGCTGGCGGCGGCGCGGTCGCTCAAGAACAAGCGCTCGGTCGTCAAGCGGCTCAAGGATCTCGTGCGCCAGAAGTTCAACGTCTCGATCGCCGAGGTGGAAGCGCACGACACCTGGAACCGCGCCGTCCTGGGCCTCACGCTGGTGGGGAGCGACCGCCGCTTCGCCGAGTCGGCCGTCGACGAGGTTCTGCGCTTCGTCCGCGCGCACGCCGACGTCGCCAAGGACGAGCACGAGCTACAGGAGCTCGGCAACGGCGCGCTCAACGGCCCCGACTTCACGCACTGGGAGGGGTAGGGGAGCCCCATGTCGCAGCGGATGGAACGGGTTTCGGGCGAGGTGCGCGCCGTGCTGGGCGAGACCCTGGCGCGCGACGAGATCAAGGACCCGCGCGTGCGCGGCGCCGGGCTCATCACCGTCACGTACGTGCGCGTCTCCGGCGATCTGCGGCACGCCCGCGCCTTCTTCACCGTGCACGGCCTCGACGACGCCGCGCTCGAGCGGGTTCGGGCCGGCCTCGATCACGCGAGCGGCTACTTCCGCCAGGCGATCGCCCGCCGCCTGCGCATGAAGGTCGCGCCGGCGGTGACCTTCGAGGTCGACAAGGTGTTCGAACAGGCTGCTCGCGTCGAGCAGCTCCTGCGCGAGATAGAGCCGCAGAATTCGTCGAAGCCCGCAGACGACGAGCCGGACGACAAGGAGTAGCCAGTCCTTGGACGCGGTCCTGGTGGTCGACAAGCCGGTCGGCCCGACGTCGTTCACGGTGGTCCGCCAGATCCGGCGCGCCGCCGGCGTCCGGCGGGTCGGGCACGGCGGGACGCTGGATCCGCTCGCCTCGGGCGTGCTGCCGGTCTGCCTGGGCGAGGCGACCAAGCTGGCGCCTTTTCTCCTGGGGGCCGACAAGGAGTACGACGTCACGATCCGCCTGGGCGCGGAGACCGACACCGATGACGCGCAGGGGACGGTGACCGCCACGCATGACCCGCAGGCCGTGACCGAGGCCGCGCTGCGCGAGGCGCTGGCGCGCTTTCAGGGCCCGATCGAGCAGGTGCCGCCGGCGTTCGCCGCGATCAAGCGCGACGGGCGCCCACTCTACGACTACGCCCGCGCGGGAGAGACTGTCGAGATCGCGCCGCGCCAGGTGACGATCCACGCGCTCGAGCTCTGCGACTTCGGCGGGCCGGACGCGGTCCGGCTTCACGTCCACTGCTCGAAGGGGACTTACGTCCGAGCGCTGGCGCGCGACCTCGGACGGGCGCTGGGCGTGGGCGGGCACGTCACGGCCCTTCGGCGCACGCGGTCGGGACCGTTCGCTCTGGCCGACGCGCGCCCCCTCGACCAGATCCTCACGGCGCTGGGCGAGCCGGGTGCCGCGCTCCCCTGGGTGGGGTTGGCCGCTGCGCTGAGGCACCTCCCCCATACCCAGGTCCCAGAAGCCCTGGCCCGCGACCTCCGGGCCGGCAAGCGCGTCTCCTGGTCTCTCGCGACCGACGGATCGTCGGAACCTCGCGTTTGCCTGTTGGATCCGGCGGGAGACCTCATCGCCGTGGCCGAACCGCGCCCCGACGGCCTCGTCCGGACGCTGCGCGTCTTTGGTGCGCAAAGATCGAGATAGAAGCGAGAAAACTCACCGGCGGAGCCAACTTACGTTGACGCCCGGACCGGAATGTAGGACATTGAATTACCTCAAAAGAAAAGAAGATCGTAAATGTCCCTCGCAGCAGAACGCAAATCGGCAGTCGTCCAGAAGTTCTCGCGGAAACCGGGTGACACCGGCTCCCCTGAAGTTCAGATCGCCCTCCTTTCGGAACGGATCTCGTACCTGACCGACCACTTCAAGGCCCACGTGAAGGATCACCACTCGCGTCGCGGTCTGCTGATGCTGGTCGGGAAGCGCCGTCGTCTGTTGGACTACCTCAAGTCCAAAAACGTCGATCGCTACCGCGCCGTGATCCAGTCGCTCGGCATCCGCAAGTAGGCGTCCGGGACCGAGAACCCTCCGGCCGCGCACACCCGTGCGCGCCGGCATGCTCGGCAAGCACGCACGCGTGCGCTCGCCGTGGCACCCGATTTCATTTGCTGCAAGGCCATCGACAGGGAGACCACAATGTTCGTACGTGAAGGCGTTAACTTTGGCGGCAAGGAGCTCAGCATCGAGACCGGCCGCATGGCGAAGCAGGCCGACGGCGCGGTCGTCGTCCGCTACGGCGACACGATGGTGCTGGTGACCGCGGTCGCCTCCGGCAGCGTGCGTCCCGGCGTCGACTTCATGCCGCTGACGGTCGACTACCTCGAGAAGACCTCCGCTGCCGGTCGCATCCCGGGCGGCTACTTCAAGCGCGAGGGGCGCATGACCGAGGTCGAGGTGCTCACCTCGCGCCTCATCGACCGTCCGTCGCGTCCGCTGTTTCCCAAAGGGTGGAGGTTCGACACCCAGGTGATCGCCATGGTCGTCTCGACCGACCGCGAGAACGGCTCGGACGTGCTGGCGATGACCGGCGCCTCGACCGCGCTGCACCTGTCCGACATCCCCTTCGCCGGCCCGTACGCCGGCGTGCGCGTCGGCCGCATCGACGGCCAGTTGGTCATCAACCCGACCTTTGCCCAGCGTGCGACCTCCGATCTCGACCTCATCGTGGCGGCCAGCCGCGACGCCATCGTGATGGTCGAAGGTGGCTGCGCCGAGGTGAGCGAAGAGGGGATCGTCGACGCGCTCATGTTCGCGCACAAGGAGGCCCAGCCGCTCATCGACCTGCAAGACAAGCTGCGGGCGGCGGTCGGCAAGCCAAAGCGTGAGTTCGTGCCGCCGGCCAAGGACCCGGCGATCGTCTCCAAGGTGGCGGAGATCGCCAACCAGAAGATCGAAGCGGCCATGGCCATCCGGGAGAAGCACGAGCGCTACGCGGCGCTCGACGCGGCGGGCGGCGAGACCAAGGCCGCCCTGGCCGAGGTGTTCCCGGATCGCGGCGCCGAGGTCGGCGAGGCGTTCGAATCGGCCAAGAAGAAGCACCTGCGCGAGCTGGTGTTGAACACCGGCAAGCGGATCGACGGGCGCGCGGGCGCCGACATCCGCCAGATCACCTGCGAGGCCGGCGTGCTGCCGCGCACGCACGGCTCGGCGCTGTTCACGCGTGGCGAGACGCAGGCGCTGGTCACCACCACGCTCGGCACCAGCCAGGATGCGCAGCACATCGAGGCGCTGACCGGCAACATCGACAAGCGCTTCCTGCTCCACTACAACTTCCCGCCGTTTTCGACCGGCGAGACCAAGCCGCTGCGCGGCGCCAGCCGGCGCGAGGTCGGCCACGGCCACCTCGCCGAGCGGGCCATCTCCCGCGTCCTGCCGTCGGAGAAAGAGTTCCCCTACGTGATCCGCATCGTGTCGGAGATCCTCGAGTCGAACGGCAGCTCGTCGATGGCCTCGGTCTGCGGCGGCATCCTGTCGCTGATGGACGGCGGCGTCCCCATCAAGACGCCGGTGGCCGGCATCGCCATGGGCCTCATCAAGGAAGGCGACCGCGTCGCCGTCCTGTCCGACATCCTCGGCGACGAGGACCACCTGGGCGACATGGACTTCAAGATCTGCGGCACCAAGACCGGCGTCACCGCCGTGCAGATGGACATCAAGATCCAGGGACTCACCCGCGAAATTCTGGAGAAGGCGCTGCGCCAGGCGCGCGAGGGCCGGATGCACATCCTCGGCAAGATGGCCGAGGCGCTGGCCGCCCCGCGCGAGGATCTCTCGATGTTCGCCCCGCGCATCCACACATTGCAAGTCAAGCCGGACCAGATCAGGGAGATCATCGGCCCGGGCGGCAAGACCATCCGCGGCATCACCGCGCAGACCGGCGTCTCGATCGAGGTCGAGGACGACGGCACCGTGCACATCGCCTCGCCCGACGGCATCGCGGTCAAGAAGGCGATCGACATCATCAAGGGCCTCACCACCGAGCCGGAGATGGGCGAGTTCTACATGGGCGTCGTCAAGCGCCTGGCCGACTTCGGCGCCTTCGTCGAGATCCTCCCGGGGACCGACGGCCTGGTGCACATCAGCGAGCTCGATGAGAAGCGCGTTCGCGCCGTGCAGGACATCTGCAAGGAAGGCGACGAGATGCTGGTGAAGGTGATCGGCATCGACCGCGCCACCGGCAAGATCCGCCTCTCGCGCAAGGAGACGCTGGGGAAGACCCCGGACGTCGTCCACAACTTCCGCGCCGCGGCTTCGTAGGCGCCATGGCGGCGTCGGTCGCTCCCAAGGTCAGGTTCGTCAAACTGCGTCCTGGGGCGCTGGCGCCGCGCTACATGTCGGCGGGCGCCGCCGGGCTGGACCTGGCCTCGGCGGCCGACGGGCCGATCACGCTGGCGCCGGGCGCGCGCGCCGCGGTGCCGACGGGGTTGGCGTTCGAGATTCCGCCCGGGTTCGAGGGGCAGGTGCGCCCGCGCTCGGGGCTCGCCCGCAAGCATGGCATCGGCCTGCCCAACGCCCCCGGGACCATCGACAGCGACTACCGGGGCGAGGTGCTGGTGCTGCTGGTCAACCTCGGCGCCGAGCCGTTCGTCGTCCAGCCCGGTGACCGGGTCGCGCAGCTGGTGATAGCCCCGGTGACGATTGCGGAGCTGGAAGAGGCCACCGAGCTTGCGGGGACGGTGCGCGGCGCGGGCGGGTTCGGCCACACCGGATAGGCCGCTCAGGATCCGTGCAGCGTCAGCGCGAACGCGATCCCCAGGTTTTGCGCGAAATCGACCAGCCGGACGCCGGCCACGCAGTCCGCGCACGTCGGAGAGATGATCGCTCCGTGGGCCAGGACGAAGTAGGGCTGGAACGAGAAGACCACCGACGACCGCTCCCCGAGGACCACCCCGAGCAGCGGTTCCAGGCGGAGGTCCGGACGCAAGATGTCGAAGTGCGCCGCGCCGATGACGCCGTCACGACCGTACGTCGTGTCGAGGTTCAGGGGGACCTGGATGTCGTAGTCGCGCAGGCCGTAGCTGACGCCGATTCGTCCGAGCAGCGCGACCGACCCGCCCAGGGGAGCGCTCTGCTCGAGCGCGAGCGAGCCGTCCACCCCTCTCAACGACCAGTGGACGTTGAACGCCGAGGTGAGCGAGGTGGTCTTGTTCCCCGCGGAGGTGCCGAGTAGGACCCGGGCCGTCCCGCCGAACCGGCGCCAGCCGGCGTACTCCCCCGTATCCCAGGCGCCCATCACCTGATGAAGCGAGGCGAGCGCGGGAGCCAGCGCCGTGAGCTCGGTTGCTCCGCGATCGGGATTTCCGTAGGTGCTGTCCCCGTTGCCGGAGATCGCTTGAATCGACCCGTCCGGCAGCTGAATGTGCGCGCGCGCGTAGCCCCAGTCGGCCGACCAAGTGATCGCCTCGCCGCGGGGGGCTCTGGCGACGGGCGAGACCACGGGCGGCGGAACGGTGCTGCAGCCGGCCTGCCCCAGCGCCAGGCCGGCGATCGCTAGAAGCCAGAGGGTGCGGGTGGCGGCCTCGCTCACGCCGCCGGGGCCTAGCAAGCTGCGTTCCAGCCGCCGTGGTCCCCGATTCCGCGGCCGTTCCTTCGCCCGCTCGCAGGCTGGTCCGCGACATTCCGATCAGAGGTGGGCCCGGGAGGGTTCGTGGGGGCGGGACGGGCGCGCTTTGTCGCTTGCGTCACCGGCCCGAGCATGTGAATAAGTATCCATCATGTCGCGTGAATCATCCGGGCTCTCGGTCGGGATCGTCGGCGTCTCCGGCTACTCGGGGATGGAGCTGGCGCGGCTCCTGGCGGTGCACCCGAGGTTCTCGCTCGCCCTGGCCGTCAGCGACAAGTGGGCCGGCGAGCTCGTCGGCGACCGCTTGCCGTTCGCCGGCGCCGCCTCGACGGTGCGAATCCGCCCCCAGGCCGAGGCGGCCGAGGGCATGCGGGGGCTCGACCTGGTGTTTCTCTGCACGCCCGCCCAGGCGTCGCTCGAGCTGGCGACGCAGGCGCTCGAGGCGGGGGCGAGGGTGGTCGACCTCTCCGGGGCCTTCCGGTTGGCCGCGGATGAATATCCACGCTGGTACGGATTCACCCACCCGCGGGCCGAGCTGCTGAAGCTGGCCTGCTACGCCATGCCGGAGGCCGGCGCCTCCAGCGACATCCGGGCGGCCAAGCTGGTCTCCAACCCCGGCTGCTACGCGACGGCGAGCACGCTGGCGACGCTGGCGCTCCTGCGGGGCGGGGTGATCAGCGGCGAAGGGATCGTCATCGACGCCAAGAGCGGGATCACCGGCGCCGGGCGCAAGGCGACCGAGGAGCTGTCGTTCTCCGAGTTGGAGGGCGACTTCCGCGCTTACAAGGTCCTCAAACACCAGCACACGCCCGAGATCGAGAGGACACTGGCGCTGGCCGGGGCGGGCGCGGTGCGCGTCACCTTCACCCCTTATTACCTGCCGGTGCGGCGGGGGATCCTGGCGACGGTCTACGGGCGGCTCTTGCCGGGCAAGACGGGCGCGGACGCGGAAGCCGCCGTGAAGGCGTTCGTGGCCGGCAGGCCGTTCCTGCGCGCCACCAAGCCCGAAGGCGTCCGGCTGCACGCGGTCGTGGGGACCAACCGCGTCCTGATGGCGGCCGACGCCGATCCGGCGCGCGGGGTGGCCATCGCCTTTGCCGCCATCGACAACCTGGTGAAGGGAGCCGCCGGGCAGGCAGTCCAGAACGCCAACCTGATGTTCGGCCTGCCGGAGACGGCCGGCCTCGATCTGCTCGGAGGACACGCCCCCTGATGAAAACGACCGACAAGACGAACGCGACCGGCGCCAAGACCTTTGCCCCCCCGATCGGCTTCCGCTTCGGCGCCGTGGCCGCCGGCGTGAAAGAGGCAGGGGGCGCCCGCAAGGACGTCGCGCTGGTGGCCTCCGAGATCCCGTGCTCGGCCGCCGGGGTCCTGACGGTCAACAAGCTCTGTGCGGCGCCCGTGAGCTACACCGCGACCCGGCTGCCGACCTCGGGGATCCGCGCCATCGTGGCCAACAGCGGCAACGCCAACGCCCTGACCGGTCCGGTCGGCGCCGCCGACGAGCGGGCGGTGGCCGCCGCCGTCGCCCAGGCGCTGGGGGTGGGCGCGGACGACGTGCTGACCGCCTCGACGGGGGGGATCGGGATCCGCTTGCCGGCCGAGCGGATCGCGGCGGCGGCGCCCGCGCT
>DASYEX010000022.1:0-8465 GCA_036498765.1 Polyangia bacterium
TTGAAGGGCGCATCGGCCGGCAGATCGGCGTAGACCAGCACCTCGTCGCCGGGCTGGACGCCGTTGACGACGCTCGGCCAGACCCAGCCGGCGCCGTCGACGGCGATGCTGATCCCCGAGCGCGTCGCGTGGGTGAGGCGGCGCAACACCTCGGGCCCCTCCGCGTCGGACGAGACCACGACGCCGTCGGCGGGGAGCCCCGCCGTCACCAGGCGCGACAACATCACGTCGTCGCGGATCCCACCGACGGCCAGGACGTCGAGCCGCCGGACGCCCAGCGCGGAGAGCGCCGCCACGCGGGCCCGCAGCTGGTCGGCGCCGAGCTCGCCGGCGGTGGCCACACCGTCGGTCACCAGCAGGACGCGCGAAGGCCGGGTCTTGTCGGCTCGGAGACTGCCCGCCAGCGAGGCGAGCGCGCGCTCGAGATCGGACGCGCCCAGGGCGCCGCGCGCCAGCAGGCGCTTGCCGACGACCCCGACCGCGCCGCTGGCCCGACCGGCGAACATCGGGACCACGTCCTGGTCGAACGCAGCGACGGTCACCGACGGATCGCCCTCGGCCCGCAGCGCGCCAAGCAGGCGCTCGACCGCGGCCGCCTCGTCCGACAGACCGAGCGCGCGCGAGGCGCTGGTGTCGACCAGGATGTGCAGAGCGCCGAGCGGCTCCCGCGCCGTCGTCTCGGCCAGCGGGACGACCCGCGCCACGACCAGGTTGTCGTCGCGCAGCCCGAGGCGTCCGCCGTGAACCTGGTGGCCAAGCTCGAAGTCGCGATCGGGCGTGAAGTCGCGTCGCTCGAGCCGTGTCTCCGCCTGGCCCGCCCCGACGACCCCGCGGACAGCCAGCGTCCCCACCCGGGGCAGGCCGCGCAGGGGCAGCCGGTACGGCTCGTCGGCGCGGGTCAGCTCCTGCGCGTAAGAGATGACGATCTCCTTGGTCGCGGACGCCGGGATCGGGAACACCCGCGCCGAGAACTCGTTCCCCGCCTCGGCCTCCAGCAGCGCTGGATCCTGCCTGTGATGCAGGAAGTCCTCGTACGCCACGCGCGCCGCCTGCTGCTCGACCACCTCCCCTTCCTGCCAGCGATCGCCCATCCGCATGGCGAACCGGCTGACCGTCGCGCCCGGAGGGAGCGTGATCCGGAAGCGCCCCTCGCGCACCCGGTTCTCCGGGTTGCGGAAGACGAGGTGCAGCTCGGTGAAGGCGAGCGGGTCGTCGATGGCGGCGTCGGCCGTGAGTGACACGAGCTCGAGCCCGGCACCGTCGGAGGCGGTCAGGCTGATCGGCGCGGGCGCGGCCACGACGGCCCTCCCGGCACGGGCGTGCTCACCCGCGGCGAAGGAGATGAGCACCAGGGCCAGGAGGCGAACGGAGAAGCCGAGTTTGCTGGTCATGCCCGTGCAGACGCACGACCGGCGATTTCGATCTGACCAACGTCGACTTCCGCTCGCCGGTCAGTCGAGCGACGCGTCGCGGTTCGGGCGAGCCTCGCAGTCCGCGGGGTTGCGGCAGTCGTCGACCTGGCAGGCGCCGCTCGCGCAGGTGTAGGGGACGCAGCTCTGGGTCGGTCCCGGCCGGCAGGTCCCCAAGCCGTCGCAGGTCGAAGCCACCTGCATGGTCGTGCCGCCGACGCAGGCGCTCGGCACGCAGAGGGTCCCGGTCGCGTAGAGCCCACAGCCGCCCACGCCGTCGCACAGCCCGGTCATCCCACAGGTGGCCGGACTGGCCGCCGGACAGCCGCCGGGCCGGGCCACCGCCCCCGTGTCGAGGGGCAGGCAGGTGCCCATCGCCCGGGGCGCGGCGCAGGTCACACACGATCCGATGCACGAGGTGTTGCAACAGACGCCGTCGACACAGAAGCCGGTCCGACAATCGATCCCCGACTGGCAGGGACTCCCGATGGGCGCCGGCTCGCCGCGGCCCACGACGTCGGGGCCCGCATCGATGATCTGCCGTCCGCGCCCGATCTCGCCCGCCGCATCGACCACCGTCGCGCCAATCGGGCGCAGGGCGCGATCGACCGCGGCGTCCCTGCCTCCGCCGGACCCGAGCGGCGAGAGCGGGCTCGAGCACCCCGCCGCGAACGCCACCATCGCGAGACAACTGACCACCCATCGCATTTCGCCCATCTTACGGCATACCATCGGCGCGGTGAGGGTCCGGGCGACCGCAACGGTGATCGTGGCCGCCGCGACGACCACGGCCGTCTCCGCGGCGCCTCGTCCGGTCGTCCAGCCGTGTGGATCGATGGGGGCTTGTAACGCGCCGCCCGCGGTGCGCCCTGCGGGACGCCGAGATCAGGTGTGCGGTTACCGGGAATAGGACGGGAGCCCACATGACTCGATATCGGAAATCCGCACTCACGGTTGGATCGCTCTGTCTCGGACTGGCGCTGCTCGCGCCGCTGCGAGCGCAGGCCGCTTCGTTGGTGGAGGTCCCCCGCAGCACCTGGGGCGCGACCAACGTCCCGAGCTACATGCAGATGTACATCTACGTCCCGGACAAGCTGGCGGCCAAGCCGGCCATCTACGTCTCTTGCCACTCCTGCGGCTCGACCGCCACCGGGCAGATCGGCAACATCCCGATGGCCAAGGCGGCGGCCGACCAGTACGGCTTCATCCTGGTGCTGCCGGACAACCCGGGGCAGAACTGCTGGGACGTGGGGACGACGATGTCCCTCACGCACGACGGCGGCGGCGATACGCAGGGCCTCGCCGAGATGGTGAAGTACACCCTCACCAAGTACAACGCCGATCCGACCCGCGTCTACATCATGGGCGGCTCGGGCGGCGCGATGATGACGCAGGCGATGCTGGCCGTTTACCCCGACCTCTTCGCGGCCGGCGCGGCGCGCGCGGGCGTGGCCGCCGGATGCTGGTCCGACGGCTATTCGAGCAGCAATCAGTGGAGCAACAACTGCGCGGCCGGAAACACGACCAAAACGGCCCAGCAGTGGGGTGACCTCGTTCGAGGCATGGACCCGGGCTACACCGGGCGCCGGCCGCGCCTGCAGATGTACCAGGGCGACGCCGACACGACCATCAGCTACAAGAACATGGGCGAGGCGATCAAGGAGTGGACCAACGTGCTGACGTTGCCCACGACCCCGACGTCGACGCAGAACGGGTACAAGGGCTCGCAGGCGACCTGGAACATCCAGCGCTGGGCCAACGCCTGCAGCTACAACGTCCTCGAGGCCTGGACGGCGCCGGGAGCCACGCACTCGATGAATTACGAAGAGGGTGAGATGCTCAAGTTCTTCGGCCTCGACACCGCTGCCAACGCCGCGGGAAGCGATCCCGAGTCGGCGTGCAACGGCGGGACCGGAGGTGCGAGCGGCGCGGCCGGCACCAGTGGCCAAGCTGGCTCGTCAGGCGCAGCCGGCGCCAAGGGCTCGGGCGGCGCCGGAGGCAACACCGCGAGCGGTGGCACGAGCGGCGCGGCCGGCATGAAGGGCTCGGGCGGCTCGGTCGGCAGCGGCGGCAACACCGGTAGCGGCGGCAACACCGGTAGCGGCGGCAACACCGGCCAAGGGGGATCGTCAGGCTCGGCCAGCGGCGGCAACACCGGCAGCGGCGGCGCGGCCACCGGCGGCAACACCGGCAGCGGCGGCTCCAAGGGCGGCAACACCGGCAGCGGTGGCACCGTCGTCGGCAGCGGCGGCAACACCGGCAGCGGCGGCGACAACAGCTCTGGCTCGGGCGGCGACCAGGGCTCGGGCGGCTCCGGCTCGGGTGGAAATTCGGGCAGCGGCTCCGGCGGCTCGGGACCGAACGACACCGGGACGACCGGCTGTTCCTGCGCGGTCGGCAGCGACGCCGGTCCGATTTCGATGGGCGCGGCGCTCCTGCTCGCCGCGCTCGCCCTCGGCACCCGCCGGCGCCGCGTGCCGGTCCGACGCCGATAGAGCCGAGCGTCATCGCGCGGGCCGGTGAACGGCCCGCGCCACACCGGCGCCGTAGGCCCGGGTCCACCCGCCCGGGTCGGGCTCAGAACTGCGCGTGCAGGCCGATGGTCGGGAGGGCGAATTTGACCGCGTCCTGCGCGACCATGCTTCCCATGCCGGACGCGGTATTGACGTAGTCGAGCTGCAGGACCTCGGTGTTGTCCGTGACGTTGGCGACGTCGACGTAGACGTCCATCACGAAGCGATCGAAGACGAAGCGGCGCTCGGCGCGCAGGTCGATCTGATAATAGGTCGGCAGCTGCTGGTAGTCGCCGCCCGGGCTCTGGACGACCGGCGCCCAGCGGCCCGTGTTGAGGTGAAAGCGCGCGCCGAAGCTGTACCCGCCGTGCACCCGGAGGCCGCCCACGATGTTCAGGATGTGGCGCTCGTCCCAGTCCGAGCGGCCGAGCACGCCGTTGTCGTCGTAGCGCTGGCTCCAGGAGAGCGTGTAGGCGAGCCAGCCGTAGAAGCGCCCCATGTCGGCGCGACGGAGCAGGACCTCGGCGCCGTAGGCCCGCCCGTCGCGCGCCACCAGGAAGTCCGGGGACATCGCCTGGGGCTGCTCGAGGTCGATGTTGCGCACGTCGGTGAGGCGCAGCTTCTGGTAGAAGCCGGTCACGCCCAAGGTGAGCTGCGCCGGCAGCTTCACCTCGGCGCCGAGCGCGCCGCCCAGGGAGGTTTGCGCGCCGTAGTCCTTCAGGCCGAACGCCTCGAACCCGGGAACGCTGACCGGCAGGCTGGGCATCTGCGCGTAGCGGCCGCCGTCGGCACGCAGCGCGAGCGCGTCGGTGACGTGGAGAAGCACGTCGAGGCGCGGCTCGAGGAAGAAGGCCGTGGTCCCCTCTTCGGCGAACAGATCGGTGCGCAGCCCGGGCGAGACGGTCAGGCGATCGCCGGCGCGGAAGGTGAGCGTCGCGTAGGCCGCCTCCGAGAGCGCCTGGCGCCCCCGCGCCAGATCGCTCTGCATGGGCTGGAACATGGGGACGTCGGTGGCGAAGGTCTGCAGGTCCGCGTTGGCCCCGACCTCCACGTCGATGGCCCGGCCGACGGGGTGAACGTAGATGAGGCGCGGGGCCGCGCTGAGCGCCCGGACCTTGATGGTGCTCTCGAACAGCGTGGAGCTCGCCCAGTCGGCGCCGGCCGTGGCGCCCAGGAGCAGCCGCCCGCCGGCGAGCGCGCGCCGCCAGCGGAGATCGACCCGGTGGAACTGCAGCGAGCCGTACTCCTTGTTGGCCGCCGCGGCGTTGGTGAAGCCGACGTCGTCGAGCGCGCCGAAGGCGAACAGCGTCACCTGCCCGCCAGCGAGAGGATGGTCGACGCGCAGCTGGTAATCGCCGTAGCGGAGGATGGTGTCGTTCTGCAACAGCGAGAAGAGCTCGCCGGTGTACGAATAGCGCGCCGCCACGACGACGGTGCCGCGCCCGCCGTCCCAGGGCGAGGTGGCGATCCCGCCCGCGTCGAACACCGTGACGTCCGCGGAGGCGTGGGCCCGATCGGCCGGCGGCGGCGTGGTGCGCGCCGCCATGATCCCCGAGACGTAGGGGCCGTAATTGGCGGGCGAGCCGCCCGGATAGAACTCGACCCCCTCGATGAGGTACGGGTTGATGACCGACAGCTCGAGCCCCAGGTGAAACAGCTCCGGCACCCGGATTCCGTCCAGGAAGAAGCCGGTGTTCCCGGGATTGGCGCCGCGCACGACGTAGAGCGATGCCGGCCAGGCGATCTGGGCGACGCCGGGGAGCGAGGCGATGATCCGCAGCGGATCGCCCGAGCTCCCGGCGGTCTGGCGCGCCTCCTCGCCCGTGACCTCGACCTTGGGGATCTCGGGTCGGTCGGCGCGCACGGTCGTCACGTAGCGCGCCCCGCTGCCGGGCGTGAGCACCCGGAAGATCCGCTCGCCCCCCTCCGCCCCGGGAAAGAGCGAGATCGGCTGGTGAACGAGCTCTTGCCCCGCGACCTTGATCCCGAGATCGTGCGCGCCGGCCGGCGCGGCGATGGTGAACCGGCCCTCGGCGTCGGTCTCCGCCGCGGCGAAACCGTCGATGGCGATCGCCGCGGCCCCCAGCGGCTTGCCGGTCCCCTTCTCGAGCACGCGCCCGGAGAACGACACCGTCGCGACCGGCGGTGCGGGGGGGGGCGCCGCGGCGTCCGGCGCCGGCGGGGCGCCCGCGTCCGAACCGGCCGGCCCGGCCCCGTCGGAGGCGGCGCCATCGACGGCCACCGCGGCGGCATCACCCGGAACGCCCGCGTCGGTTCCTGGCTCGGCCGCGCGGGCCATCCCGCCGCAGGCGGCCCAGGCGAGCACGAGCGCGGCGAACCGGCCGGCGGTCATTGGAGTCATTGCAGCTCGGACGGGACGATCGTCGCGCGCCAGAGGCCGTCCTGCGACGACGGGTTGCGGCCGCGCACCACGTAGACGACGACCAGCTCGTCACCGACGCCCGCGTCGCCGAACGGATCGACGAAGCCGCCGTCGGCCCCCAGCTCTTCGGGCAGCGCCTCGTACTGGGCCACCGCCGGCGATATGACGCGAACCTGGCCGTTGTCACGGTCGATGACGGCCAGCGTTCCGGTGCCGTCGGTCGGGCTCCACTGGTAGTTCACGATCAGCCACGGCCCGCTGACGATGTCGTAGGTGGGCCCGTGAACCTGCTCGGCCACGTGGTGCAGCGTCGAGGCCGCGTCGTGCAGGTCGATCCACTCGAGCTCGCCCCCCAGGGTCAGCTCCAACCTCGCGCCGCCGTCGCCGATGAAGTGGGCGTCCTCGATCTCCCCCGTGCCGATCATGTGCGCGCCGCTGCCGTCGCCGGCGGCGGCAAAGAGCTGCACTTCCCCGGCCGGCGGCTCTGCGAGCCAAAAGACGAAGTCTCCGTCGGGCGAGAAGTCCGCGGTCACCACCTCGCTGGCGGCGAGCTGCTGACAGCTGGCGCTCCCGCCGGCCGTGCCCAGCGTCAGGAGGTCGAGCAGGCCACCCGCTCCGTAAGATCCGGCGGTCCCGAAGGCCCCCTGGGGCACCGCGAACAGCACCTTGGACTGGTCGGGCGACCAGATGCCGTCGAGCGAAGCGCCGGCGGCCGACGGGCAGGTGGTGGCCGTCAGATCGGTGTCGTCCCAGACGAAGAGCTCGCTCGCCGCGCCGGCCGCACCTTCGAGCTGCCAGGTGAGCAGCGCCCTCTTCAAGAGCTGGAGGGTGCCCGGCGCGAGCCCGACTTCTGTCGTCGAAGGCAGCGGCGTGCCCACCGGGACCTCGAACAGGGCCAGCTCGCTGGCGGGGCCTGAAGCGAACGGGCCGGCGAACATCGCCGACCCTCCGTCACTCATCTTGCGCGGGTAGACATAGTGGCCGTCGAGCGATTGGATGAGCGACGCTGACCCGGCCACGCTGGTCGACTGGAGAGAGCCGGCCGGCGTCGCCCCGGCGGCCCAGGCATCGCTGGCCGGTACCGACGGGACGTCGACCGTCACATCGAGCGTCGCGAGATCGATGGTGTCGATCTCCTCCTGATCGGGCGCGGTGACGGGCGCGGCCAGGACGGTCATGTTGGTGGGCGCCCCGGGCCCCGTGGCGCCGATGGTGTAGCCCCCCCAGTTGATGAAGGCCAGCAAGGCGACTGTCAGCTCGGCCGGCTGCAAATAGTCGATGGGACCGCTCTCCAGGACCAGGCCGCCGCCGGCGTCGAACGCGATCGCGGTGAGCATCCCGTCCGCGCCAGGACAGCTGACGTAGCTCAGCACGCCGGGGACGTCGGTCTCCGCGTTGGTCGCGGTGTCGACGATCTCGAGTGTGTAGCTGCCGTTCAGATCTCCGGCGGCGTAGCTCTCGTTGCACCGATAGGGCTGGGGCGTCGGCGTCGGCGTCCCTTGAGGGACCGACGGCCTGGTGGCCCCGGAGGACTGGACCGCCCCGGTCGCGAGATTGAGTGTCCACCAGACGGCGGGGCTGCCGGTCGTGTAGTCGACGATCCCCAGGCCGCTCTCGCCGTAGAGCTCGATCGTCGAGTCGCGGAGCGGCTCCAGCTCCGTCGACCCGAACGCGCGCGCCGCCGGCTGGCCTCCGCCGCACGCTGCCGCGCCGAGCGCGATCGCCGCCAGAGCCGACACTGCCACGGCGTGCGACGGCCTCCGTCGCGTCCAGCCCGTCAAGCCAAGGAGACCGCCCAGCATCGCCCGTCGGTGCGGATGATAGCGCGTCGTCAGGCGCGCAAGGGCCTCCGATCGCCCTTCGCCAACATGTCAGGGCCTGCTGCCATCGGGGCAAAGGCTTCCCCGGGAGCAGACGCGCGGCTATTGCTCGAGCTCGGACGGGGTAATTGTCGCGCGCCAGATCCCGTCTTGTGGCGATGGGTTGCGGCCCCGCACCACGTAGACGACGACGTACTCGATGGCGGCGCCGGCGGCGCCGAACGGGGAGACCAGCCCGCCGTCGGCCCCGACCGCGTCGATCAGCACCTGGTACTGGGCGACGGACGGCGAGATGGGGCGCACCTCACCATCGTCACGGTCGATGAGGGCCAGCGTCCCG
>DASYEX010000023.1:0-7612 GCA_036498765.1 Polyangia bacterium
AGCGCTCCGCCCACAGGAGATTCGTCCCCCCCTCCATCATCGACACGACGTTCTCGTCAGCGATGTGGGGCTGGACCCACTCCTTCTTCCCCCAAACCCCCGAGCCGTAGGGCCAGGTGGTGCGCTGGTAGCGCTCGTCGAACAGCTTGATCCAGGAGGCCGCGCTCCGAGCCTTGAGCGCCTCCATGTCGTGTACCACTTCCAGCAGGTCTCCGCATTTCGGACACTTGTAGATGATCTCGTCGAGGGCGTACTCGCCGTGACAGCCGTTGATGCAGCGGAAGGTGGAGCGGGACATGGGTTGAAGAATATCTTACTCGGAACCCGCGACGGGTTCCGAACCTCCTCGCGAATGGGCTCGGTCCAGCCCGGGGTCCCCACGAGCGTCTTCGCACGTGGGGTGGAGGTAAGCTGGCCCTCGCCCACGCGATCCTGATACATCTTCTCCTCGATATGAGTCCGAAGAAGGTCTTCCCGAACGCCCGCAGGCTGGGCATCGAGATTCACAAGTTCGGCGGCGCGTCGCTGGCCGACGCCGCGGCGTTCCGGCGGGTGGTGGAGATCGTCAAGACGCGGACTCAGCCGCGCATCGTGGTGGTGTCGGCCCCCGCGGGGGTGACCGACGTGCTGCTGGGGCTGGCGACGCGAGCGGCGGCGGGCGACGGCGACGGGGGGACCAAGGAGGTCGAGGCGCTGCGCGAGCGTTACCTCGAGATCCTCCGCGGCGCCACGGCGCGAGGGATCTCAAACTCGGGGACCCTCAAAGGGTCCCCGTTCCCCCCCGCGAAGGACTCCGTTCGGCAAAGCCAAGCGACGCCCACGCGAGAGGTGGCCGCGGAGATCGCGCGTTCGATGGACGAGCTCGGGCGGCTGCTCTCCAGCCTGGCCGTGCTCAAGGAGCTGACCCCGCGCACCCGCGACTTCATCGTCAGCCGGGGCGAGCGGCTGTCGGCGCGCTTGCTGGCCGCGGCGCTGTCGGCGGGCGGGCTGCGCGCGCGCTACGTCGAGGCCACGGAGATCATCTTCACCGACGGTCCGTTCGGCGGCGCCTCGCCCAACCTGGTGCTGACCGATCTCCGTGCGCGCAAGGCGCTGCGGCCGCTCTGCGCGGCGGGCATCATCCCGGTCGTCCCGGGCTTCATCGGCGCGGCGGCGGCGGACGACAACGGAGACCACGCGAACGATCGCGTGGACGGAGCGCGGCTGCGCCGCGCGCAGTCCGTCGCGGGGGGGCACGGGGACCCTTCGAGGGTCCCCGAGAGAGCGGTCGCCACCCTAGGCCGCGGCGGCACCGATCTGACCGCCACGCTGCTGGGGCGCGCGCTGTCGGCCCGCGAGATCTCGCTGTGGAAGGACGTGCCGGGGCTGCTCACCGCCGATCCGCGGGTCGTCCCCGACGCGCGCGTCATCCCGCAACTGCACCTGCGCGAGGCGGCGGAGCTGGCCTACTTTGGCGCCAAGGTGCTGCACCCGCGCGCGCTCATCCCGGTCGCGGGGCGCGCCATCCCGGTCTTCGTCCGCCCGTTCGCCGACGCCACCGCGGCCGGCACCGAGATCTCGGCGCGCCACACGCTCGATCGCTACCCGGTCAAGGCGCTCTCCGCCGTGGGCGGGCAGGCGCTGCTCACCGTCGCGGGCAACGGCATGCTGGGCGTCCCCGGCATCGCGGCGCGCACCTTCGAGGCACTCCACCGCGAGGGGATCAGCGTCTCGCTCATCTCGCAGTCGTCGTCCGAGCAGTCGATCTGCTTCTCGGTCCCCGAGGGCGCGGCCCGGCGCGCGCGCCACCGGCTGGCCGAGGAGTTCCGCGAACAGATCGCGCGCGGCGAGATCGACGGCATCGAGGCGCAGTCCGGCCTGGCGACGGTGGCGGTGGTCGGCCTCGGCATGCACGGGCACCTCGGCATCGCGGCGCGCGTCTTCGCGGCGCTGGCCGAATCGAAGATCAACATCGTGGCCATCGCCCAGGGCTCGTCCGAGCTGAACATCTCCTTCGTGGTCGCGGCCAGGGACGCGGGCGCCGCCCAGCGCGCGGTGCACGGCGCCTTCCAGCTGTCGAAGATCGGCGGGGGCGCCGCCGCGCGCGCCCCCCACACCGACGCCGTGCTGCTCGGCTTCGGCCAGATCGGCCGTGCCCTGGCCCAGATCATGGCCCAGGGCCAAGGCCGGAGAGACAAGCGGGACAAGGCCAACGGCGCATCGAAGCTGCGCCTGGTGGCGGCCATCGATCGGCGCGGGTTCGTGTTCGATCCCAACGGCCTCTCCCCCCGCACCATCACCGCGCTGTCGGCGGCCAAGGTGGCGGGCAGGTCGGTCGCCGACGGACCGGGCGGACGCCTGATGGGGCCGGCCGAGGCACTGGCGACGCTGGCCGAGCACGCGCTCAGCGATCCGATCCTGGTCGACGTCACCGCCGACGAGAGCACCCCGCTCATCCGCCAGGCGCTCGGCGCGGGCATGGACGTGGTGCTCGCCAACAAGCGTCCCATCTCCGGCCCCCGCGCCGAGAGCGAAGCGCTGGCGGCGCTGGCCACCAACGCCGGACGGCGCCTCCTCACCGAGGCGACGGTCGGGGCGGGGCTCCCCATCTTCGACACCCACCGCAAGCTGGTCGAATCGGGCGACCGGGTCCTCAAGATCGAAGGCTGCCTCTCGGGGACGCTCGGCTTCGTGCTCACCGAGGTGGAGAAGGGCCGTTCGTTCTCGGCCGCCATCCGCCGCGCCATGGAGCTCGGCTACACCGAGCCCGACCCGCGCGACGACCTCTCGGGCGCCGACGTTGGCCGCAAGGCGCTCATCCTGGGCCGCCTGCTGGCCTTCGCCGGCGAGCCGTCCGACGTGGCCGTCGAGTCGTTGGTCCCTGCGGCGATGAAGTCGCTGCCGCCCGCGGCTTTTCTTGCACGCCTCGACGACCTCGACGCCGACTGGTCGCGCCGCGCCGCCGCCGCCAAGGCCAAGGGCGCCACCCTCCGCTACGTCGCGACCGTCACCAAGGGGCGCATCTCCGTCGGCCTCCGCACCGTCGACCGTTCGAGCCCCTTCTTCGGCCTCAAGGGGACCGACAATCAGGTCGCCTTCACCACCACCCGCTACCGCAAGAACCCGCTGGTCATCACCGGCCCCGGCGCCGGCCCGGCGGTCACCGCCGCCGGCGTCCTCAACGACATGCTCCGCGTCCGCGCCTGATCGGCGCCCGTTCAGGTCGCGGTCAACTCTCGAATCGCGCTTGCCAACTCGTCCGCGAAGCGGTCCAGCGCCTCCGTCACGGAGGGAGCAGCTGCCTCGAGATCGCGAACACGCGCTCTCACCTTCGCCGGATCGAGATCGAGAGTGTAGGCGTTGCGGAAAAAGTGCCGGAATTTGCGGAGCTCGTAGAGCCACTCGACCGAATCCGGCGGTACCAGCGCCCGCCGGAGACCGGGAACGTCGACACGCATCTGTTCGATCAGGTCGGTGTGCCAAGCCGATCCAGCGGGGACCGACCGATCCAAGAGACGCGCCACGCGCTCGAGCAGCGACTCGAATCCCGTATACTAAGCGTGCAAGTTGACGGCAACGAGAGCCAGCTCCGGCCTGCTGATCGATCCAGCCGCGTCCCACCGACGAACCAGATCACCCGTCTCTGCCTGCCGCTCCTTCAGAGCTGACGTATCGACAGCGATCTCCGCTTGTAGACGCCGGAGTCGAACCAGGACGTCAGGCTCACGGACCATGGATGGGTAATCCTTCGCGTTTCACTCGGGCCTGAAACGAGGCGGGCAAGTCGCTCAGCTCGAGGATGTCGACCGGCGCATCGGCCGCGCGCACCACCGCGCTCTCGATCTCCATCAGATCGTGCCTCTCGACTCCGTCGAACACCAAATCGACGTCGCTGCGCACGCCGAACTCCCCCCAGGCAAGCGACCCGATGAGCCAGGCCCGCCCGCCGGTGGAAAGCCGGCCGCGAACGATCGCGAGGACATCGGCGCGAACGGCATCGGCGTGGGCGGCTGCCTCCCGCCTGGCCTCTTGCGACCGGCGCAGCAGAGTCTCAAGCATCGCTGAATGACCAGCCATGGCCCACCGCTCAGCGTGACACATCGGCCGGCCGCTGGAAAGGAGCCGCACGCCCGGCCAGTCGAGGCCGCCGATAAAAAAACGGGAGGCCGAAGCCTCCCATTTTGGGTACTGCCTAAAGACCTAACTGGTGATGCGGCGGTTAGAACCAGGTGAGCGCGGCCAGCGTGCCGGTAAACTGGTTCTTCTTCGTCGTGGCCATCGTCGCGGAATCGAAACCGAAGACCGGGTCACCCGAGAAGTCGCCACGAACTTCCGGGCGGAGCTCAAAGTTCTTGCCCACGTCGATCCCCAACCCAGCTGGTGGTCATCGGCCACGGAGGTCGCCGGCGGCGCCTTGACGTAGTCGAAGTTCAGGTTCAGCCCGAACTGGGAGTTGAGGGTGAACGCGCCGACCACGTCGACGAGGATCGTGGTGTCACCCGGTGTGCTTCCTCCAGCGCCTGGCACTTGGGTCGCTTCCTTGCCGATGTAGGTAGTGCCAATCAGCGACACCATCGGGTTGAGCGTCAGAGCGATCGAGGCCCCGACGGTCTTCCAGGCGTTGTTGTCGGGATCGCCCACCGTCCCAGTTGTTGACCACGCTGGCCTGCACCGTCGCCATGTGGAGAAGGGGCGCCCGTTCTCCGCCGCCGACGTCGGCCGCAAGGCGCTGATCTTGGGCCGCCTCGTCAACTTCGCCGGCGAGCCGTCCGACGTGGCGGTCGAATCACTGTTCCCCGTGGCGATGAAGTCGCTTCCGCCCGCGACGTTCATCGCCCGCCTCGACGACCTCGACGCCGACTGGTCCCGCCGCGCCGCCGCCGCCAAGGCCAAGGGCGGCACCCCTCCCATACGTCGCCACCGTCACCAAGGGGCGCATCTCCTTTCCCTCGCAACAGGCACAAAAAAAACGGGAGGCCGAGGCCTCCCGTTTGGTGCTGCTTAAGTCTTAACTGGCGATGGTCGGTCTAGAAGAACGTGAGCGCGGCCAGCGTGCCGGTGAACTGGTTCTTCTTGGTTCCGCCCGCGAATACGTCGTCGCCCGAGAAGTCGCCGCGGACCTCGGGACGGAACTCGAAGTTCTTGCCGACTGGGACGCCCAGCATGATGGTGCCCTCGCCCATATTGTTGTTGCCGCTCACGCCCATGAAAGAGACGTGCGAGCGGACGAACTCGCCGCGCGCGGACAGGTAGGCGTGCTCGTTGATGGTAAACTTGCCCATCACCGACGCGCCAAAGATGTAGTCGCTGCTGCTGTCGGGGTTCGGGATCATGCTCGCGGCTATCCCCGGCACAGTGAATGGGAGAGTGTTCGGTGCGTCGATGAAGTCGAGGTTCACGTTCAGGCCGACGTTGGGGTTGATCGTGATCGGAACGACGACGTCCACGAGGAGCCGCACGTCGCCGGGCGTCCCACCCGTCGCGCCCTCCGCCGCCTCTTTCCCGAAATAGACGGTCGGGATGACGCTGATCATCGGGCTCGCGACATACGTGGCGTTCAGGCCGATGGTCTTCCAGGCGTTGCTGTCCGGATCGTTGTTCCAGCCGTTCACCACGCTCGCCTGCAGGCTCAGCTGATCGTTGACCTTCAGGCCGGCGCGCACGCCGGTGTGGACCAACGGAATGGCGTTGAACAGGAGCGAGCGCGAATAGAGCCAGTTCTTGTTCGCCTCGATGACCTCGGCGCCCGCCGTGGTGGTGAATTTACCGAAGTCGAGGGTCAGGTTCCCCGGCAGCGCGACCTCGCCGTAGGCCTGCTCGACCATGAACCCAGGAACAACGGCGCCCGTGCTCGCGGCCCCGTTGATGATGGTAGCGCTGGTGCCGTACCCGATGTCGAGCTGGAACGACACCGGATCGAGCGCGGCGTTCATCGACAACTTGGCCAGCGCCAGGGTGATGCTGTTGGCATTGGTGTCGAACGCGCGCGCCGTCGGCCCCACCAGCGAGTTCGAGCCGTCAGCCGGGTTGAAGTAATACATCCAGTAGGTGTCGGCGAGGCCGCCGAAGGTGAACTTCGGCGCGGGGCCAGCCGGCGCGGCGGCCGGCGGCGGCGGAGCCATGGGCGCAGGCATGGCGGCCGCGGGGGGCGGCGGCTCAGCCGGCGTCACGACGACCGGCGGCGGGGGAGCGGCGGGCGGTGGGGGAGCGGCCATCGCCGGGGGCGGCGGGGGCGGCGCAGCCGGCGGCGGCGTCTGCGCGAAGGCCGGCAGTGGCGCCACGACTGCAATTGCGAGCAGGCATGCACGAAGTCGCATCAAATGATCCCTCCCAGGTGTGGTTTCCTTGAACCTTCTGTCGGTAGCTGGGGCGGACCGTAGCTGCGGATGAGATCGCTGTAAAGACTTTCAGGCGGTGGCTGACTAGATTTAGCGGCGGAGAAACTCCTGCGAAATAAGCCGGAAACCTCCGCGGCGGTTCTCGCGCGGAATGCGGTGAGAGCGCGCCGGTTTGCCCGAGATCACGGTGCCGAAACAACAGCGTCGGTTCGGGCGCCGTCGACGCCGGCCATGAGGCGCATCAGAGATCCTTGATCTGATCCGCGCGGCAGCTCGCCGACCAGACGACCCTCACGCAGCACCAGCATCCGACCCGACAGCGCGATCAATTCTGGAAGCTCGCTGGAGATGAGCAGGACCGCCGTCCCCGACTCCGCGAGATCGCGGATGAGGGCGTGGATCTCCGCCTTGGCGCCGACGTCGACGCCGCGGGTCGGCTCATCGAGGATGAGGAGCCGGCAGCGCGCCGCCAGCCACTTGGCGAAGACGATCTTCTGCTGGTTGCCGCCCGACAGACCGACCGTGGGCGCGGCCAGGTTCGGGGCGGGCATGTTGAGCTGCTTGAAGGCGTCCGTGGCGACCGCGCGCTCGGCGCCGGCGGGCAGCCAGCCCCAGCGCGCGAGGCTGGGCAAGAGCGGCAACGCCAGGTTCTCGAACCCCGTCATGCCGGGGATGAACCCCTGGCGCTTGCGGTCCTCGGGGACGAGGCCGATGCCCGCGCGCATCGCCGCCGCGGGGGAGCCGGCGCCGAGCGCCAGACCGGCGATCTCGATCCGCCCGGTGACGTCGTCGTCGAGGCCGAAGATCGCCTTGGCCACTTCGGAGCGCCCGGCGCCGACCAGGCCGGCCAGGCCCACGATCTCGCCGGCGCGGACCTCGAAGGTAACGTCGCGGAACTTGCCCGAGCTCGAGAGCCCGTTGGCCCGAAGGACGACGTCTCCAGGCGCGCGCGTCGTCAGCTTCGGCAGGTATTGATCGAGCCGGCGGCCGATCATCATCTCGACCAGCGCCGCCTCGTCGAGCGACTTCGTCGGCTGCGTGGCGACGTGGTGGCCGTCGCGCAGGACGGTGATGGTGTCGCACAGCCGGAAGATCTCCGGCATGCGGTGCGAGACGTAGACGCAGGTGACCCCGCTGTCGCGCAGGCGCCCCAGGAGGCCGTAGAGGTGGTCGGCCTCCTGCTGCGAGAGGCTGCTGGTCGGCTCGTCGAAGATGATCACCCGCGCGCCGCTGCCGACCGCCGCCGCGATCTGGACCAGCTGCTGCTCGGCGACCGTCAACTCCTCGACCGCACG
>DASYEX010000024.1:0-27035 GCA_036498765.1 Polyangia bacterium
ATCGCCGCCGCCGGCGGACACAACCTGCTGTTCGTCGGTCCGCCCGGGGCCGGCAAGACCATGCTCGCCCAGCGGCTGCCGGGGATCTTGCCGCCGCTCTGCTTCGAGGAGGCGCTGGAGACGACGATGGTCTACTCGACCGCCGGCCTGCTCGGCGGATCGGCGCTGGTGGGCGCCAGACCCTTCCGCGCCCCGCACCATACTGTCTCGACCGCCGGGCTGGTGGGCGGCGGGCCCAACGCTCGCCCGGGCGAGATCGCGCTGGCCCACAACGGAGTCCTGTTCCTCGACGAGCTCCTCGAGTACCCGCGCACCGTGCTGGAGAGCCTGCGGCAGCCGCTCGAGGACCGGTACGTGACGATCGTTCGCGCGCGGCGCGCCGTCACCTACCCGACCGACTTCATGCTGGTCGCCGCGCTCAACCCCTGCCCCTGCGGCCACCTCGGCAGCGCGGTCCGCACCTGCACCTGCTCGACCACGGCGCTCGGCGCCTACCGCGCGCGCCTGTCGGGCCCGCTCGTCGACCGCATCGACCTCTGCGTCGACGTCCCGGCGCTCCCCTACCAAGCGCTGGCCGGGGCGGCGCCCGGCGAGCCGACGGCCGCGGTGCGCGACCGTGTGGGGACGGCGCGGGAGCGACAGCGCGCCCGAGGGAGACACTGGAACGCGCGGCTCGGCACTGCGGCGCTCGGCCGCGTCGCGCCCGTCGACGACGCAGGGCATGCCCTGCTCGAGCGCGCCGCCACCCGCCTCGGTCTTTCGGCGCGCGCCATCACGCGCATCCGGCGGGTGGCGCGCACCATCGCCGACCTCGAAGGGAGCGCCGCCGTGCGCGCCGTCCACCTCGCCGAGACCCTCCAGTACCGCGTGCTCGATCAACCACAACCGTGACCTGACAAGGAGAGAGACATGTCCAGCATCAAAGAGAAGATGAAGGCAGTGGCCGTCGCGATCGCCGCCATCGAGAAGCAGTTTGGCAAGGGGGCAATCATGCCGCTCGACGGTGGCGAGATCACGGAAATCGACGTCATTCCGACCGGCTCGGTCGGCCTCGACGTCGCGCTCGGCGTCGGCGGCCTGCCGCGCGGCCGGGTGATCGAGATCTACGGTCCCGAGTCGTCGGGGAAGACGACGCTGACCTTGCAAGCGATCGCCCAGGCCCAGCGCGCGGGCGGCGTCTGCGCGTTCATCGACGCCGAGCACGCGTTGGACGTCACCTACGCCCGCAAGCTGGGCGTCCGGATCGAGGACCTGCTCGTGTCGCAGCCCGACCACGGCGAGCAGGCGCTGGAGATCGCCGACAAGCTGGTGGCCACGGGCGCCATCGACCTGATCGTGATCGACTCGGTCGCCGCGCTGGTTCCCAAGGCGGAGATCGAGGGCGAGATGGGCGACGCGCACATGGGCCTGCAGGCGCGGCTCATGAGCCAAGCGTTGCGCAAGCTGACCGCCGCTACCGCCAAGAACAACACGGCCGTCATCTTCATCAACCAGCTGCGCCAGAAGATCGGCATCGTCTACGGAAACCCCGAGACGACTACCGGCGGCAACGCGCTCAAGTTCTACGCCTCGGTCCGGCTCGACATCCGCAAGATCGGGACGGTGAAGAACGGCGAGCAGATCGTCGGCAACCACGCGCGCGTCAAGGTGGTGAAGAACAAGGTCGCGCCGCCGTTTCGCGAGGCCGAGTTCGACATCCTCTACGGCGTCGGCGTCAACGCGCCCGGCGAGATCGTCGACCTGGCCTCGGCGGCCAACCTATTCGAGAAGTCGGGGGCGTTCTATTCGTTCCGCGGCGAGCGAATCGCCCAGGGACGCGACAAGGCCTGCGCCTACGTCGCCGAGCACCCGGAGATCGCGACCGAGGTCCGGCGCTTGCTGCTGGAGGCGCGCAAGGCCGAGAACGCCGCGCTGGGAGCGCAGAGTGCGCCCGCGGTGCAGGCCGCGTGAGGTCGGATTACCCGCGCGAGGGATCAGGGAGCGGTCACTCGCGCGGGCGCATCATTGCGGCCCGCCGGTGCCGCCGTCGGCGTTGATGGTGCCCGCTGCGCCGAGCGCGATCCAACAACACCAAGACGCGAATGTCAGACCCGACCCGGACATGGGCGCGATTTCGCGGCTCATCGTCGAGGCACAACGCAAGAACGAGGCCGGATCCCTGCGGCGAGAGACCAAGGCATATCGATTGCTAGCCTGATGGCCGTGGATGGACGGCGGCCTCGAATCCTTGCGTGGCCGCTCCTCCTGACGCTGGTGGCGACGGGCTGCTACGAGTGGGTTCGGGTTCCGCCGGGCGAGCTCCCCAGGTTGGACGAGCGCCCCCCGAGCGGAACGGCGGTCGTTCGCGACGAGCGAGGCAAGAACCTCGAGGTGGTGGACGACTTCGCGGTCAGGGTGACGACGAGGACCGACAGCGTCGACTTCATGAGCCCGCTCCATTGCGCGATGAAGGAGGGGACGCTGCAGCTCGCCCAGGATGACAACGAGCCGCAGTCGTTCTCACTCGCCGAGATCAAGAGCACCGAGGTCTATCGCTACGATCGCCCGTTGACCCAGATCGTCGTGACGCTCGGAATCGTCGCCGCCGTCGCCGTACCGGTCTTGTTGGTTGGATACGGCCTCGAGCACAGCCATTCGGGCGTGAAATGAATCGGCGGAGACCGGCTCGCGTCGGCTTCGGCGACATGTAGTTGATCGTGGTCACCGTCGGAGAGCGAGGCCGGAATCGATCTGCGCGGTGTACACTGGCGCGATGACTTTTGTCTTTCGCGCTTACGTGACGGCTGGAATATTGAGCGTGGCGGTCGCCGGCTGTGGAACCGGCGGCGGAGCCAACGGCGGCTCCGGGGGGAGCGGCGCCAGCACCGGTGGCCAGGACGCCTCGGGCGGCAGCGGCGGAGCGTCCTCCAACGGTGGCGGAACGGGCAGCGGCGGTGCCAAGAGCACCGGTGGCGCCACCGGGAGCGGGGGATCCGTGGCCAGCGGTGGCGCGACGGGCACCGGCGGCGCGCCGGCCAGCGGTGGCGCGACCGGATCGGGCGGCGCGACCGGATCGGGCGGTGGGACCGCGACGGGCGGCGCCTCGGGCACGGGCGGCGCGACCGGCGCGGGCGGCGCGAATCCCACGCAGGCGCTGAGCGCCGACATCGTCGTCGACCAGTTCGGCTACCGGACCGGCGACGAGAAGATCGCGGTCATTCGCAGTCCGCAGACGGGGTTCGATTCGTCGATGAAGTTCACCCCGGGATCGAAGTACGCGCTGGTCGACGCCAGCAGCGGGACCAAGCTGCTGGAAGCGGCGCCCGCGCAGTGGAACGGCGGCGCGACCGACAGCTCGTCCGGCGATAAGGCCTGGTGGTTCGACTTCTCGTCGGTGACGACCGCCGGGAGCTACTTCGTGCTCGACGAGACGCAGAACGTCCGCTCGGACGTGTTCAGCATCTCCGACGGCGTCTATCAGGACGTCCTGGTGCAGGCGGTGCGGATGCTCTTCTACCAGCGCGACGGGTTCGCCAAGACCGCCCAGTATGCGGGCGCCGACTGGGTCGACGGCGCCGCGCACACCGGCATGTGTTACCTCTACAACGACGGCACGAAGACGCTGAACAAGGATCTCCACGGTGGCTGGTGGGACGCCGGTGACTTCAACAAGTACACCAACTGGGGTGCCAGCGACGTCATCGAGCTGATGCACGCTTACGTCGAGACCCCCAGCGTCTTCACCGACGCGACCAACATCAACGAGTCGGGCAACGGCGTCGCCGATCTGCTCGATGAGGTGAAGTGGGAGCTCGACTGGATCGGCCGGATGCAGCAGAGCGACGGTTCGGTGCTGAGCGTGGTCGACGAGCCGGCCGCGCCCGGGCCGGCCTCGGGCGCCAACACGGCGCCCTCCGCGGTGACCACCCCCTGCTTCTACGGACCCGCCTCGACGTCGGCCTCGCTGACCGCGGCCGCCGCCAACGCTTACGGCGCGGTGGTCTTCGGGGCTGCGACCGGCGCCAGCACGGCGTACCCGGGCTACGCGGCCGCTCTCATCACCAAGGCCCAGCAGGCCTGGACCTGGGCGCAGGCGAACCCGTCGGTCTTCTTCTACAACTCGAAGTCGAACCCCACGGTCGCCGCCGGCGACCAGGAGGTTGATTCGAGCAATCAAGCGTACGGTCTGCTCATCAAGAAGCTGCAGGCCGCCGTCTACCTGTTCGAGGCGACCGGCACCACGAGCTACCGCGACTTCTTCGACGCCAACTACAGCGGCGTCAACCTCATCAAGTCGGGCTACTCGGACGGCTCGCACGGCGAGGAGCAGGAGACGCTGCTCGAGTACACGCGGGCGCCCAACGCCACCGCCTCGGTCGTCTCGGCCATCAAGACGAAGTACCTCGGGTCGCTGCAGACCAGCAGCAACCTGGGCGCGGTGACCGGCAGCCCCGATCCGTACCTGGCGTATCTGACGGGCTACTGGTGGGGGATTAACCAGATCAAGAGCGACCAGGGGAACCTGCTCTACGACGTGGTCACGTACGGGATCGATTCGGGGACCAACGCCACCGCCACCAAGGGGGCCGAACGGTACCTCCACTGGCTGCACGGCGTGAACCCGTTGCAGCTCGTTTTCCTCTCCAACATGAGCGGCCACGGCGCGACCAAGTCGGTCACCCGCTTCTTCCACTCCTGGTATGCAAAGGGATCGAACTGGGACGCGGTAGGGGTCTCGAAGTACGGTCCGCCTCCGGGCTACCTCACGGGAGGCCCCAATCCCAGCTACAGCTGGGACGGGTGCTGCCCGAGCGGCTGCGGCACCGGCAACTCCTGCGGCGGCAACGCGATGCCCTCGCCGCCGTCTGGGCAGCCCAGCCAGAAGTCGTACCTCGACTTCAATGACGGGTGGCCGCTCGACTCCTGGTCGGTCACCGAGCCAGACGACGGCTACCAGGCCAAGTACATCCGCCTGCTCTCCAAGTTCGCCCCGTAGCATCCGCCGGCCGGCCGCCCCATCCGCTGCGCGAAGCCCAAGCGGAGGAGCCTCCGACGGAGCGGCGCGGACCTAGATTGTCGATATGAGCGTCAACCTGGAATTCACCGACGATGAGCTGCGCGAGCTCACGCTCGCGCTCGAGGAGCAGCGGCACGGCCTCATGATCGAGCTGACCAGCGCCGACGCGCGCGAGTTCAAGGAGCGGCTGCGCGCGCGGCTGGACAAGGTCGAGACGCTGGCCGCGCGGCTCGAGTCGTTCAGCGGGTACGCGCCGCCGTCGCCGCCGCGCTAGGGCTCGACACGCGTGCGTGTCGTCGCCGGTGACCACCACGCTCTGGCCCGGATCGTCAGGTCGTGCCCACCGCCTCCGAGGCTACGCCCCCCGGACTAGCGTTCGGCGGGGGGCCGCGCCACCAGTTGGGCGCGGATCTCCCGCAGCTTGGCCCCCAGCACCGCGGCGTTCTTCGGCCCCATGCGCAGCAAGATCTTCTGGCCGGCCGAGCGGGACTCGAGCGCCGGATCGTCGTACACGTAGAGCCCTCCGCCGGGCGGGCCCCCGTCAGCCGCGAACCGCTTCACGACGGGCGGCACGGCGAGCGCCGGCGTGGCGAGCAGGTTGTCGAGCATCTCGACGACGCGATCGTTGAGGTACTTCCCGGGATACCCCAGATCTTCGTACGCCTGCTGCAACAGCGGATACACCCGGACGTACAGCGCCACCGCGCGCCGCGCGTCGATCTCCGCGGCGAAACCGACGAACGGCGCGTAGCGCTCGAAGTTTCGGGGAGCGATCACCGTCCCGCCGCCGCCGGGCTCGGTCTCGAACCGCCCCGGCGTCGTCTTGACCGGCCACAGCGACGCCGACGCGTCGTCGGTCGCCAGGTTGTTCACCGTGGCCACGAACCGCCGGATGACGCCGTCGAGGTGCAAGAACTCCCGGACCTTCTTGTGACCCAGCAGGTCCGCGAGCGCGTTCTCGAGGTAGGCGTCGGAGCCGTCGACCGACGGCAATCCGCCTGCCGACGACGACGGCAGCGGATGCCGGATCGCCGGCGCGGGCGGCGGCGCCGGGGCGGGCGGTTGCGGCGGCGCCAGCACGGGCGGCGGCGGCGTCAGCACCGCCACGGGCACGGCCCGGTGGTGCCGCCAATACAGAAGCCCTCCTCCGACCACCAGCAGGACGACGAACGCAGCGGTGTACGCGCGGGTCACGTCCTAGGGTCTGCGCGATGAAACGCCCCGGGTCAATGGGGCGTCCCACCGAGCTCGCGTCCGGGCGCCGCGGTCAGTACCAGAGCTGGAAGGCGCCGCTCACGTAGAGCAGCGCGTTCATGTACAGCGTGCCGTCGTAGTAGCGGTAGGTCCCCGTCGGGATCGCCGCGTTCCACAGCTTCTGCACCCAGGCCTTCCCCGACGAGGCCGGCAGGCCGAAGCCCAGGAGCCCGTTGCAGGCGAGCATCGCCGTCGACCCATTGTTGTTGCTGCTGACCCAGGTGGCGTACTCGCCGGCGTACGTCGCCTCGTACGGGTCGGCGTCGAAGAAATTGTAGTCGCTCATGAAGTTGGCGACGATGCGCAGCTTGTCGTCGCCGCCGGAGTTGGTCGTCTGGCCGGCGAACGACGACTGGTCACCGATGTTGCCGGTCGAGCCCGCCGCCGTCTGCAGCCAGCTGCGCGTCGTGGTCAGCGCCGTGCTCCAGAAGTCGGCGTTGGCGGTGTCGAAGCAGGCCCACGTTTGATAGAAGGCCGGCAGCATGTACGAGGCGTCGGTGCCGTTCCCGTCGGTGCCGGTGTAGTAGCGAACGAGGTGGTACGTCGAGCTGAAGTCGGTGGTCCGGACCAGGTCGAGCGTCTTCTGCGCCTCGGTGCCGTAGTTGTACTTGCCCGAGGTGTCGCCCCAGCGGTAGTGCGCGAACACCAGCGCGGCCGCCATCCATTCGTCGCCGTCGGGCGCGCCGCCGGAGCCGTTCACGCCGCCGCTGGTGGTCACCTGCCAGTGGATGGTGTTCCCGCTCGGCCACATGTAGTGCTTGACGAAGGCCCACATCTCGTCGAACTCGGTCTGGTGGTTGAGCTGGACGGCCGTCATCAGACCGTACCCCTGCCCCTCGCTGCGGACGGCGTTGTCGGCGACGTCCTTGATGTAGGCCTCGCCGCTCGCCGGCCCCGTGTAGAAGACGGTGTTCGCGTTCGACGGGTTGTAGAGCTGGTTCCAGGCGGCGGTGATCTTGGCGTCGCTCTGGGCCTGCGTCTCGCCGAGCAGGCTGATGAAGAGGTTGGCGTATTGCCCGGGCGGGGTGCACCCGCTGCCGGGCGTGGTGGTGGTGGCGCCGCTGGTGATCCCGCCGCTGGCGCCGCCATTCGCGCCTCCCGTGGCGCTGCTGCCGCCGGTGCTCACGCTGCCGCCGGTTCCGCGGCCCGCGGCCCCGCCCGTCCCGCGGCCCGCAGCCCCGCCCGTCGCGGCCCCGCCGGTCCCGGTCGCGCCGCCCGGCGCCGCGCCACCGGATCCCGGCGCGCCGCCTTTCCCGACGGCGCCGCCACTGGCGGTCGCTCCGCCGGAGCTGCTCGAACCGCCGCTGCCGTTCGAGCCGCCGGAGTTGCCGTCCGAACCGCCGCTGGCGGTCGCTCCGCCGGAGCTACTCGAACCGCCGCTGCCGTTCGAGCCGCCGCTGCCGCCGGCGCCTACTCCGTCCCCACCGGACGGTCCGCACGCGGCGAGGAGAGCTGCGGTCACACAAGAAGTGAGGACAAGGTTCGACCTGCGGGTCATGCGTCGGGGGCCCATCGTCTCGTCTAATTCCCAGCGTTCCAGATCCGGATCGCGCGCGCCCAAACATCGTGATCCGGGCAGGTCTCGTCGTCAGATTTCTGGCCCGTCACCGACGGAGAAATGGCGTGTCTGTAGGACGCTGTAGGCGGCGCCCCTACGAACACCTCTCAGGGCGCGACGGGCGCCACGGGCGAGAGGGGAAGCTCGCCGCGCAGGAGCGCGGTCGCGGCGCCGCCGAGGCGCAAGTAGAAGTCCGAGGCGAGCGCGCGGCCGTCGGCGTCGAGCGGCACGAGCGACGCGCCCGCCGGCAGCTGGGCGGCCGTCGGCGCGAGCTTGAACATCGCGGTCCCCTCGTCGACCTCGTCGAACATGGCGGTCTTGAGCATCGTCGCACCGGCGCTGATCGCGTTGCCGACCTGGCGCCAGTAGAACGCGCCGCCACGGCGGGGGATCTGATTGGGCTCACCGCCCGCCAGGTTGTGCCAGGAGAAGCCGGGGAACACGACGGGCAGGTAGCGCCGGCCCGCGGCGGCGACGGCCGCCAGATCGGCGGCGAGCGTCGCGCGGTAGGCGTCGGCGCCCGCGTCGTCGGAGAAGCGCCCCACCGTCCAGGGCGACAGCACGTCGAACGCGCGGTAAACGGGCGCCCACGCCGGGTCCGTCTTCGCGTCGCCGTCGAGCGTGCGCCAGTGCGCGGGGACGCCGCCGATCAGCGTGACGCGATACCGGGGGTCGGCGCTGGTCGTCAGCCAGTCGACGAGCGCGGCGGCGTCGGCGGGCGTCCCGGGGCGATCGGTGAACCCCAGCCCCCACAGAGAGAGGACCGGCTTGCCGCCGTCGTGGAGATAGCGCGGGCTCGCCGTCACCTGGAGCGTGTCGACCAGGTACTTCCAGTCGGCCTCCACCCCATCGACGAGGTGCGCGGGATCGACGCCGGTGACGTCGTACTCGATCGCGAACACGCGCCCCTCGGCCTCGGCGCCCGCGCGCACGTTGCGCGTGACCTGATCGCGCACCGCGAGCAGGGGCGGGTCCTGCACCTCCGAGACAAAGCGCTGGAGCGCGACGCCGTCGAGACCGGCCTCCCTCATCCACGCGAAGTGGCGCGCCACGGTCTTCGCGTCGTAGGCCGAGAAGAGACCCGCGGCCGAGCCGTCGGCGTAGGCGAGACCGCTCGCGTGCAGCTCGTCGGCGCCGAGCTCCGACGTATCCGGCCACAGATCGACGGTGAGGTTGGCCGCCGTCGGCGCGCCGGCGCGGAACCAGTGCGCCCAGCCGTCCAGCGGGGAGCCGTCGCCCGGGCAAAGGAACCAGCCCTGATATCCGAACAGCATCTTGCGGTCGAGCGTGGTGGCGTCGACGACCGCCGGCGCCGCAGCCGCGGCGGTCCCATCGCGCTGCACGTCTTCCGGCCCGGCTGGCGCGCACCCGAGGGCGCACATCCCGACGGCCAGCGTGGCCGCCAGGTGGGCGACCCAGCGCTTCAAGCCTGAGCCCGCGAGCGCTCGACCAACGCGTCGTGGTCCATCGACCGAATTACGAAGGCGGCGCGCGATCGGACGTGAACCTCGCCCAATGGAATCAGTCACTTGGAGCGCTCGCGCGGAATTTGTCGATCTCGGCGCGGTCCGTTCGTCGCCCTCATGAACGCCGGCAAGGGGCCGGCGGATTCCAACCAGGAGACGACCCATGACCACCCTCAATCCGCACCTCACGTTCGACCCGAGCCACGCCGTTCGCGCGACGCCCGCCCGCACGCCATCCAAGGGGGCCATCTGGACCGGGCGCGGGCTGAGCACGCTCATCTCGCTGCTGCTCGGGTTCGACGCCACGATGAAGCTGCTCGAGGTCGCGCCGGTCATGAAGGCCTCCGAGCAGCTCGGCTATTCGGCGCACGCCGTGTTCGGCATCGGCGCGGCCCTGGCGGTGTGCGTGGCGCTCTACGCGCTCCCGCGCACCGCGCTGCTGGGCGCGCTTCTCTTGACCGGCTATCTCGGCGGCGCGATCGCCACCCACGTGCGCGCCGGAGATCCGCTCTTCACGCACGTCCTCTTCCCCATCTACGTCGCGGCGGTGGTCTGGGCGGGGCTCGTGCTACGCGACGCGCGCTTGCGGGCCTTCCTCAAGAGCTGGATCAGCCGCTAACCTTCGGCGCGGAGCCATCATCATGAGCCAGGTGACATCGAAGGACGGAACCGCCATCGCCTACGAGCGGGTGGGCGAGGGGCCGCCGCTGATCCTCGTCGACGGCGCGCTGTGCAGCCGAGCGTTCGGGCCCATGCCCAAGCTGGCGCCGTTGCTGGCTCGGAGCTTCACGGTGTACCTCTACGACCGCCGCGGGCGGGGCGAGAGCGGCGACAGGCCTCCCTTCGCCAAGGACCGGGAGCTCGACGACCTGGCGGCGCTCATCGGCGCCGCGGGCGGGGCGGCGGCGCTGGTCGGTCTGTCGTCGGGGGCGGCGCTGGCGCTCGAAGCGGCCGCGGCCCGACTGCCCGTCACGGCCGTCGTCGCGTACGAGCCTCCCTACGTCGAGCCCGCGGGCTCTCGCCGCGGCCGTGCGCACCAGGCCCGCTTGCAGGAGCTGGTCGCCGGCGGGGATCGCGGCGGCGCGGTCCGCTACTTCATGCGCGACATGGTCGGCGTTCCAGCGCCCGTGGTGTGGATGATGCGCCTTCTGCCGGGGCTCTGGCGGAAGCTCGCGGCCGTCGGGCACACCCTCCCCTACGACGCGGCGGTGATGGGCGACTTCACCGTCCCTGCCGAGCGGCTCGGCAAGGTCGCGGTCCCAACGCTGGTGATGCACGGCGCGAAGACCGACGCGCGGCTCAAGCGCGCGTCGGCCGAGGTGGCCGGCGCCGTCCCCGCGGCCCGGTCGCGCACGCTCGCCGGCCAGAACCACAACGTGAGCGCCGCCGCTGTCGCCCCCGCGGTGATCGAGTTCCTGCGGGCGCCCCAACCGCAGTAGAAAGTCGACCCACCATGCGCTTCATCATCATCCACAAGACGAACGCCCGCTGGGAGGCGGGCGAGAGCCCCGGCCCGGACCTCATCGCCGACGTGGGCGCGCTGATAGGCGACCTCCAAAAAGCCGGGATCCTGCGGGCGGGCGAGGGCCTGCGCGCGTCATCGCTGGGGGCGCGCGTCCGCTGCGCCGCGGGCGAGGTGTCCGTCGCCCCTGGCCCGTTCCCGGCGCCTGACAAGATGCCGGCCGGGTTCGACATCGTGCGCGCGCCGGCGCTCGAGGATGCCGTCGCCTGGGCCAGTGAGGTCGGCCGCGCGCTTGGCGACGTGGAGCTCGACGTCCGACCCGTGACCGAGCCCTGGGACATCGGCCTCGGGTCGAAGCCGGCGGGAGTCACGTCCCGAAGGTTCATGGCGCTGCGGAAGGCGACGCCGGAGACGGAGTCCGATGTCGGCCTGGCGGCGCCGAAGCGCGAGGCGCTGCAAAAGTTGCGCGCGACCAAGGGCGCCGACCTCCTCGCCTCCGAGACGATGCGGCCGAGCTCCCGCGGCCGGCGTTGCAAGAACACCGTCGGCGGGATCGCCTTCACCGACGGCCCCTTCGCCGAGTCGAAAGAGCTGATCGCCGGGTTCGTCATCATCGAGGTCGGCTCCCTCGACGAAGCCGCGCGCTGGAGCGCCCGTTACCTCACCACCGTGCGCGCCGACGAGGCCGACGTCCTCGAGCTCGAAGATCCGCCGGCCGGCGTCTGACGACGGCTTTCCCCGATCAACGAAGCGTCGGCGGTTGCTCTCGTCGCTGCCCGTCCCAGATGGCGGCGGCGTACGGCTGGCCGGGCTTTCGCGGGGGCAGCAGCGCTTGCTGGCAGGCCTGGCCGCCGCTGCCGTCGAAGAGACGGTAGCGCTTGCGGAAGAACCCGGAGCGCATGATGTCCGCCGGGCTGGTGGAGGCGTCGTTCACGGCGGGATCGAGGTCGGCGAGCGAGTTGCGAAAGCAACAGGAGACGAACTGCGAGCAGAACATCGAGGTCGGCGTCCGGGTGCTGTCAGCGCGGCCCAGCGTCCAACCGAGCATCATGCGTACGAACAACCCGAACAGCCTCGCGTAGCCGAACTTGATCCCCAGTAGCGTGAGCGCGGTGTCGAAGAACTTGTCCTCGTCGAACGCGGGGCGGCGCGCGTCCTCGAGCGACCACCAGTCCACCTTGCCGTTGTAACGACAGACCATCGTGCTCGCCGGAAGCACCTCGACGCCGCGATGGTCGGACTGGAAGGCGATCAGGCGGTCCTTCCACCAGCCCAGCACCGCGACGTGCGAATACGGGCAGTGGGTCGTCCACTCGATCACGCCCGACAGCCGATAGGCGCCGCTGAAGAGCAGGATGTCGCCGGTTCGGATCCCGTGCTCGCGAATCTGCTGGTAGTCGATCCTCTCGTCGGGGCGTTGCGCCTCGCGATCGCGGCGCGACGAGCGCCAGCGCCGACCGTGTCCTTTCCGCTGCCCCTCCGGCGCTTTCCTGTCCGTCGTCACGCCGCGATAGTAGGCCGAGTTGAGCTACCCTGCACGGATGGTCCGCCGCGGTGTGGTCGTCGGGCTCGTCGCCACGGCCGGGGTTGCCGCGCTCGTGGGGCTCGGCTGCCGCCGCGGCGGCCGCGCCGCCGGCCGGCCACCTGCGGCGCCGGCCGCGCCGCTCGCGAGCGCGCCGCCGCCCGGGCCGGAGCCGACCGCCGAACCGGGAGAGATCAGCGTCCTGACGCTGCTGCGCGAGATGGCCGACCTCGACCACCTCGCTCACCTGCCCGAGGCCCCGTTCGTCGCCGGGCAGGCGGCCAGCACCGATCGTCGCTCGCGACGGCGCGACGACGCCGACGGCTGGTTCGCGAACGACGACTGGGTCACCGACGCCGAGCCGAACCTGGTGCGCGTCGAGACCGCGCCCGACGGCGGCAAACGCTACGTGCTGCTCGACGTGGCCGGACCGGGCGCGCTGGTGCGCCTCTGGAGCGCCACGCCCGCGGGCACGCTGCGCGTCTACCTCGACGGCGCCCACCGCCCGGCGATCGAGGCACCGTTCGCGGGCCTGTTGAGCGGCCAGGTCTCGCCGTTTGTGGCGCCCCTCGCCCACCTCACGGCGCGCGGCTACAACCTCTTCTTCCCGATCCCCTACCGCACCCGGTGCGTGGTCACCGTCGACAGCATCGTCGCGACCGATCCGTTCACCGGGCGCCCGATGGCCAAGCTCTACTACCAGATCGGCTACCGCACCTACCTGGGCGGCGCGGCGGCCCACGTGCGCCCCTATTCGCCGGCGGAGGTGACCCGCGCGGCGGGCGCGCTGGGGCGCGTCGCGGCCGTGCTGCGCGACGGGCCGCCGACACCCGAACCGCGCCGGTGGCGAACGGTGGTGGACATCCCGACGGCCACCGTGTCGCCTGGGCACCCGGCGGCGACCACGATCCGCGCGCCCGCCGGCGGCGGCCAGCTCACCGAGCTGCGCCTGATGACCGCCGAACGAGATCCCGAGAAGCTCGCGGCGACCAGGCTGTCGATCTCGTTCGACGGCGAGAGGACGGTGCGCGCGCCCCTGGTGGCGTTCTTCGGCACGGGACCGGGATGGAACCCGTACACCTCCCTCCCCATGACGGTCAGTGCGGACGGCAGCTTGACCTGCCGGTTCGTCATGCCGTTCGCGAACAGCGCGGTCGTCACCGTCGCCAGCCTCGGACCGAGCCTCACGCTCGCGGGGACGGTCATCGAGGACGCCCGCCCGTTCGGGGCGGACACGCTCCTGTTCCACGCCGGCTGGCGCCCGCGCGCCGTCCTGGCCACCCGCCCCTTCAGCGACTGGCACCTCGGCACCCTCGAGGGGCGCGGCCATCAGGTGGGCACCGTGCTCGACGTCGAGAACCCGCCTGGCGCCGCCTGGTGGGGCGAAGGCGACGAGAAGATCACCATCGACGGCGAGGCCTTCCCCAGCCTGTTCGGCACCGGAACCGAGGACTACTTCGGCTTCGCCTGGTCGACGCCCGAGACCTTCGCCCACGCCTACCACGCCCAGACCCAGGCGCCCGGGGGCTTCGGCGGCCGCTTCTCGATGAACCGGTTCCTGATCCTCGACCCCGTCCCCTTCACCCGCTCGCTGCGCTTCGACCTGGAGATCTGGCACTGGACCGACACGTCGATCGCCGCCGACGCAGTGCTCTACTGGTATGCGCGCCCCGGCGCCCGCGACGACTTCCCGCCAGCCGCGCCCTGAGCGCGGCGCCGGTGCCGCCCCGATGGCGGCCCGGCTGAGGTTTCGATAAAGTGTTCCGCCATGCGTGTGCGCGTCTGGGCCGGGGGCTTCATGGCAGTTTTCTTCGCCGCCTTCTTCGCCGCCTTCCTGGTCAGCGCGCCCGCGCCGGCGGCGACGCTGCCGAAGCTGGGAGGCCCAGCCCAGCTGGCGGGTACCGCGTTCAACATCTTGAACTCGATGGGCGTGTTCGCCAGCCTCGGGATCGGCGAAGACGCCCAGCTCGCGAGCAAGCTCAACGAGATCATCGACCAGCTCAACGCCGTCGAGGGCTACGTCATGGCCATCGACAACGACATCGCGACGTCGACGCAGGCGCTGGTCGCCGAGGACGTCAAGGGGCAGGTCCGCGCCGCGCTGCCCGGCATGGTCACGGCCCGGGGCGACATCCTTCAGTGCGCGGACACCATCGCGACGTTGGCCGGCAAGGCTCATACGGACGCCAACGACGCCATGCTGCGAGAGCTGGCGCTCGAGCTGGTGGGCTCTGGCACGCAGAACGGCGCCTGCGTCGCCGTGCGCAGCGACTTCTCCGCGATCCACGCGCAGATCGTCAGCGACCCGTTGCTGGGGTCCTCGACCGGCATTTACTCCCTCATCGCGCAGATCGCGCGGCCCAACTTTCCCTACCAGAACATGGCCGAGCACTTCGTGCAGTTCGAGCTGGTCCAGCGCGAGGTGGTCGAGCTGCTCAGCAACGCCTATACGGTGATCGGGGACCCGGCGACGCTGCAGCACCGGCTGACCGTCTCGCCGAACTATCTCGGCGAGCTGCGCGACGAGGAGGCCGCCTTCCTCATGGCGACGGACACCTATGTCGCCGCCAGTCCCACCACGCCGCACGACACCTCACCCGGGGAGCTGGCCGACGCGATCGTGCAGAGCTTCGAGGGGACGCTGCGCCAGGCGACCACCTACTCGGCCTCGATCTTCAACGACGCGCAGACGACATTGGCGCCGGTCCTCACCGCGCCCGCCTCCGGCGCGACACCGGTCGCGATGAGCGACACCGTCGCGGGACCTTCTTGGAGCTACTACCAGAAGCCGGAGATGCCCATCACCACGCACATCGAGGGCTGTGACGCCAACACCGGCCCCGGCATCGCCTACCTCGAGCCGGCCAGCGCGCACGGCGGCTTCTACCTCCGCTACACCTGCACGCTGCACGTCGAACGCCACCTGAACGCCAACCTCCCGCTGGGCGTGGACGGGACCTGGATGGTCACCGGGCGGCACGGCTCGGCGGCGCTGGGGGCCCCCGCGCTGCGCAACGCGGTCACGTTCGCGGACGAGACCGCGGCCGACGGGTTGGCCCTGGCCGCGGATCCGGCCGGGGGGAAGACCCAGTTCTCGTCGCTCTCGCTCGTCGCCGACACCACCGATCCGACGCAGGTCACGCTGACCGTCGACCTGCCCGGGCAGGCCGGCGCCGGCATCGGCACCGGCACGACCCACGGCCTCGTGGCCGGCAGCGCGAGCCCGATCTCGTTTTCGCGCGAGCCAGGCGGGCCGGCCGATCTCGACCAGTACGCGCTCAAGGCGCCCGCGGGGACCTACCTGTCCATCGGCAGCGACGGGTACGCGACGCTCTCGACGACGCCCAGCTACTTCGATCTGCAGACCACGCCCGACGGCCATGAGCAGCTCGTCACCTCCGACAACCAGGTTCTGTACGTCGACGTCCAGCACCAGCAGTTCTTCCACGGCGAGGTGCCCGACGACGTCTGGGCCAACACCCCGAACCTGGCCGCCACCACGGCCGTCCCCTTCTGGGGCGTCCCGGCGGACGGCGTCCCGCGCCAGCAGGCCAGCGCCTCACCGACGGGCCAGCTCTACTTCTACCCGCCTTGTCTGGGACTCCAGCTGGGAGAGGGCGAGTTCGCGGTCGAAAGCAACGGCCAGACGAACACCACCTGCAGCGACGGGATCTACCAGGGGTTCCCGCTCTTCTCCACGTTCCTCACCTACGTCATCTACGACGCGACCATCTACAACGAGGACACCGCGCAGCACTCCCTCCTGTTGACGATTGGAGGGGCTGCGGTCGGCCCGCCCCCGACCGTCAGCACGGGCGCGACCTACAACGGGATCCACTGCTACGCCCCGGGGTTCGACCACCTCGACGTCGCCGGGGTCGGGACGCAACCCTCGGTGAGCACACCCACCGGCACCGGCGGCCCGTGGGCGGCGACCATCCCGGGGAAGTCCAACGGGGTGAACGGGTCGTGGACCATGCAGTGCCAGGTGCTCGACCACCTGGCCTACCCGTCGATCCTGATCATCAACGACGTCGACGTCCGACCGTGCCGTGACCTGGCGGCCAACAACACCTGCACCGCCTTCCAGGCGTCGCCATGAAGGTCAAACCGATGAGGTCGACGATGATGCGATCCCCTGCGGGGTTCTTGCTCGCCGCTGGCGTCGCCGGGCTGGCGCTGAGCGCGAACGCCTGCGGCGGCAGCGGCGCCGGCCAGAGAAACGGCGCAGGCGGCGCGGGCGGCGCCGGCCTCGGCATCGGCCAGGGCGGCGCGGGCGGGACGAGCGGTGGATTCGCCGGCGCGGCGGGCGGCGGGTTCGCCGGGGCGGCGGGCGGCGGGTTCGCCGGCGCGGGCGGCGCGGGCGGCGCCGCTTCCGGCAGCTTCCTACCCGCCGTGACGGTCATCGGGCAGGCGAGCTTCACGACCAACGCCGCGCCCGGCGCGGCGGGCGCCGCCACCACGGATTCGCCCGTCGGCAGCGCGGCGTTCGATGGCACGCGTCTCTTCACGCCCGACACCTACACGAACCGGGTGCTGGGCTTCGCGTCGGTGCCCACCACCAACGGCGCGTCGGCGACGATGGTGCTGGGCCAGGCCGCCGCGACGACCGGCAAGGCGGGCACCAGCGCCGCCAGCGCGTACCTGCCGCAGTCGCTGCACGCGGACGGGACCACGCTGGCCGTCGCCGACGCCGGGAACAACCGGGTGATGTTGTTCCCACTCGGCGCGCTGGCCTCCGGCGCGGCCACCTCGGTCGTCGTCGGCTGGCCGGGGGTGGGCGCGGCGGCGAAGGGCTGCGCCGCCGACAGGCTGCGCGCGCCGGCCGCGGCCTTCATCGTGGGCGGCAAGCTGCTCGTCGCCGACCGCCGGAACAACCGGGTCCTCATCTGGAACAAAGTCCCGACCGACACCGGCGTCGCCGCCGACAGCGTCCTGGGCCAGTCGACGATGACCTCGTGCGTGAGCAACGACTCGGCGCAGAACGGCGTCTCCGCCCCTCCCTCGGCCCAGACGCTGTCGGGTCCCGCCGACGTCTGGAGCGACGGCACGCGCGTCCTGATCGCCGATCGCGGCAACAACCGCGTTCTGGTCTGGTCCACCTTCCCGACGAAGAGCGGCGTCGCCGCGGACGTGGTCATCGGGCAGACCAACTTCACCCTCGCCCGCGACACCGCCAGCGCCTCCGTGCTGAAGCAGCCCACCGCCGTCGCCTTCGACGGCACCCGCCTCTACGTGGCGGACTCGGGCCACAACCGGGTGCTCGGCTGGACCGGGATCCCCACCAGCAACGGCGCGGCGGCGAGCCTGGTCATCGGCCAGGGCTCCTTCACGCTGGCGGCCGCCAACGACGATGCCCAGACCGGTACCGACGGGACGGCGCCGACCGCGCGCACGCTGGCGTACCCGACCGGCGTCGCCATCGCCGGCAACGCCCTGGTCGTCAGCGACGCCCTCAACCGGCGCCTCCTCGTCTACCGTCCGCAGTAGCACGGGTTGCGCCGGGGCTCAGCGGAGCTGCGCGCCGGGCACCGACCGAAACTGCTGATGCGAGCGCCGGCTTGTGTCCGACCACTGAACGCGAGACCGTGATTGCCAAACATGGTCTCAATCGGTCGAGCGGCGATTGTTCTGGCGGTCCTCAGCCAGGTGGGGTGTGTCCTTTACGATCGGCACGTCGCGCTGATCGCTCCGGAGGCGAGAGGTGCTCCGGACGCTTGCACCCCGGGGAATCCGGTGGTGGCGGTCAAGTTCGTGGATGGTCGCGCCCGCAGGGGCCCGATCGGGGCGGTCCGAAATGGCTTCTACATGGCGATGTCGGATGTCGTGACGTCGGACGATCTCGGGGCGTGGGTCACGCGGGGCATGTCGAACGGGCTGCGACGGGCCGGTGCCTGCGTCGCGAGCGTCCGCCAGTTCGAGCCACCGTCACCCAACGTCACGCAGGTGACCATTGCCGGTGCAATCACCAGCGCTTGGTGCGACGCCTATTTCTCCTACTGGGGCGACGTGACTCTCGACGTCAACGTCGTCACCCCATCCGGACAATCGTTCCGCAAGACCTACTCCGGTCACGGCACGGGTGGAATGAACGTGGCGGCCTCGGAGGAGAGCTTCGCCCAGGTCCTCAACCTGGCCCTCGCCGACGCGGTCTCTCGGATCATCCGCGACGTGAATTCAATGCCGCTGGCGTCCCCGCCGCCACCACCAACGGTCGGCGACGCCGGCCACAGCTCAACGCGCGCCGGCCGGGTGAGCGCTCGACGAACGAAACCCGCGGGTCACGCGGGATCCAGCTCCGGGTAGCTCGACGTTCGCCTCGACGATGACCCCCGTGCCACGGCTCCGCGTCGTACCGGATCGCGTGACGGCCGGGCGGTATATCCTGGCTCCGTGTGCGCCCGCACCACGTTGACGCGCCCGACGCTCGTCGAGATCGCCGCCGAGATCGAGGCGGAGTTCTCCGCCGACGACGCCGCGCTCTATCGGCCGCGCTGGAACGTGGCGCCGAGCGACACGACGTGGATCGCTCTCTCTCGCGGTGACGCGCGCGTCCTCGGGCCGGCCAAGTGGGGCTATCTCGCCAGCGGCAAGCCGCTCATCAACGTCCGCGGCGAGCAAGTGGCGTCGGGCTCGGGCTTCCGCGACGCCTTCGCCTCGCGCCGGTGCGCGCTGATCGCGGACGGGTTCTACGAATGGAACGACAGGCGCGAGCCCACCTGGTTCCGTCGCGTCGACGGCCGTCTCCTGCTCCTCGGTGCCCTGTTCCAGCCGCCGCCGACGAGATCCGAGCCCTTCCCTCGATTCACGGTCCTCACCACCCGGCCGAACGCCACCGTCGCGGCCGTGCACGACCGGATGCCCGTGGTGCTCGATCCCGCCGCGCTCGATCGCTGGCTCTCCGGCTCGCCCGCCGACGCAGCGGGGCTCATCGTCTCCGCGGGCGTCGACGTGCTCTCGGCGCGCGCCGTGAACACGCACGTCAACAGCGTCAGGAACGACGATCCGAGCTGCATCGCGCCGGTGGTGGGCGAACGGCCGGGGCAGCGCGAGCTGTTCTAGTCAGCGACACGAACGCGGAGGCGTTTTTCCCCGACGGGGCCTTTTGCCTCGACGCGGCTGCCAGAACACCGCGAGGGCCAGGCCCTCGCGCGGCATCGCGTTTGCGTAGTCCGCGTGCATGACCCCCGCCCGACGCGCGCTCGCATCGATTCTCCTCGCGGTCTGGGCCGCCGGTTGTGTTCAGACCCGCTTCACGCGGACGACCGGCCTGGTGGTCCCTGCGCGTTCGCCGGGCTGCTACCTGGACGTGGTCTTCGAGGGGCCGCCACCGTACCCGTACGTCGTGCTTGGCCAGATCACGACGGATTCGACGGCGCCGCTCCTGTTCGCCATCGGCGAGAGCAGTCTCACCGCCATGCAACGCATGATGGAGCGGGCCTGCGCGGTCGGCGCGCACGGCCTCATGTACGTCGTCGCGAACAGCGAGCTCGTCCCGGTCGGGAAAGGGTATTGGAAGAGCACCACGGGCGGCGGCGTGGCGTTCGTCTCTGTCGACCCGTCCGGCCGACCCCTACCAGCTCCGAACGACCCCCGCGGCGTCATCTCGCCCGCGGCCTACCCATCCCCTCTCGCACCACAGTGACGGTGGTGCGCTCGGCCCCTTGACGATTGGGTCGACGGCCCTGACACCTCGGTTCGTCGCCGGTGGAGGAGTCCGTCGCTTGCGCCCGCGCGGTCGGAGCCAACGCGCCATGCCGTCAATTCGGAGCGGACGACCGTCCGGAGAAAACTTCCCGGCGCTGATTTGCCGGACGAGCCAGCGACTAATTTGCTTCGATGCGCAGCGCCGGACGGGATACGAACGCTACGCGCCCAACGCGCAGGAGGATCCGTGATGACGAAGCGACGAGGACTGGGAGCCCGAATGGGGACGTTGATTTCGGTGGTGGCCGGGGCCACCGCTCTGGCTGGCTGCGCGCCGGAGCGCTCGGGCGGCGCGCCCGCGGCAGATTCCGCGAACGACGCTTCGGCCACCACCAGCGTGCTGGCCGATCTGGCGACCTTGCCGACGGGGACCGCTTGCATCCGCGTCGTGACGACACCCAGCTCGGGGAGCGCCGTGACCCAGAGCTTCTCCACCGCCGGGGCGTCGACGACCTCGCTCTCGCTGGGCGCGCTCCCGGTCGGGACCGACACCATCACCGCGAACGCTTACAACGTCGCCTGCGCCAGCATCGGCACGACGTCCCCGAGCTACACGGCCGATCCGACCACCGCCGTCGTCCGCGCGGGCGTGGTCACCAGCGTCACGTTGACGTTTCGGCAGGTCAACGGCGTGACCGCCGGCGCCACCTTCGTCGCGAACGTCACCGGCATCGTGGCGGGCGGCGTGAACACGGTGGCGCTGACCACGGGACCGACGCTGGTCTGGGGTGACATCGCGAACTTCGGCGCCGACATCCCCACCCCGGTCAACGGGTCGGTCAACCAGTTCACCACGATCGCGACCGGCAATCAGTTCGCCTGCGGCATCCGCTCGGACGGCACAGTCTGGTGCTGGGGCAACAGCTACGACGGCGAGGTCGGGCCGGGGCTGCCGGTCGGGGACGGGACGGCGACGCCGGTGCAGGTGCCGCTCCCGGGCGCCGTCACCATGATCGCGGCCGGCAACGACCACGCCTGCGCGTATCAGCCGGGCCTGGGCGCCGGTTACGCGGCGCAGGCGGTCTACTGCTGGGGGAACAACGCCTCCGGCCAGCTCGGAAACGGAACGAGCACCTCGGGCTCGACGCCGGTGCAGGTCTCCGGCATCACCGGCGCGAATGTCCCCATCCGCTCGCTGGTCGCCGGCACCGACTCCACGCTGGCGCTGCTCGGTGACGGGCATTTCTTCGCCTGGGGCGGAAACTTCAACGGGGAGCTCGGTACCGGGGACACGAGCAACGCCGACACCGCCCAGTACGTGACGACCGATTCGACCGCCGTCGCCATCGCCGCCGGCTCGGGGCATACGTGCACGCTCCACGCCGATGGCACCGTCTGGTGCTGGGGCTTCAACGGATTCGGCGAGCTGGGCGACGGCACCCAGATCACGCGATCGACGCCCGCCAAGGTCAGCGGCCTCACCGGGACCGTCACCCAGATCGCGCTCGGGTGGGACCACACCTGCGCCCTGTTGAGCGGCGGCCAGGTCCAGTGCTGGGGCGAAAACGACAGCGGCCAGATCGGTGACCTCAGCGGCGTCACTCGATTGAGCCCGGTCGCCGTCAACCTGGGCAGCGACGCTGCCACCAGCGTGGTCGCCGGCAGCGCTCACACCTGCGTGACGACGCAGGCACTGGGGATCTCATGCTGGGGGAGCAACTCCTTCGGCCAGCTCGGCAACGGAACGTTCGACAACGCCTTCGGCCCGAGCAAGGTGATCTTGCAGTAACGCCCAAACACACACGCGGGCGGCGGCCAAGCCCGGCGCCGCCCGGTTTGCGCAAGGACGCGGGGGGCCCGGCTCAAGCTATTGCTTGTGGCGCGTCTTGCCGCTGGGAGCGCCGACGATCTCCAGACCGGGGTTCGCGGCGCGCAGCGCCGCGACGGCCGACGCCGCGACGGGCGTGTTGGTGATGTCGAGGCGCTTGAGGTGGCGGAGGTGGTGCAACGGCCCCAGGTCTCGGACCCTGGTGTCCGCCATTTGCAGCTCTTCGAGCGCGCCGAGGCCGGCCAGTGGCGATAAGTCCTCGACCTGCGTCTGGGTGATGTTCAGCTTGGTCAACCGCTCGGCGCTCCGCAGCGGCCCCAGGTCGTGCACTCTGGTCCACGAAAGAGCCAGCACCTGCAGCTCGCGCAGCCCCGTGAGCGGCGATAGATCGCGGACCTGCGTGCCGCCGACGTTCAACTCGCGCAATCGGACGAGCCCGTGAAGCGGCGTCAGATCGCGGACGGGCATCTTGGCCAGCGCGATCACCTCCAGATGATCGAGGTGCGCAAGCGGGCCGAGGTCGAAGGGCAGCCCCCGCGGGGATTCATGCGGGTTCGTCCAGTCGATCCGCAGCTCGCGCAGCCGAGGCAGCGACGCGAGCGGCTTCAGGTCCTCGGGGACGACGTTCACCACCCGGACGACCTCGGCGTCGGGCGCGAACATCACGCCGCAGAACAGGACAGTCGCGTGCATCATCGTTGCACCTGACGCTAGAAGGAGGGGAGCATTCGATAGTGCGCGACGAAGCAGCGCAATGCGCGCGAGAATACCCAAAGCACGTCGATAGCGCCCGCCTGCAGACCGCCGTCGCTACCTGCCCTCCCAACCGTCCAATTCACCAATAATTCTGAGGCGTGCTGGAGACGAGACTTGAACTCGCTCACGCCCCACGACCAGGCCCAATCGCCTCGAAGATGGCCGGCCAGAAGGGTGACGGCAGGTCGTGCCCCATGCCCGGGACGATCCGGAGCCGCGCGCCCGGAATGACCTCGGCGAGCTGCTTTGCGGTCGGCTCCGGGAAGATCGGATCGGCCTCGCCGTGCACGATCGACACGGGGATCTTCAACGACCCCAGCAGCGGCTTTCGGTTCGTCGCTGAGATGACCGCGAGCAGGTGCCGGAGGAACCCGGCCACCGTCCAACCCTGATCCCACGTCCGTTCCGCCCGCCGCCGGATCCAATCGACGTCGGGCGGCGGATTCTTCGCGCCGGTGTGCGTGTACATGAGGACGTTCCAGTCCACGAAGCTGCGGCGGTCGGTCGGAAGCGGGCTCATCATCACCCCCATCGCCTCGGGCGTCGGCGGCGGAACGTCGGGGCTGGCCGTGGACGTCGCGACCAACGTCAGCGCGCTCACCCGTGTCGGGGCGCGCACCGCCGCGAGCTGGGCCACCCCGCCCCCTTGGGAAAGGCCGAGGAGACGCGCCCGCTGAATTCCGAGCGCGTCGAGGAGGCCGATCACGTCGTCGGCGAGGTCCTCGAGAGCGTACGCGGGCCGGAGGCGCCCGGCCGCGAAGGCCGTCATCATCTCCTGGATCGACGCCGGCATCGGGCCGGGCGTTTGGCTCGAGCGGCCGGTGTCGCGGTAGTCGAAGCGCACGACGCGAAAGCCGCGCGACGCGAGCGCGTCGCAGAACTCGTCGTCCCACATCGTGAGCGGCGCCGCCGTCCCCATGATCAAGACGAGCGGCGGGGCTCGTTCGTCCCCCGTCGTGGCGTACTCCAGCGACAAACGACCCACGCGCGCTTGCGGCATCGGAACCTCCGTTTTTTTGGAGGACTATCTTAACGATGTTAAGATTCGAGATCCAGACCCTTGTCGCCGCCCCCGATCCGACGCCGAGTCCGGCCCAAGCCGCCCCGAAAGCGCGGCTACCACCACCGCGATCTGCGCCAGGCACTGCTGACCGCCGCGCTGCAAGCGCTCCCCGAGGTCGGGCCGGAGCGCCTCTCGCTCCGCGACATCGCCCGCCGCGCCGGCGTCTCCGAGGCCGCCCCCTACCACCACTTCGCCGACAAGGAGGCGCTCGTCGCCGCCGTCGCCGGCGAGTGCGCCCAGCGGCTGCTCGCGGCGCTCGAGGACGCCGTCACCGAGGCAGGCGACGATCAGCGCCGTCGTTTCCAGCTCACCGGCATCGCCTACATCCGCTTCGCCGTCGCTCACCCCGCCCACTTCCGGGCGATGGAGCTGCCCGGCATCGCCGATCAGATGCCCCGCGACGTCCGCCGCCGCTTCGACGCGTTCTACGCCGAGGAAGAGCGCCGCCTGCGCGCCGCCCAGGCAGAAGGCGTGTTCGCGCCCCTCCCCTTCGACCGGATGATCCTGGCCGCGACGGCCCTCGTCCACGGCCTCGCCCACCTGGTCATCAACGGCGCCACCGAGGCCAAGCCGACCGACGTCGACCATGCGCTACGCCTTGCCCGGGATGTGACCGCGGTGTTCGGAGCCGGACTCCTGCCGCGCTCGCGCTCTCCGCGCCGCTAGCAAGGCCCCCGCGAGCACGACGCTGGTATCTTCATTTTGGTGTCGGCGTCTCATCAGAGTGGACACCAGGAGACGACTCTCGCGCCGATAGTCGGGCGATCCCTCGACTCCCTCGCTCCGGCTTTTCCGGGCCTACCGGCCCTGCCGGGTCAACGAGCAGCGGCCCCCGACAGCCTTGACGAGCCGCTCGAGTGCCGTCCGCCTGCGGCGCGATTTCCGCCAAAAGCGAACCACGGCTTCGGCGCACGGCGCACCGAGGTCGACTTGCCCCGCTGTTCCAGCGCAGTGCCAGTCCAGGCCCACTTCTCGATTTCAATCCGGTTCGGGCAACAGGCCCCTGAATTCTCATTGCCGAATCGACGTACGAGGACGAGTCCGTTCTGGACCTTCATCGACTCGATGCCACCGTCGCCTCGATCCCCTCCTTCGATCGTCGCACGCAGCACGGGCACACCATTCTCCAGACCAAACACGTATCCACCGATCATCGTCCCGGCCCCTCCTAGGTTGCTGCTGATGACCAGCAGGGCCTCTTCCCGGCCGTCGCCGTCGACGTCGCCGAAGGCAATCTGCCGAATGCGATCACAGACGTTGCATTCACCATCGGCGTCCAGGTCCGCGTACATGCCCTTCGAAAACGACATCTTGTTCCCGTCGCCAAAGTCGTAGGTCGTGTCCATCCAGGGAAACGACCGCACCTCCGAACCGCCGTGGTTTCTGCTCTCCGTAGAGTTGCTCGAAGCAGCGCGGATGGAGGGCGCTGAGCCACAGATCAGGAGCGCGCAGATCGTCGGCAACCACCGCATCTCAGCCTGCAGAAGGCACTCGGCACCTCGGCTGCTGATGTCGTAGCCGCTCGGGCGGCGATGACGGAGATCGGGGTCTGCGCGAACGCCGGCGCCAATCACGGCGTGGGCTCATCGAGAAGGCTCGGTGTGTCTTCCGATTCGTGGTGCCCGCGGCTTGGCGGCGGCGGCAGCATGAAGGTCCGGATGGCGATCTGGTTGGCGGCTTCCTCGACGAACCGGGCGTCGGGGTATCGGAACGTTCCAGACTCGAAGGACCGCTCGAACCTTCTCCCGCGCAGCTCGTAGAACGTGAGTGCGAAGCTCCGGCGGCCGCGGACCGAATCCTTGAGCGCGATCCGCAGCAGATAAGAAAACTCGAAGGACGACGACCTTCGAAACCTCCGGAAGGCGTGGCACTCGCCGCCAGGCTCGCTGGTCGTTTCGTAGATGTCGGTCGAGTGGAGATCCGCCTCCTCGAAGCAGGGGAGGGACTCGAGCTTCGCCTCCAGCCTCCTCTTGATGCTCTCGTCGCCGCGGACCTCCAGGTAGAAGCCGGTCGATATCTTGCGCGCGAAGGCGCGGGCGGGCCATCCGCAAACGAGAACGCCCAGGCAGATAGCCCAGCCCACAGTCACGGCAAGTCGCACGCGCACCATAGTGACACGGGGTCCAGGGGCAGCGGTCGACTTCGCCAGGGTCGGCCCGCGAGGCGGGGAATCAGCGGGGATCGAGCAGCGTCATGCATGCGCGAGAACACCGAATAGCGCGGAGGGGCGTTTCGCGTTTCGAGCGACAGCGCCACCTGGCCTCCTCTACCGCCGATTCCCGAACGATTCCCGTGGTGCCGGAGACGAGACTTGAACTCGTAAGCCCGTAAGGGCGGCGGATTTTGAGTCCGCTGCGTATACCGTTTCGCCACTCCGGCTGATGACAAATAATTTAGCTCACTTGTGGTGGCCGCTGCGTACCGCCTTCATCAATCGTTGCCCCAGTGTAGTCCGCCGCCGCCCGCTCCGACCCTTCCCCGGCGGGTGACCGCCGGCAGGGAGAGGATCTTCCCCGTCGCCACGCTCAAGTCAACCGCCGTAGGTGCCAGGTCAGCTTGGCCGAAAAGATCAGCTAGCCGGTGGGCGCCGATCTTCCGATCGGGGGCGATGAGCAGGGAGACACCTCGGTGTGTTTCGCGTCGAGCGGCGCGTGCTAAGTTGGCGCGGCGTCGTGCTCAGCCAGGTTTTCGCCCGCGAGTTTCCTGCCGTGGTTCGTGCTCGCGGCGCCGCTTACTTCGAGCGCCGTGCCGTGAAGATCGACGTCGCGTCGCGCGGCGAGGTACACGCCACCGTGAGGGGCTCGGACGCTTACGCGGTCCTGCTCAGCGCCAGAAGGACGGGGCTCGGCGTCTTTTGTACCTGTCCGTATTTCGAGACGGAGGGGCGCTGCAAGCATGTCTGGGCGACCTTGCTCGCGGCCGAGGCGCGCGGGGATCTGCTTCTCCATCCCCACGGTGACGAGGGTCGAGGATCTGTCCGATCGCGCTCTCGACGAAGAGCGCGACGATCCCGAGGATGACGATGACGATCCGGACGACGAGGCGACGCCTGGCGATCCCCCGACACGGGCGCGATGGTCGCCGCCTCCCGCCGTGCGGGCCCGGCGCGAGCGACCGCAGCACCCTGACTGGCGGGCGCTCGTCGAGAAGGCGAGCGTCGGCGCGCAGGCACCGACCCCTGGCGCGGCGCCGAGCACGCCCCTCGAGATCCGCTACGTCGTCGACGTGCCCGCGTCGCGCGTCGCCGGAAACTTGATCCTCCGCATCGCCACGTTCGATCGCCAGCGGGACGGCAACTGGATTCCCTCCAAGCCGGAACGCTTGCGACAATCATTGCTCGGCCGTCTGTCCGACGATCGAGATCGGCAGGTCTTGTGCTTGCTGGCAGGCGCCGGCGTCTTGAGCGCGGCCTCCACCCGTCCGTACTACCCTCACTTCTCCGACGGCTACGCGGACCCGGTCGTCCCGGAGATCGCCACGATA
>DASYEX010000025.1:0-8150 GCA_036498765.1 Polyangia bacterium
GCCGGTGCACACCGTGGGCGTCGGCGAGAAATCGCTGCGCGATCTGTCGGTCGCGGCCGTGCTGGCCGATCAGTTCGCGTTCGTCCGCACGCCCGCCAGCATCGAGGCCGTGATCAGGCAGACCGGGCTGCCCGATCGGCAGGTCGAGGTGACGCTCGAGCGCGACGGGCGGCCGGTCGCCAGCCGCGGCGTCATCCTGCGCGGCGACCGTTCGGAGGAGAAGATCTCGTTCGACTGGCTGCCGGATCACCCGGGCAACTTCGTCTTTCGCATCTCCACCCCGGTGCTCACCGGCGAGGCGCTGGCCAGCAACAACCAGCAGTCGTTCACGCTCAAGGTGATCCGGGATCGCGTCCGCATTTTGCACCTGGCCGGGCGGCCGTCGTGGGACGAGCGCTTCCTTCGCTCGATGCTGCGGCGCGATCCGAACGTCGACCTCGTGTCGTTCTTCATCCTGCGCACGGAGACCGACGAGCAGCCCTGGAACCACGACGACCTGTCGCTGATCCCGTTTCCGACCTTCGAGATCTTCGAGGAGCAGCTCCGTTCGTTCGACCTGGTGATCTTCCAGAACTTCAACTACGCCCCCTACGGCGTCGAGCCGTTTCTCCCCAACGTGCGCGACTACGTCGAGGAGGGGGGCGCCATCGCCATGGTCGGCGGCGATCTCTCCTTCACCAGCGGCGGATACGGGTTGACCTCGCTGCGCGACGTGCTCCCCGTCGAGCTGCCGCCCTCGCCGCCCACGATGGAAGGAGAAAGCGACCCGACCCTCACCACCGACGCGTTCAAGCCACGCCTCACGGCGGAGGGGCACACCCACCCGATAACCTCGCTGTCGCTGGACCCGCACGAGAACGAGGCGCGCTGGGGCAAGCTCCCCCCGCTCGAGGGGGTGAACCGCGTGCCGCGCGTCAAGCCCAACGCCACGACGCTGCTGGCGCACCCGACGCTCAAGGGGGCCGACGGCAAGCCGGCGCCGGTGGTGGTGGTCAGCGACGCGGGCAAGGGGCGATCGCTGGCGGTCCTGACCGATAGCGTCTGGCACTGGGGATTTCTCGCCGCCGGCGAGGGGGACGACGGGCGCGCCTTCCAGCGTTTTTGGGAGAACGCCATCCACTGGCTGGTGCGCGATCCGGCGCTCACGCTGCTGCACATCGACCTCGAGCGACAGGAGTTCCGGCGCGCCCAGCCGGTGACCGCGCGCGTCCGGGCCGTGCACGCCGACTACTCCCCGGCCCGCGACGTCGACGTTCAGGTCGTCGTCGTGAACACGGAGACGCCCGACAAACCGGTTCGCACGCTCCACGCCACCACCGACGCGGACGGCGAGGTCCAGATCGACGCGGGCACGCTGCCGTCCGGCGCCTACCGCCTGACCGGCGAGGCGACGATCGACGGGCGCAAGGTGACGCAGGACGAGACGTTCGTGGTGCGCGCGGGGGGCCCCGAGCTGGACGACGTCGCCGCGCGTGACCGCGTCCTCAAGGAGCTGGCGCAAGCCAGTGGCGGCGACTACCACTACGAGGAGCTCCCCCGCCTGCAAGTCCGCCCTTCGCGCGAGGTGCACGTCGGCCGGCAGGAGACCGTCGAGATCTGGTCGCGCCCGCCGCTGCTCCTGCTGGGTCTCGCCCTGCTGGCGCTCGAATGGACGCTCCGCCGCCGCTCCGGCCACGCCTGATTCGGGTCGCCCCCGCTATTCGGCCAGCGCGCCTCGGATCAGGCGGCGGCGCTTCTGCGGGCGGCGAGAACGGCCGACGAAGAGCAACAGCACCGCCAGCGAGGGAAGCAGCCCGGCGGCGCCGAACGCCCCGGAGGCCATGGTACACCCGCCCGCGGCGGAGCCGCTCGCCGGCGCGGCGTACTGGCCGACCGAAGGCGCGGAGATCGCCAGCGTGGCGACCGTCTTGTGTCCGGCGCCGTCCGCGGCCGTGACGGTGATGGTTTGATCACCATCCACGCCGGTGAGGTCCCACTCATAAGGGCCCTTGCGGGCGCTGGCCGACAGTCCCTGAGGTTCGACGTTGATGGTGACGTCCGACAGCTCGCAGTCGTCGTGCGCGTCGACCTTGACCGAGAAGTCGTGTCCCATCTTCTCGTTGCTGCCGGGCGCGAGGAAGCTCACCACCGGCGGCGAGACGTCCTTGATGCAGCCGAACGCCGACGGCTTCGGACCGCCGCCCCAAGGACCGAGGGCCGCCATCATCATCTGATACGAGTTCTGGGTCTGCCGATCGCACTTGTCGCCGCTGACCGCCAGCGCCTGATTCTCGAAGCCGTCGCACCCCTTGCAGATGAAGGGGTACATGATGTCGTTGTCGTCCGAGACGTGCTCGAGACCGAGGAGATGCGCTTGCTCTTGCGCGATGATGACCGCCGTATCGTGCGCGTTGGCGCCTCCGTCCAGCGTGTAAGCCACGCCGCCGTGCAGGTCCTGGCAGAGGAACGGCGCGACGCCGGCGACGGTGCTGGCGACGCCGCACCACCCGCCACCACCCGAGGAGACCACCTCGGTGTAGAAGCTGCCGCTCGTCGGACGGGTCAGCGTGAAGATCACGTTGAAGTCGGCGTACCAGCGGTCGAGAAGGGTCTGAATCTGCTGCTGGCAGTCGAGCAGCGACGTGCCGAAGCTGCAGTTGAACTTGGGCGCGACGCCGCTGCAGGCGTCGTAGCCGGTCGTCGGAAGCGGCGTCTTGCCGTCGGCGTACACCAGGTAGATGACCTTGGGCGCCGAGCCGCCCGAGCTCCCTTTGTTGCTGTTCCCGCCCGAGGCGCCGGTCGCGGCGGCGATGGCCACCGGGGCCTTGGCCTCGACCAGATCGGCGTGCAACGTCGAGCTGGGAGAGGATCCGACGGGAAGCACAGGCTCGTCCGGACCGTCGGCGCAACCCGCCCCCGTGCCGACGGCCAGCGCGAGAGCTGCCGGGCCGAGCACCTTTACCAAACGAGCCGCGATCGGGAACAAGACAACGCCTTCCGCGGACACGCCACCGTCGGCAGGCGCAGCTCGCAGCACGCTAGCGGCGCAAGCCGACCTGTGGCAGGGTCTGCAGATCTGTACATCGGCCGGTCCGGCCGGTGCTTTATAGTCTCGCGTACAGTTTTTTTCGCCTGAGAAAACCCACATGGTCGCCGCCGAGAACTTCGTCAACGAGCTTGACGCAAAGAACCAGCCCTCGATCCAGCGGGTCATCACCGCCCTCAACGAGGGGCTGGGAAAGGAGGGCGTCGAGGTGGGCGACGCGCTGCGGATGGCGCTCAAGGCGGCGATCGAGCTGGCCGAGGTGGCCGCCCTCTGGATCACCGACTGTGACGACCTGGAGATGAAGCTCTCGCTCGCGGAGCAGTGCGGTGACGGCGCGCGCCAGTGCCGCCGGCTCTCGGCCCGGCTGGCGGCCGTGGGCCTCCCCGAGTACGACCCGCGTTCCGGCGGATATTCCAAGTTGTTCGCCTTCCTGCGTTCCCTCCAGACCAACGAGGAGCGATCGTCTGCCGGATATGTGACGGGGAAGGCGCTGTCGATGGCGCGGCTCGGCGCGCTGGGCGCCTTCTGCGCCACCAAGGGGGACGCCGAAACCGCGCGCCTTCTGGGCACGGAGATCGTGGAAGAAGAGCGCCGGTACTACGAGGAGGGGCTGCGCCTCCTCGTCGGGGCGACCGCCACCGAGGAGAGCCAGGCGCGCGCGCGCCGCTCCGCCTACCGGACCCTCGAGCTGGCGGGCGAAACCGTCGAACCTCTGGCGCTCCGCAAGACGCTCGGGAAACGCCGCTAGTCGGCGCCACGCGAGCTTCGCCAGACGTTATAGTCGAGTCGGTATGTCCCGAGAGGCTGCGCCGGCCGGGCCGGTGGCGTTCGGCCGCTACACGCTGCTCGAGCGTCTGGCGGTGGGCGGCATGGCGGAGGTCTTCCGCGCGAAGATCAGCTCGTCGCACGGCTTCGAGAAGATCCTGGTCATCAAGCGGATCCTGCCGCATCTCGCGGCCGATCCCGGGTTCGTCACGATGTTCATCGACGAGGCCAAGCTGACGGCGCAGCTGACCCACCCGAAGATCGTCCAGATCCTCGATTTCGGCGAGGTGGGCGGCCAGTACTTCACCGCGCTCGAGTTCATCGACGGGTTCGACGCGCTGGGCCTGCTGCGCATCGCCGCGCAGAAGAAGGTGCGGGTGCCGCCGCCGCTGGCGCTGTTCATCGTCCAGGAGATGCTGGAGGCGCTCGACTACGCTCACAACGCGCGCGACATGGAAGGCAAGCCGATGCAGATCGTCCACCGGGACATCTCGCCGTCGAACATCTTCATCTCCCGCCGCGGCGACGTGAAGCTGGGTGACTTCGGCATCGCCCACGCCAAGCGGCGCGAGTCGAAGACGCAGGCCGGGACGCTGAAGGGGAAGTACGGGTACATGTCGCCCGAACAGGTGGTGGGCCGCCCCGTCGACGCGCGCAGCGATCTGTTCGCCGTCGGCATCGTCCTGGCCGAGCTGCTCACGGGACGCCGGCTCTTCTCCGCCTCCGCCGATCTGGACGTCCTGCTCAAGGTGCGCGACGTGCACCTCGACCGGCTCGACAAATACGGGGCGGATCTCCCGCGCGCGCTCGATCGCATCCTCCGTCGGGCGCTCAGGAAGGATCCCGCTGAGCGGCCCCAAACGGCCGTCGAGCTGCACGACGAGCTGGCCGACTATCTGTTCTCCGTCGGAAAACGCGTGGGGCCGACCGACCTGCGCGCCTTCACGGGCAAGCTGCTCGACGCCGACCCCGACACGGCCGCGCAGGTCCTGCAGTCCGTCCGCAAGACGGAGAAGCCGCGTCCCGGCGCGGAGGCGCCCGCCGACCCGCACGCGAGCGCGCTGGTCCCGTCGCCCACCGCCGCCGACCAGGGGGCGCCGACGGTGTCGCGCCCCGCCACCGACTCGGCGCTCGCGGCGTCCGCCACCGCTCTCGAACCTTGGCCCGATACCGACGTCGAGCACTCCTCGGCGCGCCGGTTCACGCCGGTGTCGCGACCGGGCGAGGGCGGCACCTCGGGACGCACCGGCGTGCGCGGCCAGACCAAGAGCGACGTCGGCCGCTTCGTGTCGGCGGCCCCCAAGCGTCCGCCCGACAGCGCGGGCGAGATCAGCGTCATCACGCCGATGCGCTTCTTTTGCGATCTCGCGCTGGCGAACGAGACCGGCCTTCTGCACTTCGAGCTGGGCGGCGCCGAGAAAGAGATCTTCCTGGTGGGCGGCGCGCCCGAGTCGGTGAGCTCGAGCGACCCCGGCGAGCGGTTCGGCGCGTACCTGGTGGGTCGCGGGATCCTCGGGCCGGCCGATCTGGACCTCGCCCTCAGCATGCTGCCGCACTACAACGGCAAGCTGGGAGACACGCTGGTCGCGCTCGGGATGCTGCGGCCGCTCGACGTCTTCCGGCTCCTCTCCGAGCAGGTGCGCGACCGAGTGATCGACGTCTTCGCCTGGACCGAGGGGGCCTTCGCCTTCTACCGCGGCGTCAGCAACCGGCAGGAGAGCTTCCCGCTGGGCCTCGACACCTTCGAGATCCTGGGGGCCGGCGTCATCAACATGCCGGCCGCGCTGCTCGAGCGGCGCTTCGAGCCGCTCGGCGACCAACGCCCCGTCGCCACCGGCCGCGGCCGCGTCGAACCGGAGGCCTTCAAGATCGGCGAGACCCCGCGCGCCGTGCTGGACATGCTCGACGGCCAACGTTCGCTCCGGGTGATGCTCGACGAGTTCGGCGACCCCGAGGAGCGCCTGACGTTCTTGCGGGCGCTGTACCTCCTGGTCGAGACCGACCTCGCCGAGCTGGATTGAGGAGCTCGATCAGCGCGCCGCGGTCACGGCCTTGAGCGCCGCCTCGAGCTGGCGCTTGACCCCCGCCTCGGTCTCGACCGCCAGCCGCGCCCGCAGCGGCGCCTCGGCATCCCGTTCTCGGCAGAGACCCAGCGCCGCCGCCGCGTCGAGCCGCACCTCGGCGTCGGTGCTGTCCAGGAGCGGCGCGACGAGCTCCACCACCCGCGCCCCGCCCTGCCACCCGAGCGAGACCGCCGCCCGGCGGAGCAGCAGGTGATCGACCGCCGTGCTCGAGGGCGTCTTCTCGATGATGAAGTTCTCGAGAAAGGCGTGCACCCGGGCCGTACGCGCGTAGGCCAGCGCCGCCAGCGCCCGCCCGCGCACTGTTTCCGAGGCGCCGCGATCCGCAGCCACCACCGTCAGAATCCCGTCGGCGCTCGCCGCCCAGCGTTGCAGGTCGCCCGGAGCCGACGACTTGGCGAGAGAGGCCTCCACGTCCGCGCGCGTCGGCTTCTTGGTCGCCTGAGAATTCGATGGCCCCCCGCCGTCGACCGCCACCAACCCGGCCAACAACCACGTGATGTGTATAATCGCGCCCGCCGTTGCCACGAGGAGATGATTGCATGGCCCACCGCCTTCGCGCCCCTCTGATCGTCGCCGCCCTGCTGGCCACCCTGGCCCGTCCGGCCGCCGCCGAGACGGCGCCCGCCCCCACCCCCGCCACGGGTGACGAGACGACCGGAGCCCCGGGCGCCGCCACCCAGACGCCGGCCAAGCCCAAGGTCGATCTGGGCGAAGAGCTGCCGGTCCAACGGCCCGCCGATCTCTCCTACGGCGTCGCCGCCCGGCTGGTCTGGGTCTCGGTCCCCGGGTGGCTGCTCAACCAGTTCACCAAACACAACGTTCCGCTCTCGTCGTGGGGCACGGGCATCCAGGCCTTTCGCCGCAAGGGGAACTTCGACATCGCGCTCTCCTTCAACTACCAGAACATGTCGCCATCCGACGGAAACTGGCTGGGCAGCAGCGCGACCGCCGCCACCGATGTGAGCTTCCTTCACTTCGACAACTTCGCTCTCTACGGGTTCGATGCCTCGTTCATCTGGCACGCCTTCTTCACCAATTGGTTCGGCATGCACTACGGCGCGGGCGTAGGGGTTGGAATCTTGAGCGGTCACATCGAGCGCATCCGGAATCTCAGTGGCTGCACCGACGCCAACGCGGCCGACACGAGCCAGTGCAGGCCGGGCCCGAACAGCATCACCAGCGAGCTGCAGGACGTGCCGGCGGCGGTGCCGATCCTCAACGCGGTGCTGGGGGTCGACTTTCGCGTCCCCACGCTGCGCGGCTGGGAAGCGCGCCTCGAGGGCGGCTTTTACGACGCCTTCTTCCTGGGCGGCGGCGTCGGCTACACGTTCTAGTTCGGGACCCTCACAGGGTCCCGCGCTCCCCGCGATGAGCTCCACGCGGCAAAGCCGCGCTCCGCTCGACGCGATCAGCTCGGGATCTTACGGCTCGTCGCCGAGGCTGGGCGGACCGCCGCGCCCCGAGGCCTGGTGGATCCACCCCGCGAAGTCTCGCTCGAGGCGGGGCAGCAAGAGCACCAGCTTGGCCTGCTGGATCGGAGTCAGCACCTTGCGGACGTCCTTGACCCGATCGTCACGCAGCGCGCGCTCCTTGCCCCGAATGGCCTGGAGCTTGTTGAGCGTCGCCGTCAGGCGGGCATCGTCGGGGCGGGCGGCCTCGGTCTCCTCGCGCAGCTCGTGCATGAGCGCGTGCCGCTCGCCGGCGATCGCCATCTGGCGATCGTCGTAACGCGCGAGGATCGGAAACAGACGGCCCGACGTCGCCTCGTCGAGCTTGAGCGCCTCGACGATCTTGAAGGCGCGCAGCGCCCGCATTCGATCGAGGACCTCTTTGCGTAGCTGATCGGGCGTCCGCTGATCGGCGGCCGGCGGAGTCGGCGGCGCGGGCGCCGGCCTCGGCTGGGCGCGGACGGTGGTGCCGGCCAGCAAGAGGCCCAAAGTAACGCCGGAGAATCGCTTCACAGCGACCCCACCGTCAGCGAGCTCGCCACCCGGCGCAGCTCATCACCATCGAGGTCGGCCAGCTCGTCGTTCACGCGTCCATCATCGTCGCCGAGAACGTCGGCGCTGTCACCACCGCTGGCGGGCGCCGTCAGCACCGCGGGCGCGCTCGGGCGCAGGCGAGCGAGCAAGCGCCGCAGCGCTCCGGCATCCAGATCGGACACGTCGGCTTCCTCGTCGGTCATCCCTTCGTCCGTGGACACGCCAGGCACGCGCGCGGTCGGAGTGGGCGTGACCAATCCCGGGGCGGTTCCCGGAACCGCGGGGTTCGGATGC
>DASYEX010000026.1:0-7969 GCA_036498765.1 Polyangia bacterium
GTAGAGGCGCTCGATCGGGCGGTAGAACGAGTCCACGAGGCGCTCGAGCACGGTCTTGGTCCGCTCGCCCTCGGGGCGCGTGTCGAGCCGCAGCCAGCGCGACGCAAGCATCGGCGTCAGGGTGAAGCTGACGAACAGGGAGATGGCGATGGCGGCGCCCATGGTCAGGCCGAAGCTGCGCAGGAACCGCCCCGGGATGCTGTTCATGAAGGCGACGGGGATGAAGACCGCCAGCAGCGACAGCGTCGTCGCCAGCACCGCCAGGCCGATCTCCTTGGTGGCGTAGATCGCCGCCGGCATCGGCCGCACCTTCTTCTCGTCGATATAGCGGAAGATGTTCTCCAGCACGACGATGGCGTCGTCGATGACGATGCCGACCGCCAGCGCCAGCGCCAGCAGCGAGATGGTATTCAGGGTGAACCCCATCAGCCACATGAGCAGGAAGGTACCCACGATCGAGGTCGGGATGGCCAGCGCGGCAATGATGGTGCTGCGGAGGTTGCCGAGGAAGAGCAGCACGACCAGCGAGGCCAGGATCGACCCCAGGATCAGGTGCTCTTTGACCGCGTCGACGCTGGTGCGGGTGGTCTCCGTGTTGTCGCGGATGACCTCCAGCTTGTAGCCGGAGGGGAGCGTGGGGGCGAGATCCTTCATGCGCTCGTGGAGAGCGTCGACCACCGCCACGCTGTTCTCGCCCGACTGCTTGCGGATCGAGAGGACCACCGCCTCCTTGCCGGCGATGCTGGCCGCGGTGGTCGCCTCTTCCTGTCCGTCGACCACCTGGCCGACTTCGCGGATCATGATCGGGTGGTCGTCGACGTTACGGACGACGATCTCGCCGACCGCCTCGGCGCTGGGCACGCGCCCACTCACGCGGAAGGTGAGCAGCGAGGGGCCGGTGTCGACGGTGCCGCCGGGGGTGCTGACGTTCTGGCTCACGATGGCTCGCTGCACATCGACAGCCGTGAGCTGCGCCGCCCGCAGCCGCTCCGGATCGAGCACCACCTGGATCTGCCGCTTGCGTCCACCGACGATCGAGACCTGCCCGACGCCCGAGACGTTCTCCAGCGCCTCGCGGATCTCGTGATCGGCGTACTCGGTCACCTCTCGAATCGGTCGATTCGACTGCAAGGCAAGGAAAAGGACCGGCGCGGCGTCGGGATCCAGCTTGCTGATCTCCGGGCTCTTGGTCCCCTCCGGCAGATCGTTGACGATCGTCGAGACGTGCTCGCGCACCTCTTGCGCGGCGACGTTCACGTCCTTGTCGAGCTTGAAGCTGACGACGACCTGCGAGACACCTTCCGTCGAGATCGAGCGCAGCTCGTCGATGCCGTTGATGGTGTTGATCGCCTCCTCGATCTTGTCGGAGAGCTCGGTGGCCACCTCCTCCGGCGCGGCGCCGGGGAGCAGCGTGACCACGTTGACGACCGGCAGGTCGACGTTGGGAAAACGATCGACGTTGAGCTGCTTGTAGCCGATGACGCCGACGACGATGATGAACAGGATGAGCACCGTCGCGAAGACGGGGCGGCGGACGCAGATCGAGGCGAGCCACTGCATGGTCGACCTACCTACTTCACCCGCGCGCCGTCGCGCACGTCGGGCGTCAGCTCGGCGACCACCTGCTCACCAGCCTTGAGGCCGTTGACGATCGGCGTCTGCCCGTCCAGGGGCTCTCGCGTCTGAACCAGCCGGTCTTCGAGCCGCCCGCTCACGTCGACGAAGACGTGGTGGAGGTTCCCGTCGGCGCGCACGGCCGCGGTGGGGACCGCGGGGAGGTCCTGCTCGCCGACCGCCAGCCGCGCGGTCACGAACATTCCCGGCCGCAGGTCGTGGTCGTCGTTCTTGAACACCGCTTCGACGACGGCGTCGCGGCTCTGCTTGCGGACCGCCGGTCCGACGTAGCGGATCTTGCCGTGAAAGACCTTCCCGCCGCTGTCGCCGGCGGTGCGGAAGTCGACCTGCATCCCCTGCTTCACCAGGGCGACGTCCGACTCGGGGACGGTGATCTCGACCCGCAGCGAGTCGGTGTTGACCAGGGTGGCCACCCGCGACTCGGCGCGCACGTACTCGCCCGCCGTCACCGCGCGCTCGACGATCTCGCCAGCGAACGGCGCGCGGATCTCGGTGTCGCGCAGCGCCTCGGCGGTCAGCGTCTTGCGGGCGTCGGCCGACTCCACCGACCATTTGGTGGTCTGGCACTGCGTGCGCGCCTTGTCGTAATCGGCCTTGGAGATGGCCCCCTTCTCGTTGAGCCGCTCGACGCGCCCGCAGTCGAGCTGCGCCTGCGCGGCCTGGGCCTTGGCCGACTCCGCGTCGGCGGCCGCCTGCGCGGCCTGCGCGGTGACGGCGCGCGAATCGAGCCGCGCCAGGAGCGCCCCCTTCTTCACGAGGGAGCCCCGCTCGACGAAGGTGGCCACCACCTTCCCCGCGGCGCCGGCGGCGACGTCCGCCTCTTCGGCGCCGATGAGCGAGCCCGACAGCGTCACCACCCGTGGCGACTTGACCGTCTGGGCGGCGATCAGCTTGACGGCGATGGGCGCTGCCTCGGCATCGGCGCTGGCCACCGGCGCCGCGCCGGAGCGCGAGCATCCCGCGCCGGCCAACATCAGAAAAGGCAGAAGGGACATGGTCGCCCGCGCGCGCCGCGTGGGGCTCTCTCTGGTCGCGTGTTTCATCGCTTTCCCGTACGTGGGTTGGTGGCTGGTGGATCGCGCCGGCCGCTACGGCCGAGGCTGTAGTCGTATACGACGATATTTGAGGTTGTCAATCATCAAAAACATGGACAATATAGATTCATGAGTTCGAGGCTCAAGCCCCCGCAGGTGATCGCGTCTGCTCGGTCCCTCGGCCGCTCCGACGATCACGTCGATCCGTGTTGGGGGACGATCACCGAGCTCTGCTTCTCCGTCCGTGACTGGTGGGCGGCCCTCTGCGAGGAGCTCGATCTGACCCCCGCGCAGGGCCTGGCGCTGCGCAGCCTCGACCGCCCGCTGCCGATGAACGTCCTGGCCGACGCGCTCGCCTGCGACGCCTCGAACGTCACCGGCATCGTGGACAAGCTGGAGTCGCGCGGCCTCATCGCCCGCCGGGGGGCGGACCACGATCGCCGCATCAAGATGTTGTGCGTGACCGAGCGGGGCCGGTCGCTGCGGGATCGCCTGGTTCGTCGCCTGCTCGAACCGCCGGCCACGTTGGCGGCCCTTCCGCTCGACTTCAAGGGACGGCTCACCGCCACGCTGCGCAAACTCTGTGGCGAGCTTTCCCAGAGCTTGGCGCCGGCGGCCGAGGCGGTCCGCGGGCGCGCCGCCCGCGGCTGATTCCCGCCCTCCCCCCGCCAACTTTTCGCCGAAGAGCCACGCTTGCCTTCAGCGCCGCCGAGGCCGCTCCGATGGGGGGAAAATGCCTGTAGCGACTGGCGATCTGCTAGCATGAGCCGCTCTCAATTCCCCCTGGGCTCGACGAGCCCAGCTCGCGGGTAGATTAAGGAGGCGCCACGTGGGTCCGGAACGAAGCGGGTTCGGCTTCAAGCAAGCTGGAGGACTCGCGATGCTGCTCGCCCTTTCGGGTTTTCCAGCATCGGCCCGCGCTGCCGGCACCACGGCGCCGCCCCCCGCCCCGGCCCTGAACCTCGCCGCTCCGCCCCCCGCCGACGACCCGGCGCTCGCCGCCGAGCCGCCCGCCGAGGAGGTCACCCCGCCTCCCCCCTCGAACACGCCGCCGCTGGTCATCACCGGCTACGTCGACGTCGGGTTCGCCAAGGCGCAGGGGAACGGGTCCAGCTTCCCGGCGTCGTTCATGCCGCCCCCCGCAGCCGGCAACCATGTCGATTACTACGTCGACCCGTTCGCCCCGGCGATCAACTCGCGCGGCGAGGTCGCGTCCCTGATGGCCCCGCCGAACACGACGATAGGCGGATTCTTGCCGCGCTCGGCGGACATCGGCGGAAAACCATCCTTCCTCATCAATACCGCGGACGTCGATCTTCGTTACACCGCGCCCGAGCTCCCCGTCATGATCTTCACCCGGCTCCAAGTGCTGCCGCGCCTCTACAATCCCGTTCCCGCCCCGCCCACGCCCGACACGAGTGAGGGCTTCCCGGCGGGCGAATACACGCGCCTCTTCCTCGAGCAGGCGTTCGGAAAGATCAACCCGCTCAAGAACGCCGAGCTCTCCATCAGCCTCGGCAAGTTCGACTCGGTGTTCGGCATCGAGTACCTCGACAATGAGGCCAACTTCCGCGTCGGCGTCACGCCGTCGCTCGTCGCGCGCTACACCACCGGGCAATCGACCGGCCTCAAGGTCTTCTACCGCTATCAGATCATCCCGGCCGACTCGGCGGTCAGCCTCAACGTGGCGGCCACCAACAGCGGGACCTTCGTCGAGGCGTTGCAGGGCCCGTCACGCAGCCTGACCGGCCGCCCAATCGTCTCGGGGCGCCTCGGCTACGAGCTGAACCTGCCGCGCGCGTCGATCAAGCTGGGCGGCAGCTTCGAGAACGGCCCCCGCAACGACCAGACGCTCTCCCCCGACATCCCCCAGACGCTGTACGGGTTCGACCTGCGGATCATCCTCCCCACGCTGGTCCTCTCGGGCGAGTACGTCCACGTCGAGGAGGAGGACGGGGGCGAGCTCGTGCCGGCCGTCCTCATGGTGCCCAAGCTGGCCGGCACCGGCGCCTACCCGGAGATCAGCGAGTTCTATGCGCACGGCTTCTGGGTCCAGGCGGCCGAGGAGCTCCCGCTCCCGATCGACCCCTTCCGGATCACGCTCTACGGGCGGTACGAGATGCGGCACGCGGAGTTCCCGGACGCCACGGGCTCGACCTTGACCGTCGATCGGATCACCGGCGGCGTGAACGTCGGCCTGGGCGAGAGCTTGCAGCTCAAGGCCGAATACCTGGTGAACCGGGAGCTCTCGGGCGCGCCCGAGGTCGCCAACAACGTCTTCACCTCGTCGGCGGTATGGACCTGGTGACGGCGCACGAGGAGCGCGAATGAAGATGATCACCCGCAAGATCTCGGTCGGCGCCGCGTTCGCGATCGGCCTGCTCCTGGCCGCGCCCGCCGCGCGGGCCGCGGGCGGCGACGCCAAGTGGCTGGGCGACGACCTGCCCCTGCCTCTCCAAGTGAAGACGCCGCAGGACATCGGCTTCAAGTCGGCCACCGAGCGGCAGTACCTCATCTTCAACTTGATGGCGGGCGGCAAGCTCGCCTACCAGCGGGGCGACTTCGCGACCGCCGTCGACAATTGGGAGACGCTGCTGCGGATGCCGGGGCTCGATCCACAAATCGAGCGGGCGGTCTCCCCCTTCCTGAATGATGCCCGCGCCAAGGCGGGGAAGCCGGGGACGCACACCGAGCCGATCCACGTCGAGCCCGAGGCCGCCGAGCCGCCGCCCGTCGAGGAGAAGCCGGCGCTCGAGGCCCACGCCCACGCCTCCGGCTCCCCGCACCACGGTTACGGCACGGTGACGGTCGGCGGAATGGTGAGCGGCGGCGGACAGATCGGCCCGGGCGGCGCGGTCATCTGGCTGCGGCGGATCGACGGTTCGACGCCGCACGCGGCCCCCGCCGCCAACCAGATCGTCACCCAGCGCGACAAGACGTTCCTGCCGCACGTGCTGCCGATCTCCGTCGGAACCACGGTCCAGTTCCGCAACGACGACCGCATCTATCACAACGTCTTCTCCATCGCGAAGCCGAACGAGTTCGACGCCGGCATCCGGGCTACCGGCGCGACCTACAGCAAGACCTTCACCCACGCGGGTGTGGTCGAGCTGCTCTGCAACATCCACTCGACGATGAACGCCTACGTGCTGGTCGTCGACTCGCCCTACTACGTCAAGGCGCAAGCCTCGGGGGCCTTCACCATCCACGGCGTACCGCCCGGACGCTACGAGCTCTCCGCCTGGCACGAGGCCGCCTCCACGATTACCCGTAAGCCGATCACCGTCGGCCCGGAGGGGACGCGCGAGCTGGCCGTCTCGGTGGGCGGCGACAAGCGGCCGAGCCCCTTCGTCCCCGACAAATACGGTCACAAGAGGCAACCGCAACTGGGGTACTGAGCACAGTAAGCACGAGGCAGTGTGATGGGACGGCTCAAGACCCGGGCGGGGGGCAGAATCGCGGCGCTGGCCGGCGCGTTGGCTGGCGCGCTGGCTATCCTCGGCGTGACCGCCGGCGCCGCCGTCATCCTCTTGCGCGTCGAGCGCACCCGTCTGGGCGAGCGGCTCAGCGACGAGGCGCAGGCCGCCGGGCTGCGGGCCGCCGACGGTGTCCGGACGCTGCTCGGCGCGCTGGAGGTCCAGACCGGCAACGGCACGGCGAACCCGCGGCTGGTGGCGGCGCTCGACGCCAAGGTCGACGAGGAGACGCTGCGCGACCTCCTGCTCAACGAGCCGTGGTGGGAGCCGTTCCGCCGTTCCGTCGACGGTTTCGGGCTCTACACCGACGAGACGGCGGCGGTGGTGACCTCCAAGCTCCCGCCCGGCTTCGAGGCGCGCGGCCTGCTTCACGACGCGCGCGCCTCCCACAAGATCGCGTCCGGGCTGGTGCTGGCGCAGGGACAGGTGCTGGCGGTGACCGCGGCACCGGTCGCGCTCACCGGCCGCGCCGACTGGCCGCTGCTGGTTGCGGCACGTCGGATCGACGCGAGCGCCCTTTCGAGCATCGCCGAGCGGGCGGCCGCCTCGGTCGCCATCTCCGACGGGCGGCGTCTGCTGGTCGCCGTGCCTGGGGGAGCTGCGGGCGTCCCCGACGAGCGCGCGCTGGCGCCGCTCACCCAGGCGCTCGATCTCTCCACGCCCGGGGTGGGCCTCTACGGCCCGGTCGCGGTCGCCGCGCTCCCGCTCGCCGGCGGCCTGCGAATCCTGACCGGGACGGCGGCCCCCGTTGCCGCACCGGGGGGGCTCCCCCTGCCCGCCCCGGTCCTGGCGATCCTGGCCGTCGGACTCTGCCTCAGCGTCGGCAGCTTCGTCGTGCTCGCGCGGCGGCAGCCGGCCGACAACCGACGCGTCCCGGGCACGACGGCAGCCGGCCCGGCGGCCGTGATCGGCCGCTACACGCTGGTCGATCGGATCGGTCTCGGCGGGATGGCCGAGATCTATTCGGCGCTCACCGCTGGCGAGGGGAATTTTCGCCGTCCGGTGGTGATCAAGCGGCTGCGCCCCGAGCTGACGACCGATCCGAACGCCGTCGCCCAGTTCTGTGACGAGGCCAACCTGCTGGCCGCCTTCCACCACCCCAACATCGTCGCCGTGCACGACTTCGGGCGCTGGCAGAACCAGTTCTTCCTAGCGGAAGAGTACGTTGCCGGCCGCGACCTCGGACGGATGGTAAACCAGTCGATCACCCGCAACGGACGGCCGCTCCCCACCGAGATGGTCGCCTACGTCGCCTCCGAGATCTTGAAGGCCCTCGATTACGCGCATAGCCTGGAGAACGACCGGGGGCGGCCGATGGGGATCGTCCACCGCGACGTCTCGCCCGAGAACGTCGTCGCCTCGCCGCGCGGCGAGGTCAAGCTGCTCGACTTCGGCGTAGTGAAGGCGGCCGAGGGACGGGTGACCAAGACGGAGATGGGGGTGGTCAAAGGGAACGTCACTTACATGTCCCCGGAGCAGGCACGCGGGCTGGACGTGGACGGGCGGGCCGACCTCTTCTCGCTGGCGCTGGTCATGTACTTCTGTTGCGCGGGGCATCCGCTCTACGCCGCGCACACGACCTACGGCCTGCTCATGCAGGCCGGGTCGGGGCCGAACGCCGACGGCCGCACCGCCATCCAGCGACTGCCGGAGCCGATCGCCTCGGTCGTGCAGCGCGCGACCGATCCCGAGCTCGGCCGGCGCTACGCCAACGAACTCGACCGACACTTCCGAACCACGGTCGCTCGCCGCTGAACTCCTCATCCCGGCCGCCACAATCGTCGCCCGGTGCCGCACGACCGGCGATCATGGCGACGACGATCA